>NZ_JBJGYW010000028.1:0-77656 GCF_054050215.1 Geodermatophilus sp. SYSU D01186 | reverse complement strand
AGGGGGCCAGGAGCCGAGGGGTGACCCCGCTGCCCCCGCCGCTCGCACGCTCGCGGCGGGGCCCTGCAGGGGGCCAGGAGCCGAGGGGTGACCCCGCTGCCCCCGCCGCTCGCACGCTCGCGGCGGGACCCTGCAGGGGGCCGCCCCGTACGGCACGAGGTAGGCATCTCACCCCATGGGTGACCACCGTGCACCGCGGTGCGGCGGCAGCCCCGTCCACCGGCTACGTTGCGTCACATGCGTGGCGGTCCTCGGGTTCTCGGCATCGTCCTGGCCGGCGGTGAGGGCAAGCGGCTGGCCCCGCTCACCGCGGATCGGGCGAAACCGGCAGTGCCGTTCGGCGGCAACTACCGGCTCATCGACTTCGTGCTGTCCAACCTGGTCAACGCGGAGGTGCGGCAGATCGCCGTCCTCACCCAGTACAAGAGCCACAGCCTCGACCGGCACATCACCACGACGTGGCGGCTGTCGCAGATGCTGGGCAACTTCATCACCCCCGTGCCCGCGCAACAGCGGCTCGGGCCGCGCTGGTACACCGGCAGCGCCGACGCGATCTTCCAGAGCCTGAACCTCATCTACGACGCCCGGCCCGACATCGTCATGGTCTTCGGCGCCGACCACGTCTACCGCATGGACCCGGCGCAGATGATCGACCAGCACGTGCAGACCGGCGCGGGGGTCACCATCGCCGGCCTGCGGGTGCCGCGGGTGGAGGCCACCGAGTTCGGCGTGATCGACGCCGACGCCGAGGGGAAGGTGCGCGGCTTCCTGGAGAAGCCCGCCGACCCGCCGGGGCTGCCCGACTCCCCGGAGGAGAGCTTCGCCTCCATGGGCAACTACGTGTTCACCACCGAGGCCCTGCTCGAGGCGCTGCGGGCCGACGCCGAGGACGAGAGCTCCGCCCACGACATGGGCGGGTCGATCATGCCGATGCTGGCCGAGGCCGGCGACGCGTGGGTCTACGACTTCTCCACCAACATCGTCCCGGGCGCCAGCGAGCGCGACCACGGCTACTGGCGGGACGTCGGGACGATCGACTCGTACTTCGACGCGCACATGGACCTCGTGTCGGTCACGCCGATCTTCAACCTGTACAACGACCGCTGGCCGATCCTCACCCTGCCGCCGCAGCTGCCCCCGGCGAAGTTCGTCCTCGGCGGCCGCGCGGAGGAGTCGATGGTCAGCGCCGGCGCGATCATCGGCGGCGGCTCGGTGCACAACTCGGTGGTCTCACCGGGTGTGCGCGTCGAGCGCGGCGCGCGGGTCGAGGACAGCGTGCTCATGGACGGCGTGTTCGTCGGTGAGGGCGCCTACGTCCGGCGGGCCATCCTCGACAAGAACGTCGTCGTCCCGCCGTGGGCGCGCATCGGGGTCGACCTCGACACCGACCGCCAGCGCTACCACGTGAGCGCCGGCGGGGTCACCGTCCTGGGGAAGGGTGCCCGCGCGTTGGTGTGAGCGCTCCACCCCCGCCTGTGCATGATCATGCATCGGCGTGCATACTTCTTCCCGTGTCCAAGGTCCTCACCTCCCTCCCGGTCGGCGAGCGCGTCGGCATCGCCTTCTCCGGCGGACTCGACACCTCGGTGGCGGTCGCGTGGATGCGTGACAAGGGCGCGGTGCCGTGCACGTACACCGCCGACATCGGCCAGTACGACGAGCCGGACATCGCCTCGGTGCCCGGTCGCGCCGCTGCGTACGGCGCGGAGATCGCCCGCCTGGTCGACTGCCGCGCCGCCCTCGTCGAGGAGGGGCTGGCGGCCCTGACCTGCGGGGCGTTCCACATCCGCTCCGGGGGGCGCAGCTACTTCAACACCACCCCGCTCGGCCGGGCGGTCACCGGCACCCTGCTGGTGCGCGCCATGCTCGAGGACGACGTCCAGATCTGGGGCGACGGCTCGACCTACAAGGGCAACGACATCGAGCGGTTCTACCGCTACGGCCTGCTGGCCAACCCCTCGCTGCGGATCTACAAGCCGTGGCTGGACGCCGACTTCGTCACCGAGCTCGGCGGCCGCAAGGAGATGTCCGAGTGGCTGCTGGCCCACGACCTGCCCTACCGGGACAGCACGGAGAAGGCCTACTCCACCGACGCCAACATCTGGGGCGCCACCCACGAGGCCAAGTCGCTGGAGCACCTGGACGCCGGGGTCGAGATCGTCGAGCCGATCATGGGCGTGCGGTTCTGGGATCCGGCCGTCGAGATCCCCCACGAGGACGTCACGATCGGGTTCGTCCAGGGCCGCCCGGTCAGCATCAACGGCAAGGAGTACGCCTCCGCCGTCGACCTGGTGCTGGAGGCCAACGCCATCGGCGGCCGGCACGGCCTGGGCATGTCCGACCAGATCGAGAACCGCATCATCGAGGCCAAGAGCCGCGGCATCTACGAGGCGCCCGGCATGGCGCTGCTGCACATCGTCTACGAGCGGCTGGTCAACGCCATCCACAACGAGGACACCCTCGCCACCTACCACAGCGAGGGCCGGCGCCTCGGCCGGCTGATGTACGAGGGCCGCTGGCTGGACCCGCAGTCGCTGATGCTGCGGGAGTCGCTGCAGCGCTGGGTCGGCATGGCGGTCACCGGCGAGGTGACCCTGCGCCTGCGGCGCGGCGAGGACTACTCGATCCTCGACACCTCCGGACCGGCGTTCAGCTACCACCCGGACAAGCTCTCCATGGAGCGGACCGAGGACTCCGCGTTCGGCCCGGTGGACCGCATCGGCCAGCTGACCATGCGCAACCTCGACATCGCCGACTCCCGCGCCAAGCTCGAGCAGTACGCCGCGATCGGCATGGTCGGCGGCGTGACCCCGGCGGCCGTCGGTGCCGCGCAGGCGGCCTCGACCGGGCTGATCGGTGCGATGGCCGCGGGCGGCGCCCAGGCGATCGCCTCGCGCGGGGCGGTCTCCGAGGAGGACGAGCTGCTCGACCGCGCCGCGATGGAGTCCGGCACCGACTGACGGCCGGCCCGGCGTCGCGACCTCAGCGGCGCCGGGTCGCCACCAGCAGGCCTGCCCCGATGGGGAGGACGGCCGAGGTCAGGGCCTCGTGCTCGCGCACGGTGCGGGCCAGTTCCCGCCAGGTGACGGTCTGCTCGTCGCGGGCGGTGCGGTCGGCGATGCGGTCGCCCTCCAGCAGCCCGTGGCAGGTCAGCGTGCCGCCCACCCGCACCAGGTCGAGCAGGGCGTCCAGGTGCCGGGCGTACTCGGTGGGGGGCCCGGCGCAGACGACCATGTCGTAGGCGCCCGGCGACAGCCGCGGGAGCACCTCGGCCGGGGTCCCGAAGATCATGCGCGTGCGGCCGGCCGGGTGGCCGGCCTCGACGAAGGCCAGCCGGGCCGCGCGCAACTGCTCCGGGTCGCCGTCCAGGGCGGTGAGGACGCCGTCGGGGCGCATGCCCTCCAGCAGCCACAGCCCGACCACCCCGGCGCCGCTGCCGATCGAGACGACCGCGCGGGCACCCCCGGTCGCGGCGAGGACGGCCAGCGAGGCGCCGACGGCCGGCTCGAGCGGCGCGGGGCCGCCGAGACGGGCCGCACGCGCCCGGGCCGCGACCAGGGCGGGGGTCTCGGTCGCGAACCGGTCGGCGTAGGCGGCGCCGTCCCTGCCCGGCCTCGGTCCGCTGCTCATCACCGGCCGAGGGTAGTGGCCCACTCCCGGTGACCGTCCGCGACCGGCGGGGCTGTGAGCTTGCTGTGAACGGGAACACCGGGTGGCGCACCGCCCGTTGATCACGACGTGCGCCCCAAGCGAGCCGCCCCCGCCCGACCCGCCGACGTGGGAGGGCAGGGAGCGGCCTCCGTCTGCGATCCTGGACCCGTGTCCGATGCCCCTGTCCCCGCGCAGCCGGCCGCCGTGCCCGACGCGCCCGGCGCCGAGGCGTGGGTCGCCCCCACGTGGGAGCAGGTCGTCCGCGACCACTCCGCGCGCGTCTACCGGCTGGCCTACCGGCTGTCGGGCAACCCGCAGGACGCCGAGGACCTCACCCAGGAGACGTTCGTCCGGGTGTTCCGCTCGCTGGCCGACTTCTCGCCCGGCACCTTCGAGGGCTGGCTGCACCGGATCACCACGAACCTGTTCCTCGACATGGTGCGGCGCCGGCAGCGGATCCGCTTCGACGCCCTTCCCGAGGACACCGAGCGCCTGCCCGGTACCGCGCCCAGCCCCGAGCAGGTCTACTCCGACACCCACCTCGACCCGCAGGTGCAGGCGGCGCTGGACGCGCTCTCACCGGAGTTCCGCGTCGCCGTCGTCCTGTGTGACATCGAGGGCCTGACCTACGAGGAGATCGCGGCCACCCTCGGCATCAAGCTCGGCACGGTCCGGAGCCGCATCCACCGCGGCCGTGTCCAGCTGCGCGAGGCCCTGGCGCACCTGGCCCCGCGCCGCCCGGTGGCCGCGGAGGGGAGCGCGGGGTGAACATCCCCGAGAGCCACCTGGCCCAGGAGGCGATCGCCGCCCTGGTGGACGGCGAGCTGGCCGGCGGCCCCGCCGGCCGCGCGGCCCGGCACCTGACCGGCTGTGCCCAGTGCCGGATGGCCGTACAGGCCCAGCGGGAGGCCAAGGACGCGCTGCACACCTGTGCCGAGGTCGCGGTGCCCGGCGACCTGCTCTCGCGCCTGCGCGCCATCCCCTTCACCGCCGACGTCCCCGGCACCGGCGGCGGGCTGAGCGCCGGGCCCGAGCAGCTCACCGTGTCCGGCCCCGCCGGCTCCTGGTCGGTGCCGCTGGCCCCGCCGGCGCCGCCTCCCGCGCGGCCCGGTCAGGCCCGCTGGCTGCGGCGCGGGGTCGCCGGAGCGCTCGCCGGCCTCGGGCTGGGCGTCACGGTGCTGGCTCTCGGGCTCCCGGTCGACGGTCCGCACGGCGAGCGCCGGGTGCCCTCGTCGGTCGCCGGTTCCTCGCCGGAGCAGCGCACCCAGATCGCGCCGCCGGTGGTCCGCACCATGACGGTCGACACCGCAGCCGTCCGCCCGGGCGGAACGCCCTGAACACCCGTACCGACGCCGCGACCGGGGAGGTCCCACTGCCCGAGAACCCGGAGACCCCCGAGGAGTCGCGGCCCGCCGACACGGCGCCGGCGCCCGACGAGGTCTTCGCGCGGCCCCGGGCCGGTGTCGGGGGCTTCGACCCCCCACCGGGTGACCCCCGCCCCGCCGTGCTCCGCCCGCCCGCACCGAGCCCCGCCCAGCAGGCCGCGTTCGGGCGGCCCGCCGCCGTCGACGGCAGCTTCGCCGGCGACCGCCCCGCCCCGCCGCCGCGCCCGCTGCCGCCTCCGCCGCCGGAGGCGGTACTGCGGGCCTTCGCGCCGCCCGGACCGGTCCGGCGCGGCCTGCAGGAGCCGCCCGGCGGCCGGCCGGAACGCCGCCGGACCGCGACCGGTCCGTGGTGGAAGCCCGACGCCCGCTCCGACCCCTGGCGGGACCCCCACGCGCCCGCCGCCCTCACCGGCCCGGCGGTCTTCGAGGAGCCGGCGGACCAGCCCGGCCCGGTCGTCGTCGACGGGAAGGGCCGCCGGAAGCTGCGGCTGCGCGACCTGTCGATCCGCCTGTCGGTGCTCGTCGTCCTCGCCGTGCTGCTCGTCGGCGCGATCGGCGGCGGCGCCGGCTACCTGCTGACCCGCACCGCCAGCGAGACCCCGCTGCTCGCCCCCGGAACCCAGCTCAACGAGACCAGCGAGGGGGTCGCCCGCGAGCCGGGCTCGGTCTCCGACATCGCCGAGCGGGTCACGCCCGCGGTGGTCTCCGTCGAGGTCCGCCTCGGGGAGGCCGGCGCCACCGGCTCCGGCGTGGTCGTCGACGGCGAGAACGGCTACATCATCACCAACAACCACGTCATCTCCGGCGCCGACGGCGTCGAGGGTGCCGAGATCCGCGCGGTCTTCTCCGACGGCAGCGGCTCGGCGGCCCGGATCGTCGGTCGCGACCCGGCCAGCGACGTCGCCGTCCTCAAGGTGGAGAAGCCCGGCCTGCTCACCGCGGCCCTCGGCGACTCCTCCGACGTCGTCGTCGGTGACCCCGTCGTCGCGATCGGCTCCCCGCTGGGCCTGGCCAGCACGGTGACCACCGGCATCGTCAGCGCGCTGGACCGCCCGGTCCGGCTGTCGGGGGAGGGCAGCGACACCAACGCCGTCATCAGCGCGGTGCAGACCGATGCGCCCATCAACCCGGGCAACTCCGGCGGCGCGCTGGTCAACGGCTCGGGCGAGGTCATCGGCATCAACACCGCCATCGCCTCCCTCGGCGGGGGCAGCGTGGGCCTGGGCTTCGCGATCCCGATCGACTCCGCCCGGGACATCGCCGAGCAGCTGATCAGCACCGGCCGGGCGGTGCACGCCGCGCTCGGGGTCAACGCCCGCTCGGTCACCGACGGCACCCGGGACGGCGCGCTGGTGGTCAACGTCGAGCCCGGCAGCGGCGCGGCCGAGGCCGGAATCCGCGAGCAGGACGTCATCATCGCGGTGGGCGAGGACCCGGTGGGCAGCTCCGAGGAGCTCGTCGTCGCCGTCGACGCGCACGAGCCGGGGGAGACCGTCCGCATCGAGCTGGTCCGCGGGGGCTCGTCGACGACCGTCGACGTCACCCTCGACGAGGCCTGAGACCCCGGCCACCCCCCGGATCGGGGCACTGACCCGGCGCTCCGACGCGCCTAGTCTGGACAGCCGTGGGCGGCAGGGGCGTCCGCGGGACGACGGGAGCGGTTTCGTGTTCGACTCGATCGGCTGGGGCGAGATCATCGTCCTCGCGCTCGCGGCGCTGTTCATCTTCGGCCCCGAGCGGCTGCCGCACCTGGCCAAGGACGCCGCGACCGGCCTGAAGAAGGTGCGCGAGGCGATCACCGGCGTCCGCGCCCAGGTGGACGAGTCGCTGGGCGACGACCTCGCCAAGCTCCGCGACCTCGACCTGCGCCAGTACCACCCGAAGACGTTCATCCGGAACCAGCTGCTCGCCGACGACGACGCGCCGTCGGTGCGCCGCGGCAGCGCGACCGGCTCGGCCGGGCTCGCCTGGGCCGGGGCCGGCGCCACCGTGGCCGGCCGGAACGCCGTCCGGTCCCGCGACGCGGCCACGCCGCCCCCGTTCGACCCCGACGCGACCTGAGGCGATGACATCGTCGGCCTACCGGCCGACACCGCGGCCAGGTGCCGTCCCCCTGCTGAGCCGAGCCGCTGCCCGTGTCCCGGTCGGGAGACCCTCCGGGCCCCCGCGACCGTTCCACCCGCGGCCAGGTGCCGTCCCCCTGCTCCATTGCCGGGGTTCCTCGTGCACTGCCGGCTCTACAACGCCCGCAAGGCGCGGGGAACGCCCGCAGTGCCCGTCCCCGACACGATCAGGTCAGCGGCGGACGGGGGTGAGCCCCAGCGACATGCCCGACAGCCCGCGCTGGCGGGTGGCCAGCCCGTCGGCGATCGCGGTCAGCGCCTGCGCCGCCGAGGACTCGGGGTCGGCGAGCACGACCGGCGCACCGGCGTCGCCGGCCTCGCGCACGCGGGTGTCGAGCGGGATCTGGCCGAGCAGCGGCACCCGGGCGCCGAGGGTGCGGGTCAGCGCGTCGGAGACGGTCTGACCGCCGCCGGACCCGAAGACCTCCACGCGGGAGCCGTCGGGCAGGTCCATCCAGGACATGTTCTCGATGACGCCGACCACCTGCTGGTGGGTCTGGGTGGCGATCGCCCCGGCCCGCTCCGCCACCTCGGCGGCGGCCAGCTGCGGCGTCGTCACGACGAGGATCTCGGCGTTGGGCAGCAGCTGGGCGATGGAGATCGCGACGTCGCCGGTGCCGGGCGGGAGGTCCAGCAGGAGCACGTCGAGGTCGCCCCACCACACGTCGGCGAGGAACTGCTGCAGCGCGCGGTGCAGCATCGGCCCGCGCCACACGACCGGGGTGTTGCCCGGGGTGAACATGCCGATCGAGATGACCTTCACGCCGTAGGCCTGCGGCGGCATGATCATGTTGTCGACCTGGGTCGGCTTGTCGTCGACCCCGAGCATCCGCGGCACCGAGTGGCCGTAGATGTCGGCGTCCACCACGCCGACCGACAGGCCGCGCTTGGACAGCGCCGCGGCCAGGTTGACCGTGACCGACGACTTGCCGACGCCGCCCTTGCCGGAGGCGACGGCGTACACGCGGGTCAGCGAGCCGGGCTGGGCGAACGGGATGACCGGGTCGGCGGCGTCGGTGCCCCGGACGGTGCGCCGCAGCTCGGCGCGCTGCTCGTCGTTCATCACGTCGAGGCCCACCTGGACGGCCGTGACACCGGGGACGGCGGAGACGGCCTGGGTGACGCGGTTGGTGATCGTCTCGCGCATCGGGCAGCCCGAGACGGTGAGGTAGACCTCGACCCGGACGGTGCCGTCCTCGGCGATCTGCACGTCCTTGACCATGCCCAGCTCGGTCAGCGGGCGGTTGATCTCCGGGTCCTGCACGGTGGCCAGAGCGGCGGTGACGGCGTCGAGCGCCGGCGCGCCGGTCAGCGGGGCGGACATCGTTGCGTCTGTCTCCTTCGACGGGGGACCCGGTCGGTCCGCCGCGAGGGGCGGGGACCTGCGCACACGGGTCTCCTGCCACTGTACGGCGGCCCACCGGCCCAGCCCGCCGTCCGAGGAGTGATCCGGTACGCACGGAGGCGCTCACTACCCTGGCCGCGTGTCCGACCAGCGTTCCGCCACCCTGCGCGACGCGATCGGGCTCGGGGTGGCCGTCGGCCTCTACGGCGTGGCCTTCGGCGCTGCGGCCGACGCCGCGGGGCTGGACCTCTGGCAGGCGATGACGATGTCGCTGCTCATGTTCACCGGCGCCTCCCAGTTCGCCCTGGTCGGTGTGCTCGGCGCGGGCGGCGGCGTGCTGGCCGCCGTCGGCAGCGCGCTGCTGCTCGGCACCCGCAACACCGTGTACGGCGTCCGGCTGGTGCCGCTGCTGCGGCCGCGGGGTGCGGTGCCGCGGCTGGGGACGGCGCACTGGGTCATCGACGAGACGACGGCGCTGGCCATCGCCGCCCCCGACCGGGGCCTGGCGCGGCTGGCCTTCCTGGCCGGCGGCGCGACGATCTTCCTGATCTGGAACCTCACGACGGTGGTCGGCTCGCTCGGCGCGGCGGCGCTCAGCGGTGCGGCGCTGGCCGCGCTCGACGCCGTCGTCCCGGCCGCGTTCCTGGCCCTGCTGTGGCCGCGACTGCGGCGGCCGTTCCCCGAGGCGGCGGTGCAGCGGCGGGTCGCGCTCGGGGGCGCGGTGGTGGCGCTGGCGCTGACGCCGTTCGTGCCACCCGGCGTGCAGGTCATCGCCGCGGTCGTGGCCGTCGCCCTCGCCGGTCGGCCCCGCGCGCGGGTCGCTCCGGAGGGCGCGCAGTGAGCGGCACCGCGCTGTGGGTGGCGGTCGTCGCCGGGTCGCTGGGCTGCTACCTGCTCAAGCTCGCGGGGCTGTCGGTGCCGGCGGCCTGGGTGGAGCAGCCGTGGGTGGCGCGGGTCGTCGACTTCGTCCCGGCCGCGCTGCTGGCTGCGCTGGTCGCCGTCCAGGCCGCCACCAGCGACGGCGCGATCGTGGTCGACGGGCGGCTGGTCGGGCTCGCCGTGGCTGCGGTCGCGCTGGCCCTGCGGGCGCCGTTCATCGTCGTCCTGGTGCTCGCTGGGGCCGCCGGCGCGCTGGTGCACGTCCTGACCGGCTGACCCGCGGGCTCAGAACAGTCGCCGGTCGCGCTGCTCCAGGTCGAGGAGGAGCCGCTTGCGGTGCAGCCCGCCGCCGAAGCCGACGAGGCTGCCGTCGGCGCCGATCACCCGGTGGCACGGGATCACGACCGGCAACGGGTTGCGCCCGCACGCCGTGCCCACCGCCTGGGCGAGGGTCCGGTCGCCGAGCTGCCGGGCGAGGGAGCCGTAGGAGCGCGTCTCGCCGTAGGGGATCTCCGCCATGAGCCGCCAGACCGCCAGCTGCAGCTCGTTGCCCGACGGCCGCAGCCGCAGGTCGAACTCCCTCCGGTCGCCGGCGAAGTACTCCTCCAGCTGCCGGACGACGTCGGTGAACGCGGCGTCGTCCCGTTCCCCGAGCGCGGCCCCGTCGGGCACGTCCATGTACAGGGCGACCAGCGCGTCGCCCTCGGCCACCGGCGTCAGCGGGCCGATCGGCGACCCGGTGACGGTGTGCGTGCGCGTCACGCCCCCGATCGTGACGCACGGCACCGACAGGACCGGCGCAGCGCCGGCGTCCTCAGCCGAGGGCGTCGCGCTTCTTCTTGGCCTTCTTCTCGCGCTTGTCCGTGTCGTCGCCGCCGTCCTCCGCCAGCCGGCTGAGCTCGCCGCGGATGAAGTCGCGGGTGGCCAGCTCGCCGACGGCGACCCGCAGCGAGGCCAGCTCCCGGGCCAGGTACTCGGTGTCGGCGCGGGTGGAGGCGGCGCGGGCCCGGTCCTCCTCGGCCTGCACGCGGTCGCGGTCGGCCTGCCGGTTCTGCGCCAGCAGGATCAGCGGCGCGGCGTAGGCGGCCTGGGTGGAGAAGGCCAGGTTGAGCAGGATGAAGGGGTAGGGGTCCCACTGCAGGCGGACCGCGAAGACGTTGAGGATGATCCACACCGTCACGATGACGGTCTGGACGGCGAGGAAGCGGCCGGTGCCGAGGAACCGGGCGATGCCCTCGGCGAAGCGGCCGACCGCGTCGGGGTCCAGGCGCAGGAAGCTGCCGAACCCGCGCGCACCCCGGGGGACGTCGAGCCGGCGGCCCTCAGCCACGGCGGGCCCGCTCGCGCCAGTTCTCGGGCAGCAGGTGGTCCAGGACGTCGTCCACGCTGACCGCGCCGACGAGCCGGCCCTGGGCGTCGACGACCGGCGCGGCGACCAGGTTGTAGGTGGCGAAGTAGCGGGTCACCTCGGCCAGCGGCGCCTCCGGCCGCAGCGGCTCCAGGTCGTCGACGACCCCGCTGACCAGGGTGGACGGCGGTTCGCGGAGCATCCGCTGGATGTGGGCCAGGCCGAGGTAGCGGCCGGTCGGGGTGGCCGACGGCGGCCGGCACACGTACACCTGGCTGGCCAGCGCCGGGGTCAGTTCCGGCTCGCGCACCCGCGCCAGTGCCTCGGCGATGGTGGCGTCGGGGGAGAGGATCACCGGCTCGCTGGTCATGATCCCGCCGGCGGTGTCCTCGGAGTACTGCAGCAGCTGCCGCACCGGCTCGGCCTCGTCGGGCTCCATGAGCTCCAGCAGCCGGTTGCGGTCGACGTTCGAGAGCTCGGCGAGCAGGTCCGCGGCGTCGTCGGGGTCCATCACCTCGAGGACGTCGGCGGCGCGGCCCTCGTCGAGGGTGCCGAGGATGGTGATCTGGTCGGCCTCCGGCAGCTCCCCGAGGACGTCGGCCAGCCGCTCGTCGTCCAGGGCCTCGGCCACCTCGTGCCGGCGCTTGATCGGGAGGTCCTGCAGGGCGTGGGCGAGGTCGGCGGCGTTGAGCTCGCGGTACGTGGCGATGAGGGTCTCCGCGCCCTGGCCGCCCTGCGGCAGCGCCAGGCCGGTGACCTCGTCCCAGTTCAGGGTGTGCAGCTGGCCGCGGCGGCCCAGCCGGCCGGGTTCCTGGACGGCGAGCTTGGACAGCACCCAGTCGGCGGTGCGGGTCTGCTCGATGCCGGCGTCGACCACGTGCGCGGGGCGGCCGGACTCGGCGATGTGCACGGCACGGTCCAGCAGCTCCCCGAGGACGAGGGTCTCGCCGGCCCGCTGCTCGAAGCGCTTGAGGTTGAGGGTGCCCGAGGCCAGCACGACCGCGCCGGTGTCGACGGCGGTCACCCGGCCCATCGGCACGAAGATGCGCCGGCGGGCCACCACCTCGACCACCAGCCCCAGCACCCGGGGCGCGGCGGTGCCCACCCGCAGGGCGACGACGACGTCCCGGACCTTGCCGACCCGGTCGCCGTTGGGGTCGAAGACCGGCAGCCCGGCGAGCCGGGAGACGTAGGCCCTCGTCACCGTGGTCACGGAACCTCCTCGATGGCGATCGTCGGCTCCGTGCCGAGGGTGTGGATCTGACCGGCGGTGCCGTGGCCTGGCGAGACCGGCCACGCGCGCTGAGGCTACCGTCGGCGCCGTGTCGTCCCCCGCAGCCGAGCTCGAGTACGAGGTCGTCGACGTCTTCGCCCCCCGCGCCTTCGCGGGCAACCCGCTGGCCGTCGTGTACGACGCCGACGGGCTGACGACGGAGCAGTGCCAGGCGCTGGCCAACGAGTTCCACCTGTCGGAGACCTCGTTCCTGTGCGTGCCCTCCGAGGGCTCGGGGGCCGACTACCGGGTCCGCATCTTCACGCCGTACGCCGAGCTGCCCTTCGCCGGGCACCCGAGCGTCGGCGCGGCGCACACGCTGGTCCGCGCCGGGCGGCTGCCCGCGGGCACCGTGCGCCAGGAGTGCGGCGCCGGCGTCCTCGACCTCGTGGTGGACGACGACGGCGCGACCCTCTCCGGCGGGCGGCCCACCCTCGAGGACGGCCCCGAGCCCGGTGCGCTGGCCGCGGCGATGGGGCTCTCGGCCGCCGACGCCGTCGGCCTGCCCGCGCACGTCGCCGGCTGCGGGCTGCCCTTCAGCTTCCTGGCGGTCCGTCCCGAGGTGGTCGACGCCGCCGCTCCCGTCCCGGCCCTGCTCGGCGAGCTGGGGGTGGGGGAGGGCGTCTCGGTGCTGTCCTGGGACGCCGCGGCCTCCACCGCCTACGCGCGCGTCTTCGCGGCCGACCTGGGGTGGGGGGAGGACCCGGCGACCGGCTCGGCGGCCCTGGGCACCGGCGTCTGGCTGGTCGCCACCGGCCTGGTCGCCCCCGACGGGACGTCGTCCTACGTCGTCCGCCAGGGCGAGGCCATGGGCCGCCCGTCGGTGCTCTCCTGCACCGTCACCGCCTCCGGGGGACGGACCACGGCGACGACCGTGCAGGGCGCGGTGGTGCCGGTCGCCCGCGGCCGGATCCGGGTCCCCTCCTGAGCGCTCCGGCGGCGTCCGCGTGGGCCGTGCACCGGCCCGGCGGACGGGACGTCGGCATCATCGCCGTGGCCGTCCTCGGCATCTCGCTGTCGGCGCCGCTGACCACGCTGGTGACCGCGCCGATGCTGGCGCTGGCCTTCTGGCGCAACGTGGGTGGCGCGGGGACCCTGCTGCCGGTGGTCCTCCTCCGGGACCGCTCGACGCTGGCCGGCCTGCGCCCGCGTGACCTCGGCAGCTCGGTGGTGGCCGGGCTCTTCCTCGCCGCCCACTTCGCCGCCTGGCTCCCGAGCCTGTCGATGACCACGGTGGCCGCCTCGACCGCGCTGGTCACCACCACCCCCATCTGGACGGCGCTGGCCGCCCGGGTGAGCGGCGTGCGGCTGCCCGCGGCCATCTGGTGGGGGCTGGTGATCGCGGTGCTCGGGGTCGCGCTCATCGCTGGGGTCGACGTGACGGTGAGCCTGCGCGCCCTGGCCGGGGACGGGCTCGCGCTGCTCGGCGCGGTCTGCGCCGGCGGGTACGTGCTGGCGGGCGCGCGCGCCCGCCAGCGCCTGACCACCTCGGCGTACGCGGTGGTCTGCTACTCGGTGTGCGCGGCGGCGATCGCGGTGTCGGCAGTCGTCGTCCGGGCTCCGCTGGCCGGGTTCAGCGCCCGCGACTGGCTGCTGATCGCCGGGATCACCTTCTGCGCGCAGCTGCTGGGCCACACGCTGCTCAACCGGGTGCTGTCCTCGGTGGGCCCCACCGTGGTGTCGCTCGTCGTCCTGCTCGAGGTGCCCGGCGCGCTGCTGTTCGCGCTGGTGCTGCTGCAGCAGGTGCCGCCGCTGCTCGCCCTGCCCGGCGTGCTGCTCGTCGTCGTCGGCGTCGCGCTCGTGGTGCGGGCCAGCCGGCCCAGCACGCTGGTCGAGCCGGCGACCTGACGGGCCCGCGACCCCGTCGCTACCCTCCGGTCGTGGCCGAGCTCCGATCCCGCCGTTCCAACCTCGCCGTCCCGGGCAGCAACCCGCGGTTCCTGGAGAAGGCGAAGGGCCTGCCGGCCGACCAGGTCTTCCTCGACCTGGAGGACGCCTGTGCCCCGCTGGCCAAGCCGGGCGCCCGCAAGAACATCGTCGCGGCGCTGAACGAGGGCGGCTGGGGCGACAAGATCCGCACCGTCCGGGTCAACGACTGGACGACGGAGTGGACCTACCACGACGTCATCGAGGTCGTGGAGGGCGCGGGCGCTGAGTTGGACTGCATCATGCTGCCCAAGGTCGTCGACGCCACCCAGGTGCGGGCCCTGGACCTGCTGCTCACCCAGGTCGAGAAGTCCAACGGCCTCGAGGTGGGCCGGATCGGCATCGAGGCGCAGATCGAGAACGCCCAGGGCCTGATCAACGTCAACGACATCGCCTTCGCCAGCCCGCGGATCGAGACGATCATCTTCGGCCCGGCCGACTTCATGGCGTCGATCAACATGAAGTCGCTGGTGGTGGGCGCGCTGCACCCGGACTACGCCGGGGACCCGTTCCACTACATCCTCATGCAGATCCTCATGGCCGCCCGCGCCCGCGGTGTGCAGGCCATCGACGGGCCGTTCCTGCAGATCCGGGACGTCGACGCGTTCCGCGAGGTCGCCAAGCGCTCGGCGGTGCTCGGCTTCGACGGCAAGTGGGTGCTGCACCCCGGCCAGATCGACGCGGCCAACGAGATCTACGCGCCGTCCCAGGAGGACTACGACCACGCCGAGCTCATCCTCGACGCCTACGAGTGGTCGACCTCGGAGGCCGGCGGCAAGAAGGGCTCGGCGATGCTCGGCGACGAGATGATCGACGAGGCCAGCCGCAAGATGGCGCTGGTCATCGCCGGCAAGGGCCGGGCCGCGGGCCTCACCCGCACCTCGTCGTTCACCCCACCCGAAGCCTGAGCCGCCGGACGCGACGGCCCGCCCGGTGCGCCCGGGCGGGCCGTCGCGGTCTCACGGGCCGAAGGAGACGCTCGACAGCGAGGCCAGCGCGACGAACCACAGGACGAACGCCAGGGCGACGAGCGCGCAGGCGATCGCGCCGACGATGATCCCGGCCAGCGCGAGGCCCTCGCCCTCCTCGCCGGTCTGCCGGATCTGCCGGCGCGCGACCACCCCGAGCACCAGCCCGGCCGGCGCGAACACGAACGCCATCACGAGGGCGAGGATCGCCATGGTGTTGGTGGGCCGCCGGTAGAGGCCGGGCGGGGGACCGTAGCCGGGAGGCGCGCCGTACCCCGGCGGCGGGCCGTAGGCGGGCGGCGGGCCGTAGCCGTGAGGCGCGCCGTACCCGGGAGGCGGCCCGTACGCCGGCGCTCCGTGTCCCGGGGGCGGGCCGTGGCCGGCCGGCTGCCCGTGGCCGGGCGCGTCGCTGCTCATGCGGGTCCTCTCGTCGTGGTGGCTCAGCCGCCGGTCGCGGGGGCGGGCAGGGCCGCCATCCGGGCGGCGATGCCCTCGGCCGCCGTCGCGCCCGCCGCAGGATCCTCCGCGATGAGCACCGACACCACCGCGCCACGCCCTTGCGCGAGCACGTCCTGCGTCGTCCCGTCCGCCAGCCGGTAGCGGACGGCCACGACCGTGCCGGTGAGCCCGTCGACGACGGGTGGGTCGAGGAAGGTCCGGTCGCCGGCCGGGCAGGACTCGAAGGCGTCCCGCAGCTCGGTCATCGCCTGCGCGCCGGCCGCGGCCGAGTCGTAGGCGATGGCCTCCGAGACCAGGCCCGGGATGCCGTCGGCGTCCAGCCCGACCACGGGGTGCTTCGCCGTCCGGTGCGCCTCGGAGGTGGAGGAGATCCCGCAGATGCCGTCCAGGCTCGGGTCGTCGGAGAGGTCGTCGTCGGCCACCGGGTTCGCCTGCACGGTCCACCCCGCCGGGAGGTCACCGGCGCGCAGCGCCACGGCCAGTGCGGCCTCCGCGGGGGTGGTCGCGGACGCCGGGTCGGCGGCGGCCGCGGCCGACTGCTCGGCCTGCGCGGGGGCCGGGTCCTCCCGCGGCGCTCGCTCGCCAGGGTCGCCGCCGCAGCCCGCCAGCAGTGCCCAGGCGGTGAGGACGGCGGCCAGGCGCGCGGTCACACGGACGGCGCCGAGCGTCGCGGCCGGGGGACATCTCACGTGCTCCATACTCACCGGTAACCACGGACACCGGAGTCCCGGAGGAGCTTTCGCCATGACCCGCCTGGCCCAGACCGCCGACCTCACCGACGTCCAGCAGGAGATCCTGGCGACGGTCAGGAGCTTCGTGGACAAGGAGATCATCCCGTCCGCCCAGGAGCTGGAGCACGGCGACGTCTACCCGACCGAGATCGTCGAGGGCCTGAAGGAGCTGGGCATCTTCGGGCTGACCATCCCCGAGGAGTACGGGGGCCTGGGGGAGTCTCTGCTGACGTACGCGCTGGTGGTCGAGGAGATCGCCCGCGGCTGGATGAGCGTCTCCGGCGTCATCAACACGCACTTCATCGTGGCCTACATGCTCGTCCAGCACGGCACGGAGGAGCAGAAGCAGCGGCTGCTGCCCCGCATGGCCACCGGGGAGGTGCGCGGCGCGTTCTCGATGTCCGAGCCGGGGCTCGGCTCCGACGTCGCCGGCATCCGCACCAGGGCGGTCCGCGACGGCGACGGGTACGTGATCGACGGCCAGAAGATGTGGCTGACCAACGGCGCCAGCTCCACCCTCGTCGCCGCGCTCGTGCGCACCGACGAGGGGGCGGCGAAGGCGCACCAGAACCTGACGACCTTCCTCGTCGAGAAGCCGGCCGGCTTCGGCGAGGTGCTCCCCGGGCTCACCATCCCCGGGAAGATCGACAAGATGGGCTACAAGGGCGTGGACACCACCGAGCTGGTGTTCGACGGCTTCCGCGCCTCGGCCGACGACGTCCTCGGGGGGACGCCGGGCCGCGGGTTCGCGCAGATGATGGACGGCGTCGAGGTGGGCCGGGTCAACGTCGCCGCCCGTGCCTGCGGCATCTCGATCCGGGCCTTCGAGCTGGCCGTGGCCTACGCGCAGCAGCGGGAGACCTTCGGCAAGCCGATCGCCGCGCACCAGGCCATCGCGTTCCAGCTGGCCGAGATGGCCACCAAGGTCGAGGCCGCGCACCTGATGATGGTCAACGCCGCCCGCCTCAAGGACTCCGGCGAGCGCAACGACGTCCAGGCCGGCATGGCCAAGCTGCTGGCCAGCGAGTACTGCGCGGAGGTGACCACGCAGGCCTTCCGGATCCACGGCGGCTACGGGTACTCCAAGGAGTACGAGATCGAGCGGCTGATGCGCGAGGCGCCGTTCCTGCTCATCGGTGAGGGCACCAGCGAGATCCAGAAGACGATCATCAGCCGGGGACTGCTCAAGGAGTACGCGCTCAAGCGCTGAGCGACCTGGGTCCCGGGGTGCCCTCGCCGGAGGGCTGGGGCCGTGGTGTCCCTGCGGGAGCTCGTGCTCTGCCCACCCCGCTGGGCAGAGCACGAGTTCCCGCGGCAGCAGGTGGTGGCGCCCCGCCTTCGTGCTCTGCCCAGGTCGATGGGCAGAGCACGAGCGCGCGCGGGGAGGGAGGTCAGCCGGCGCTGCCGGGAGCCTCCTCGAACCGGACCTCGACCTCGTCGACGCCCAGCGACTGCGCCAGGGTGGTGAGCATCGACCGGGTGTTGTCCTCCGCGCGGCTGACCAGGTCGCTCCCGTTCGCGGCCGCGGCCAGGCGGCTCTCGGCGAGGGCGAACAGCTCGGGGTCGTCGGCGGCGGGGTCGTCGGCGAGGGCATCCCCGACCCGCTCGACCAGGCCGCGGTCCCGGTCGAGGACGCGGCTCTCGGCGGGGTCGATGCGCACCTCGCCGATGCGCGGGGCCGGCAGCACGATCGTGGCCGACTCGCCGTCGGCCGACAGCGTCACCCGCTCGGCGTCCAGGCCCTCGAAGTCGACGGAGGCGTCGGCGGTGCCGGTGGCCAGGTAGGTGACCCGCTCACCGCTGATCACCGAGGGCACGTAGCGGGTGTCCACCTCGCGGTCGACGACGACCTGGAAGGTGCCCGTCGCCGCGTGGTACTCGTGCAGGTCGTCGAGGGCCAGCAGCAGCGGGGTGGTGCTGCGGTCGACCACGTCCTGCCCGAAGGGGTTGCCGGGCAGCCAGTCCCGCAGCTGCGCGGACAGGGGCACGAGCACGGCGAGCCCGACCCCGGCGGCGACCAGCCGCCGCCGCGTGCGCCGGGAACGCCGCGGCGCCCGGGCGCCGTCCGCGTGGACGTCGGTGGACCGGTCCTGCAGCAGAGCTGGCATGCGGCACCTCTCGCGGGTCGTGCGGGGGGATCGCCCGGTTCAGCGACCGGCGGGGGCGGTCCATTCCCGACACGTCCCGCCGTCCACCGGCACCACGGTCGGGGTCCCATCCGGGGAGGCGCCCCGAACCGGCTGGGGTTCTGCTGCGTGGAAGGACGGGAACACCGGTCCGCCGCACCGGCTTGGCTGGGGGCATGAGAGCTGTCGGAGTGACCGAGTTCGGTGGGCCGGAGGCCCTGCACGTCGTCGACGTCCCGGCCGAGCCGCTGGGCCCGGGGCAGGTGCGGCTGCGGGTGACCGCGGCGACGGTGAACCCCACGGACACCTACGCCCGCAACGGCAGCTACGCCCAGCGCGACCCGGTCAAGGAGTTCCCGTTCGTGCCCGGCATGGACGCCGCCGGTGAGCTGGTCGAGATCGGCCCGGACGTCGACACCGACCTGCAGGTGGGGGAGCAGGTCATGGCGATCGTGCTGCCCTCCGGTGCGCACGGCGGGTACCGCGAGGACCTCGTCGTCCCCGTGGGGGCGGTCGCCCGCTCGCCGAAGGGCGCCACGGACGTCGAGGCCGCGACCCTGCCGATGAACGGCCTCACCGCGCGACTCGCCCTCGACCTCATGGCGCTGGAGCCCGGCCAGGTGCTGGCCGTGACCGGCGCGGCCGGCGCGTTCGGCGGCTACGTCGTCCAGCTGGCCAAGCAGGCGGGCCTGACCGTCGTCGCCGACGCCTCGGAGGCCGACGAGCAGCTGGTCCGGGACCTCGGCGCGGACGCCGTCGTCCGGCGTGGGGACGACGTCGCCGACCGCATCCGCGAGCTGTACCCGGACGGCGTCGACGGGCTGGCCGACGGCTCGGTGCAGGACGAGCTCGTGCTCCCGGCGGTCAAGGACGGCGGCGCCGTGACGACCGTCCGCGGCTACCGGGGGAACGGGGAGCGCGGGCTGCGCGTGCACCCGGTGATGGTGCGCACCTACGGCGAGGAGCAGCAGAAGCTCGACGAGCTGCGGCAGCTGGTGGAGGACGGCGTGGTGACCCTCCGGGTGGCCCGCGCCTTCCCCGCCGAGCAGGCCGCCGAGGCGCACCGCGTGCTGGAGGGCGGCGGCGTGCGCGGGCGCCTGGTCATCACCTTCTAGCGGTCGCGGGAGTGGCCCCTGTCCTGCCAAGGTGGGGCCACTCCCGGGCAGCGAGGCCCGGCCGACGCGGAGGTGCACACATGGTCCACCGGCTCGTGGTCAGCTACGGACAGCCCACCGACCCCGGCGCGTTCGACGACTACTACCGCGACACCCACGCGCCGCTGGCGATCGAGATGCCCGGCCTGATCCGGTTCACCGTGGGCCACGGCAAGTCGATCGACCCCTCCCAGCCGGCGCCCTACTTCGTCGCCGAGCTCGACTTCGAGTCCGAGGAGGCGATGGGCAAGGCCTTCGCCTCCCCGGAGGGCCAGTCGGCTGCGGCCGACGTCGCGAACTTCGCGACCGGTGGGGCCACCATGGCGCACTTCGAGGTGCGTGAGATCCAGGTCGGCATGCCCAACCTGCCGTGACTGCGGTCCCGCGGCGGCGGCCGGGCGGGCGCGGGTGAACGGGGCCCAGGCGCTCATCCGCACGCTGGTCGCCGCCGGCGTCGACGTCTGCTTCGCCAACCCGGGCACCTCCGAGATGCACTTCGTCGCCGCGCTCGACGACGTCCCGGAGATGCGCGGCGTGCTCACCCTCTTCGAGGGCGTGGCCACCGGCGCGGCCGACGGGTACGCCCGCATGGCCGGCCGCCCCGCGGCGACCCTGCTGCACCTCGGGCCGGGCCTGGGCAACGGGCTGGCCAACCTGCACAACGCGCGCCGGGGCGGTGCTCCGGTGGTCAACGTCGTCGGTGACCACGCGCGGTCGCACAAACGGCTGGACGCGCCGCTGGAGTCCGACATCGACGCCCTCGCCGGCGCCGTGTCGGACTGGGTGCGCCGCTCGCTGTCGCCGGCCGACGTCGCCGCCGACGCCGCGGAGGCGGTGGCGCAGGCGGCGCGCGGGGCGGTGGCCACGCTGGTGCTGCCCGCCGACGTCTCGTGGGAGGACGGCGCGCAGCCGGCCGCCCCGGTGCCGGTGCGCCCCGCGCCGCGGGTGCCCGAGCAGGTGGTCGCCGACGTCGCGGCCGCGCTCGCGTCCGGGGAGCCGGCCGTGCTGTTCCTGGGCGGGGACGTGGTCGCCTCCGCCGACGCGCTGCTCGCCGCCGGCCGGGTCGCGGCCGGCACCGGCGCGCGGCTGGTGAGCGAGACCTTCTCGGCCCGGATGGTGCGCGGCGCGGGCCTGCCGGACGTCGCGAAGCTGCCGTACCCGCCGGAGATGGCGATCGCTGCCCTCGCCGGGACGGCGCACCTGGTGCTGGCCGGCGCCACCGCGCCGGTGCACTTCTTCGGCTACCCCGACGTGCCGGGGACGCCGGTGCCCGAGGGGTGCACCGTGCACGTCCTCTCCGCACCGGGCGAGGACGGCGTCGCCGCGCTGCAGGCCCTGGCCGCGCTGGCGGCCCCGGACGCCGAGCCGGAACTGCTCGAACCCGCCCGCCCGGAGCTGCCCACCGGCGCGCTCGACCCGCGGTCGATGGCGGCGGTGGTCGGCGCGCTGCTGCCGGAGGGCGCGATCGTCGTCGACGAGGCGCTCACCTCCGGGGTGGGGCTGGCCGAGCTGACCTCCGGCGCGCCGCGGCACGACTGGCTCGCGCTGACCGGCGGGGCGATCGGCGACGGGCTGCCGATGTCGGTCGGGGCGGCGGTCGCCTGCCCGGACCGGCCGGTGGTCCTCATCCAGGCCGACGGCAGTGCGATGTACACGGTGCAGGCGCTGTGGACCCACGCCCGCGAGCAGCTCGACGTCACCACGATCGTCTGCGACAACGGCTCCTACGCGATCCTCGAGCACGAGCTGTCGCGGGTGGGCGCGCAGGGCGACGGCGAGCGGGCCGCGCAGCTGCTGCACCTGGGCGGGCCGGGGCTGGACTTCGTGGCGCTGGCCACCGGCATGGGGGTGCCGGCCACCCGGGCCACGACCGCCGAGGAGCTGGCCGACCAGCTGCGGACGGCGCTCGCGGAGCCCGGACCGCACCTGATCGACGCGGTGCTGCCCGGCCGCCGGTGACGTGGCCGCGCGGGGCCGTGCCCGGTCCGCGCTGCGGGCGACCGCGGTCCTGGCGGTGGTGCTGCTCGTGCTGACCGGCGTCCTGTGGGGCCTGCAGCGCCGGCTGGTGTACCTGCCCGACCGGGGCCCGGTGCCGCCGGCGGCCTCGGTGCTCCCCGGCGGCCGGGACGTCGTCCTGGAGACCTCCGACGGGCTGCGGCTGGGGGCGTGGTTCCTCCCCGGCGACGGCCCCGACGCGCCCGCCGTCCTGGTGGCCAACGGCAACGGCGGCCACCGCGGGCTGCGGGCGCCGCTCGCCCGCGCCCTGGCCGGGCACGGCCTGGCGGTGCTGCTGTTCGACTACCGCGGCTACGGCGGGAACCCCGGCAGTCCCAGCGAGGAGGGGCTGGCGAGGGACGTGCGCGCGGCCCGCGCGTACCTGGTCGGGGACGCCGGGGTGCCGCCGGAGCGGCTGCTGTACCTGGGGGAGAGCCTCGGCGCGGCGGTCGTGACGGAGCTGGCGACCGAGCACGCGCCGGCGGGGCTGGTGCTCCGCTCGCCGTTCGTCGACCTGGCCGCCGTCGGCAACGTGCACTACCCGTTCCTCCCGGTCCGCGCCCTGCTGCGGGACCGTTTCCCGGTGGCCGAGCGGATCGCCACGGTGCACGCGCCGACGACGGTCGTGCTGGGGGACGCCGACGGGATCGTGCCGCCCGCGCAGAGCCGCGCCGTCGCCGCGGCCGCCGCCGGGCTGCACCGGCTGGTCGAGGTGCCCGGGGCCGACCACAACGACCGGGCCCTGCTCGACGGCGACGCGTTCGTCGGCGCGGTGGTCGAGCTGGCCCGGCACGTGACCGGCTGAGCCGCTAGTCGGTGCCGGCGTCGAGGTACTGGCGGGCCAGGCGCTTCGGGGCCCGGGCCAGCCACGCCTCGGTGACCAGCTCCGCGAGCTCGCCGGCGTCGATCTCCTCGAGGCGCACCAGCACGATCGGGTAGCCGTCGAAGTGCGGCGTCGTGAAGTAGACGGCCGGGTCGTCGGCGAGCAGCGCCTCCTTGGCGCCGAGGTCGGGCACCCAGGCGGCGAGGACCGGCCCCCGGGGTGCGGCGTCGCCGAGCGCGGCGAGGTCGGCGCGGCGCAGCGGGCGCTCCCACACGAAGCCCTTGTCGCGGACCTGCCACTGGAGGGTGTCCTGCCGCGGCCGCTCGTCGACGTCCGGCAGGGCCATGGCCGTGTCGCGGACGTCGGACCAGGTCGCCATGAGCGGCAGGCTAGTGGCGACCGCCGACCTGGCGGGGGCTCCGCCGCCGGGCCAGCATGGGGACCCCGGCGAGAGGGAGGGCCCGTGGACGCCGCCGCGCTCCGAGACCTGCAGGCGCCGCTCAAGCAGCGGTACCGGGACGACCCGGAGGCCGCGCGGGCGCCGATGCACGCCGAGGCGGAGTACGCCGACCCCGGCATCACCTGCACGGTGCAGACCTGGGCCGGGCCGGTCCGCGCCGGGCTGCACCCCTACACCGGCGGCGACGGCAGCGACGCCTGCTCCGGCGACATGCTGCTGCAGGCGCTGCTGGCCTGCGCCGGGGTGACGATGCGCAGCGTCGCCACGGCGATGGGCGTGCAGCTCCGCTCGGCGCAGTTCCGGGCCCGGGCCGACATGGACGCCCGCGGCACCCTCGGCGTCTCCCGCGAGGTGTCGGTCGGGCTCGGCGAGATCACCGTGGACGCCGAGGTCGACACCGACGCCGACGACGCCACCCTGGCCAAGCTCGTCCAGCTGACCGAGCGGTACTGCGTGGTCGCCCAGACCCTCGCCCGCCCGCCGCACTTCCAGGTGCGGAGG
Organism: Geodermatophilus sp. SYSU D01186; assembly: GCF_054050215.1. NCBI lineage: Bacteria > Bacillati > Actinomycetota > Actinomycetes > Geodermatophilales > Geodermatophilaceae > Geodermatophilus > Geodermatophilus sp. SYSU D01186. The sequence goes on along the minus strand of NZ_JBJGYW010000028.1, from coordinate 54,509 downwards.
GCGGTGCCGGCCGGGGGTCAGACCGTCGCGCGGTAGAAGGTGAACCGGCCGACGTGGCGGCGGGAGTCCGAGCCGGTCTCGGTGACCTCGGTGAAGCCGGCGCGCCGCAGCAGGTCGGGGAGGGCCGCGCCCCCGTGGTGGCGGGCCGGGCCGTGGTGTTCGTGGCCGCGGTGACCCCCGTGCTCGTGGTCGTGCCCGTCGGCGTCCACCAGGTGCAGCGCTCCGCCGGGGCGCAGCACCCGCACGACCTCGCGCACCGCCGTCTCCTGCTCGCCGGCGGGCACGTGGTGGAGCATGAACGAGGAGAGGACGACGTCGACGCTGTCGTCGGCGTAGGGCAGCTCCTCCGCGTGCCCGCGGTCCAGCTGGACGGCCAGCCCGCGACGGGTGGCCTTGCGCTGCGCGCGGGCCAGGGCGGACAGGTCCGGGTCCACGCCGACGGCGGTGGCCGCGGGCTGGGTCTGCTTGGCGTCGAGCAGCAGGTTGCCGGTGCCGCAGCCGATCTCCAGGACGGTCTGGCCGGGGCGCAGCGCGGCCTGGTCGAGCAGCCGCCGGTGCACCTGCTGGACGCCGAGCAGCCGGGTCATCGGGTCGTAGAGGGGGAGCAGCCAGGGGCGCCCCATCCCGGGCAGGTACTCGCGGCCGGTGCCGCTGATCGCCGTCCGCAGCCGTGGCCCGCTGGTCGTCTCGCTCATGTCCCTGCCTCGCTCGTGCTCGATCTTCCGGTCTCGACCTCTACCCTCGGGCCTGCCACTCCGGGCGACAAGGGCGGTGCTTCGGGCGCGATGGGACGATCTTCGGACGAGCAGCCGATCGTGGGCCGGGTCGACGGTGCGCCGCTCTACGGCTACGCGCGGGTGGCCGGGCTGCCCCCGGTGACCGTCTCGCTGTTCGAGGGCGCGCACGGGCTGCCCGGGTTCCCGCACCGGCCGCACGCGCACGACTTCCTCGTCCTCAGCTACGTCGAGCGGGGCGCGGGCGGGCTGGTCCTGGACGGCCGGACGTGGGAGCTCACGGCGGGGGACGTCGTCGTGGTGGCGCCGGGGGAGGTGGTGGGCCCGGAGTGGTCGGGTCCGCACCTCGACGCGGCGGTGTGGACGGCGTCCTTCCCGCCGGACGCGGTGGAGCGGCGCAGCCCGGGTTCGCTCGGCTCGTGGCGGGCGCACCCGCTGCTGTTCCCGTTCGTCGGGCGCCGGGCCGGTGGGGTGCAGCGGCTGTCGGTGCCCGAGGACGAGCGGCCGGCCTGGGTGCGGCGGTTCGCCGGCCTCGAGCAGGAGCTGCGGGAGCGCCGCGAGGGGTACGCCGAGGCCGCGCTGGCCCGGTTGACGCTGCTGCTCGTGGAGCTGGCGCGGCTGGCGGCCGACGTCCCGGGGCACCTGCGGCTGCGGGACGAGCCGCTGCTGGCGGCGGTCTTCGACGTGGTCGAGCGGCGGTACCCGGAGCCGATCTCGCTGCGCGACGTGGCCGCGGAGGTGGGGCTGTCGGCGGGCCACCTGACGACGGTGGTGGGGCAGCGCACCGGGCGCACGGTGCAGCAGTGGATCACCGAGCGCCGGCTGGCCGAGGTGCGCCGGCTGCTGACCGAGACCGACCTGACCGTGCAGGCGATCGCCGGCCGGGTGGGCTATGCCGACGCGGGCTACCTGATCCGCCGGTTCCGCGCGGCACACGGGGTCTCGCCTCAGGAGTGGCGCCGGACGGGCGCGCCGGCCGGGGCCTAGCGGACCGGACACCCTCACCTGCGGGGGCTCGTGCTCTGCCCACCACCGTGGGCAGAGCACGAGTGACCGCGGTCACACCCGGTCGCCGGCCGGCGGTGCGGGGTGACACCCGACCGGGTGGGGCTGGCGCGGCGTTGTCCACAGACCGTCGCCGACCGGCCCTGCGGACCGTGCCGTTCTCTTACAGCCCGTCGACCTTGGATCCGATCTCGACAGGCCGACGGGGGTGGGCGTGCCGACTGCGACCAGTGCGCTGGAGGTGGTCGACGGCGAGGTGCGCGAGCTCATCCGGCGCCGTGGGCTGGACCCGTTCACAGATCCCGCGCCGGTGCGGCTGCTCGTGCGCGACGTCGTCGCCGACTACTCCGAGCGTTCCCTGACCTCGGCGCTGCCGCCGATCGGTGACGCGGACTCCGTGGTCCGCGACGTGCTCGACCGGGTGGCCGGGTTCGGTCCGCTGCAGCGGCACCTCGACGACCCGGAGGTCGAGGAGATCTGGGTCAACGAGCCGGGCCGGGTGTTCGTGGCACGGCGGGGCCGCAGCGAGCTGACCACGACGATCCTGGGTGCCGGGGAGCTGGCCGACCTGGTGGAGCGGATGCTGCGCACCTCGGGACGGCGGATCGACATGTCGACGCCGTTCGTGGACGCGACGATGCCCGACGGGTCGCGACTGCACGTGGTCATCCCCGTGGCCACGCGGACCGCAGGCACATCACTCCCGCTCACGGACAGTGATGATCGTTTCGGGCTACTGCCTCGGCACTGAACCGCCATCCTCCGGTAGGTCTGAGCTGGTCTGTTGCGCGGCGCAGACCCCGTGGCCGAGCGAAGGACGTGGCCCGAGAAGGAGAGCCACCCCCTACCCCCTGGTCTTCGTCGTGCCCTCCTTAGGGAGGCCCACAGGGCCTGCGGCGACCCCTGGGGTATGACCCCCTGAGGCCGCACCAGGGCATCGCCGGGTCTTAGCAGCCCGGGGGTTGCCACAGTTCCAAGGTCGTCGTCTGGGGCCTGCGAGCAGAAGAACCTGTGGGTACGGGGGTGCCTTCTCCGTTCTGTCTGTACCCCGCCCTACCCTTCCTGCGTGGTCAACCGCGAGTCGCCGGACCTGATGCAGGCCCTTCGGGATGAGGTCGAGCAACGGCGGGTGCAGGTGAGCGAAGCCCTGGACCCGAAGAGCCGGGACAAGCTGGGGCAGTTCTTCACGCCCAGCACCGTGGCCGGGTTGCTGTCCTCGCACGCTTCCGTCTCGGGTCAGCACGTCCGGTTGCTCGATCCGGGCGCAGGCGTCGGCTCGCTGACTGCCAGTTACGTCACGCGGCTTCTCGATGAGAGCCCAGCGGCGACCGTTCACGCCGTAACCTTTGAAGTCGATCCCGCCCTGGCGCAACCCTTGACCGAAACGCTGAACTCGCTGACCAGGGTCTCAGGTGGACGATTCACGTACGACCAGCGTTCGGAGGACTTCCTGGCCTGGGGAGTCGACCAACTGCCCGGAACTCTCAGTTCCCCCGAGGACCCGGAACAGTTCGACCTGGTCTTGATGAATCCGCCCTATCGGAAGATCAACTCAAATAGCGATGCGCGCCGGACCTTGCAGCGTGCAGGGATCGAGACGACCAACCTCTACACGGCCTTCCTGGCCTTGGCTCAACGGCTACTCTCGCCGGGTGGTCAGCTCGTTGCTATCACTCCACGGTCGTTCTTCAACGGCACGTACTTCCGGGATTTCCGCAGGTTCTTCCTAGGTGATCTCGGCTTGCAGGCCATCCATGTCTTCGGAGCACGGAATAAGGCTTTCGCTGGCGATGCCGTCCTTCAGGAGAACGTGATCTTCGCTGCCGTGAAGGGGGTGAGGTCGGATCAGGTTGAGCTGACGACCTCGCACGGCCTCGACGAAGACATGATCGTCGTGCGACACGTTCCCTACGTGGAGGTCGTTCGGCCCGACGATCCGGACTTCTTCATCCATGTAGCGACCGATGAAGGACAGGCGGAGATTGCTCGGCGGATGCAGGCTCTTCCGTGCACTCTTTCGGATCTCGGCATCAAGGTCAGTACGGGCCGTGTTGTTGACTTCCGCGCCCGGCAGTGGCTTCGCAACGAGGCGACGGAAACCTCGGTGCCCCTCATCTACCAGGCCCACATCAGGGCGGGTCGCGTCGACTGGCCCCTGCCTAGCTTCCGCAAGGCGCAACACATCGAAGTTGCGAGCGACAACGCCAGTCAGTTCATGGGCACCGGCTCCTATGTCCTCACCAAGCGGTTCTCCGCGAAGGAAGAACGTCGTCGGGTCAGTGCTGCGGTGTTTGATCCCGAGGACCTGCCCGGTTACGACCTCATCGGTTTCGAGAACCACACCAACGTCTTCCATGAGTCGGGGGCAGGGCTTGGCGATCTCGACTTCGCCCGTGGCCTATCTGTCTTCCTGAACAGCAGCCTCGTTGACCTGTACTTCAGGCAGTTCTCGGGGCACACGCAGGTCAACTGTGGCGATCTTCGGTCCCTTCGATACCCGACCCGTGAGCAACTGACGGCCCTCGGCGCGTCCTCCGGTTCGGCACTACCTGAGCAAGAGAAGATCGACACGCTTATAGAACAGCACGTGCCAGCACTAGCGGGGGATGGGACTAGTCCGTTGAGCGTTCAGAAGAAGATCGAAGAGGCCCTGGCAGTGCTGCGGGCACTCGACATGCCGCGCGAGCAGCTGAACGAGAGGTCCGCTCTTTCGCTGCTTGCACTTCTCGACCTCGGTCCCGACGATCCGTGGAGTGCCGCGAGCGCCCCGCTTCGGGGCATCACACCTATGATGGACTTCTTCTCGGAGAAGTATGGCAAGACGTACAAGCCGAACACGAGGGAGACGGTTCGCCGGCAAACGGTGCACCAGTTTGTTGATGCCGGCCTCCTCCTCTACAACCCCGATAAGCCGGATCGCCCTGTGAACAGTCCGAAGGCTGTATATCAGGTTGAGCAGTCCGCTCTTCTCCTGCTTCAGCAGTTTGGCCAGCCGGGATGGTCAGATGCACTAGCGGCTTATCGGACGCAGGTTACTTCATTGCGGGCGCGGCATGCTGCCGAGCGCGAGATGGCGCGTATCCCTGTGACGCTTCCTGACGGAACCGAGGTCACGCTGTCGCCGGGTGGTCAGAATGTCCTCATCAAGGAACTGGTCGATGGTTTCTGTCCTCGGTTCGTGCCCGGTGGACACGTACTCTACGTCGGCGACGCGGACGCGAAGTGGGCTGTGAACGAGGAGGAGTCCTTCACTAAGCTTGGGCTGACTTTCGATAAGCACGGCAAGATGCCTGACCTTGTGGTCTACGACCCTGATCGCAACTGGCTCCTGCTTATCGAAGCGGTGACGTCGCATGGTCCCGTCAACGCTAAGCGCCATGATGAGCTGAAGAAGCTCTTCGCCGGTTCGACCGCAGGGCTTGTGTTCGTGACGTCGTTCATGACGCGATCGGCTTTCAGCGAGTACCTCACCGACATCAGTTGGGAAACTGAGGTCTGGTGTGCCGACAGCCCGAGCCACCTCGTGCACTTCAACGGAAGCCGGTTCCTCGGGCCTTACGCTGACTAGCCTTTAGGCTTTGTGTCATGGGAGTGGGGGACGTCGATTGGGGATCGGTAGCGCAATGGATCAGCTCATTCTCTGTGCCTGCCGCGCTTTACATAATCTTCCGCGACAAGCGGAAGGCGGAAGCTAGTCAGGCTACGCTGATTGCGTGCTGGGTCGATCTGGATTCCGAGGACATCAGTCCTGAGCAAGGCTATCGCCTTCAGGTTCAGAACGCCTCAACCCAGCCAGTTCTTGGCGTCTTCGCAAAGAGCCGCGAGCTCACCCAAGACCTGACCTTTGAGACGATCACCATACCTCTCGGCTTCTCTGCCCTTATGCCTGGTGAAACGAGAAGTGCCGACATCAGGCCGGAGCGCACGCTAGTCAACTTCAATGTCTGGGTCGAGTTTGTGGATGCCAACGGCGTCAAGTGGGCTCGAAACGTAGGCACACTGCTACTGGTAAAGATCAAGAGTGGCTACTTCACGCAGCGGCGACGGAAGAAAAAGTTCAAGAGATCGCTCACGTCCAAGTACGTGCCAAGTCCAGCGAGTTATCGACCGTCAGACCGATCTGAGGAGTTCTCCGGCGCAGGGTGATTGCTTCTTGTGCGCAAGCCCTGTGCGGCCCGTCAGGGCCGCTCCAGCGGCGACCTGAAGGATTACGTAGGCCAGTCCCTGTGCGGCCCGTCAGGGCCGCACAGGGGGCGAGTTGAGGACCTGGCCTTGTGGGGCCGGAGGCCCCCAGGAACTGAGGACCTGGCCTTGTGGGGCCGGAGGCCCCCAGGAACTGAGGACCTGGCCTGGTGGGGCCGGAGGCCCCCAGGAACTGAGGACCTGGCCTTGTGGGGCCGGAGGCCCCCAGGAACTGAGGACCTGGCCCCCTCTGACCTATTCGCCGGCGCTCCAAATGAGATAAGAGAGGAGTGGCCCGTTTCGCCAGGTCAGAGGGGGTAGGCGTACGTGCCTCGCACGTAGCGAATACGTGCCTCACACGTACGTCCACGTGACATCAGGCGGCGCGGGCAGCCTCGATGCCGTGTGTCCGGCACTTCTTCGTGCCGTACCACCCCTTCTGGAACTGCCAGTGTCCGAGGACGAGGCACCGGGTGCCGGACTCGGGGAGGACGAGGTCGAGCCTCGTTGCCCGCGTGATCGCGTCGCGCAGGCTCTGCCGGGACAAGGGCTTCCCGCCCTTCCCGAGTAATCCGTTCAGCTCCTTCTCGGCGAACTCGGCATGGCCGATCTGGTTGGCCCACCCGAGCGCCGCGAAGTAGACCCGGTAGGTCAGGGTGTGGCGCTGGTCTCGGGCCATCCGCTGGTACTCGCGCTGCGACACCCCGCCCCAGGGCATGTTCGGACCGAAGTTGATCGCCACGGTCAGAACGCCCCGCCCTCGGGCGGCGTGAGGGTGACTCGACACAGGGCCTCTTCGATGGCCTCTCGGTATCCCTCCGCCAGGCGCTCGGGGGAACCGACACAGGCGGCGAGGATGTCCGCGATGGACCACCGGGTGACCGCCCCCAGGTGCAAGATGCTCAACCCCGCTTCCCGGAAGTGCGCGGTCAGCTCGGCGTCGCCCATGTCCGGCGTGAGCGTCACTCTGCCTCCTCCCCGGTACGCGCGACGGTGTCCGCATTGGTCGGGCACCCGGTGACACCCCGGAAGGCGGAGGGCCACGTCAGGGGACGTCCCACGCGGCCACGGGGCCACTTTCGCCAGGAGGGTGAGGCGGTCGGTTCGGGGAACATGGCGACGATGGGCGCGCAGTCGTCACACGGGTCTTCCGGGATGCGGGTAAATCCGTAGGCGTGCCCCTTGGAGAGGTGGGAACTGCACCGGGGGCAGAGGCCGGCACGGCGGTAGGCCGCCGTGCGACGGTCGTCGGCGATCGCCTCGCCGATCGTCTCGGGGCGTTCGTTCTTGTCAGAAGTGGGGTCGTACACGAGAGGTGGGTCTCCGTTCAGCGGGTGCCGGAGGCAGGCCCCAGGCATCGCATGTCAACGGAACGACTCGTGTAGATCAGACACAGAAGCCCGCACAGCGACGCCGGGGACCGGACAGACCGGTCACGGGTCGAAGTGCCGAAGTGCGGGCGGGTCCGGGTCTCGGCTTGCTCCCGGTCGCTCACCAGCCTGTCCCTCGGTTCACTCGGGGACAGCCGCTGGCGTCTCTGTGCCGCGGACCTATCGTCGCACGGCTTCGGGTGCACCCGGAGGGTCTGACAGGACGTGTCTCGTCACACCGTGTGGGTCCGTGCGCGGGAGGCAGCCATGCGGGACCGGGCCGCTCGATGTGACGCCGTTCCAGGGACGTCGTCCGCGCGGGCTCCCGCCCTCTACTGGTGGCGGCGGATGTCTGCTGCCGACCGCAGCTTCACGACCACGCACTCGCGGGTCAGGTTCTTCGTGCCCTTGGGGCGTGGGTGCAGCGTCACCTGTTCGACCACCGCTCGCACGAGCGCCCGCTGCTCGTTCGGACTCATGCTGTCGATCTGCTGGTACACGTACTCGACATCGCCCAGGACGGAGGAGAGGTTGTAGGCGCTGCCGATCTCCGCCAGCTCGCTCTCGATCTGTTCCAGCCGGGCGCGGGTCTTGGTGGTGACTGTCTGCACCTGTGCGCGTGTCAGGATGCCCGCCGCGTAGTCCTCGGCGACGTCCGTCAGTCGGCGTCGCAGAGTTGCCTCCTCCTCTCGCAGCACTGCGGCGTCCCCGGCCTCTTCGGTAGGCAGGGGGGTCGACCAGGCGGCGTGGAACTCCGGCTCGCGCAGGACGCGCGTCACCTCACGCCAGACGCGCCCATCGGTGTAGCCCGTAGGAACCGAAGCGCAGGAGTTCCGTTTGCACACGTAGATCGAGTAGGACTGCGTCTTGTCCTTCCAGTGGTACCGACGGTTCTGCTTCACGTCGCCACCACAGACTCCGCAGCGGGCAATGCCGGTCAACAGTGCCGACGCGGCTGGCCCCTGACCGCCCTGTCCCCGAGCGGGGTCGGTGAGGATGCGCGACGCCGCGCGATACGTCTCCTCGGAGACGATGCCCTGCCAGCTCGCCGGGCCGATGATCTCGCCGTCATACTCCCGCAGGCCAGCGTTCCGCGCGTTGAGCAGGACCGGGCGTAGGGACGCAGGCCCCCACGGCTTGCCGAAGGTGGTGACATGACCCGCAGCGTTGAGGTTGCGGGCGAGGCTGGCGACCGATGCCCCGGCGAGCACCCCGGCATACGCTGCTCGTAGCGCCTCGGCCTCGGCTTCACGGTGGCTGCCGTCCAGCTCAAAGCCGAAGGGGCGAGAACCCCACCAGGCTCGCCCCTGCGATGCGCGCTGGCGGCCGGCGGCACGCTGGCGCTCTCCCTTGTGCTCGCTCTCGTACTCCGCGAAGTTCACGATCATCCGGGCGTGCAGCTTCCCCGTGGGGGTGCTCAGGTCCATCATCCCGGCTGTGACGGCATGCACATCGCAGCCGAGGTCGATCACCCGAGCAAGGTCTGCGGTGAGCCGGACCAGGCGGTCCGTGTGCCAGACGACGATGACCTCGGGGTTGGAGGCCAGTAGCGCCTCGAACTGCGGACGTCGTCGCCCGGAGAAGGCGGAGACGTCGTTGTCGATGTAGATCCCGACGACCTCCCACCCGTTGCGCTCGCACAGCTCCCGGCACGCCTGCTCCTGTCGCTCTACGCCGAGCCCGAGGCCGGTGGAGTCCAAGGAGATGCGGCAGTAGATGGACGCCTTGACGGGGCCGTCGCTCGGGCGCTTTGAGCCGCGTCGTCTCGTGGGCATGTGATGCATGCTAACCGCGTCCTCACGCCGGACATCACGCGCCGGCACATGGCGGTCAACATCCGCAAGTTCGTGCTGCAGGCCCACTCGCTGGACGAGCTGGTCGCCCTGGGCACGCTGACGGCGCAGGCGGCCCGGTTCCTGGAGGCCGCGGTCGCGGCCGGGCTGAACATCCTCGTCGCCGGCGGCACCCAGGCAGGCAAGACCACGCTGCTCAACTGCCTGTGCGCCGCGATCCCGGCGCGGGAGCGTGTGGTCACCTGCGAGGAGGTCTTCGAGTTGCGGGTGCCGCTGCCCGACGTGGTGGCGATGCAGACCCGCCAGCCCAACCTCGAGGGCGCCGGGGAGATCCCGCTGCGCCGGCTGGTGAAGGAGGCGCTGCGGATGCGGCCCTCCCGGATCGTCGTCGGCGAGGTGCGCCAGGAGGAGTGCCTCGACCTCCTCATCGCGCTCAACTCGGGCCTGCCCGGCATGTGCACACTGCACGCCAACAGCGCCCGCGAGGCCGTGGTGAAGATGTGCACGCTGCCGCTGCTGGCCGGCGAGAACATCGGCCACGGCTTCGTCGTCCCCACGGTGGCGGCCAGCGTCGACCTCGTCGTCCACGTGGGCAGCGACCCCGACGGACGGCGGCGGGTGCGCGAGATCGCCGCGGTCCCCGGACGGGCCGAGGACGGCGTCATTGAGCTGGCCGACGTCTTCACCACCCGCGACGGCCGGCTGGTGCGCGCCGACGGCTACCCGCCGCACGCCGAGCGCTTCGCCGCCCACGGCTTCGACCTGCCGGCGCTGCTCGACGACGCCCGGTGGGGGTCGTGACCCTGACCGGGCCGCTGCTGGGGCTCCTGCTGGGCGTCGGCCTGCTGTTGATCTGGCGCAGCGGACCACGCGCGCCGCGGCGCCGGAGCGGGGCGCGCGGACCGTCGCGGCGGCAGCAGCGACTCGCCGCGGCCGGCCTGACCGGCATCAACGCCGCCCAGCTGACCGCCCTGCAGGTCGGGCTCGGACTACTGGTGTTGGTGGTCGTCCTGCTCACCACGGGCACGGTGACGGTCAGCCTGGTGTTCGCGGCGTTCGGGTTCGCGCTGCCGGCCGTCCAGGTGCGCCGGCTGGCGGTCAAGCGGCGGGCGGACCTGCGCGAGGTGTGGCCGGAGGTCGTGGACAACCTGGCCTCCGCCGTCCGCGCCGGCCTGTCCCTGCCCGAGGCGCTCGCCGCGCTGGCCACGCGGGGTCCGGAGGCGCTGCGGGCACCGTTCGCCCGGTTCGCCACCGAGTACCGCTCCACCGGCCGGTTCGGAGAGTGCCTGGACCGGCTCAAGGACTCCCTGGCCGACCCGGTCGGTGACCGCATCGTCGAGACGCTGCGGGTGGCCCGCGAGGTCGGCGGCAGCGACCTCGGCCGGGTCCTGCGGACGCTGGCCACCTTCCTCCGCGAGGACGCCCGGGCCCGCGCCGAGCTGGAGACCCGCCAAGGATGGGTGGTGCAGGCGGCCCGGCTGGCGGTCGCCGCCCCGTGGGTCGTGCTCCTCCTCCTCGCCACGCAGTCGACCACCCTCGACGCCTACGACTCGCCCCTCGGCACCGCGCTGTTGCTCGGCGGCGCCGCGGTCTGCCTGGTCGCCTACCGGCTGATGCTGCAGATCGGCCGGCTGCCGCAGGACGTGCGGGTGCTGCAGTGAGCGCGGCGCTCGCGGGGATGCTGCTCGGGCTGGCCGTGGCGGCCGGCGTCCTGCTCGTGGTCACGTTCGCGCCGCCGTTCCGTTCGGTGCGGCTGGTCGACCGGCTCGCCCCGTACGTGCACGACACCCCGCCGCCGTCCCGGCTGCTGGGCACGGCGACCGAAGCCGGACTGCTCACCGCCGCGCGCCGGGTCTTCGGCCCGGTGGTCGCCGACGGCGCCCGTCTGGTCGACCGCGTCCTCGGCGGCCGGACGGCGGTGCGCCGCCGCCTCGACGCGCTGGGCGGGGACTCGACCGTCGAGGACCTCCGCATCGAGCAGGTGGTCTGGGGCGGCCTCGGACTGCTGGGCGCCGCGCTCCTCGCCGGGGTCGGCTCGCTGCTCGCAGGCAGCCTCAACGTGCTGTCGGCGGCGCTGCTCTGTGTCGCCGGCCTGGTCGGCGGGGTGCTCGGCCGCGACTGGTGGCTCACCCAGCAGGTCCGCCGCCGCGAGGAGCTGCTGCTCGCGGAGTTCCCCGTCGTCGCCGAGCTGCTCGCGCTCGCGGTGACCGCGGGGGAGAGCCCGACCGCGGCGATCGCCCGTGTCACCCGGCTCTCCGGCGGTGAGCTCGCCGGCGAGCTGGGCTCCGCGCTCGGCCGCGCCCGCGCCGGGGTGCCGCTGACCGACGCGCTGCAGCAGGTCGCCGACCGGACGTCGGTCGACGCGCTGGCCCGGTTCATCGACGGCCTGCTCGTCGCCATCGAGCGCGGCACCCCGCTGGCCGAGGTGCTCCGTGCCCAGGCGGCCGACGTGCGCGAGGCCGGCAAGCGCCGGCTGCTGGAGGCCGGCGGGCGGAAGGAGATCGCGATGATGGTCCCGGTCGTCTTCCTGGTGCTGCCGGTCACCGTTCTCTTCGCCCTGTTCCCGGGGTTGATCAGCATCGTCTCGCTGGCGCGATGAGCCGGCGGACTCGACAGGAAGGACGACACTGATGCCGCAGTTCACGGGGGTCCTGGCCGTGCTGGCCGCGTTGGGCGACCGGCTCAGGGGCGAGGACCCCGAGCGGGGCGACGTCCCGGGCTGGGTGATGATCACGGTGATGACGGCGGCCCTGGTGCTGGCCATCCTCATCCCGTTCCGCGAGGCGATCGTCTCCGCGGTGACCAACGCGCTGGACTCCGTCACGACAGGTGGCTGAGAAAGGACCCCTCTGCCCCCCGCCCCTCGCAGGCTCGCGGCGGGACCCTGCAGAGGGGCCGCCGCCGGAGGACCGGGAGCGGGGCGGGGCGGTCGTCGAGTTCGTCTTCGTCTCGGTGCTGGTCGTGGTGCTGCTGCTGGCGGTGCTGCAGGTGGCGGTCTACGTGCACGTGCGCAACGTGGTGACCGCCAGTGCGCAGGAGGGTGCCCGGTACGCGGCGCTCGGCGACGTCGCGTCGTCGGCCGGTGCCGACCGCGCGGTGGCGACGGTGGCGCGGGCGACGTCGGTCGGGACGGCGGAGGGGCTGGTGTGCAGCTCGGTCGAGGAGGCCGACGACACCGGGCTGACGCTGGTGGTCGTCCGCTGCTCGGGGTCGGTGCCGACCCTGCTGGCGGGGCTGGGCGACCTGCTGCCGCTCGAGGTGACCGGCCGGGCGGTCAAGGAGGCCGCGGCGTGAGGTGGCTGCGCGCACGACTGGGCCGGCTGGAGGGTGAGCGAGGCTCGGCGCTGGTCGAGTTCGTGTTCATCGCGATCGTCGTGTTCGTGCCGCTGGTCTACATCGTGGCCGGGTTCTCCGCGGTGCAGCGCGGGGTGTTCGCCTCCACCGCGGCGGCGCGCGAGGCCGGCCGGGCGATCGGCACCGCTCCCGACCCGGTCAGCGGTGCCGCCCGCGCTGAGGTCGCGGCGCGGCTGGCGGTCGAGGACCAGGCGGTCGACGCCACCGACGTCCGGCTGGCCTACGCACCGCCGGGTGCCGACTGCGACGCCGCCGGCAGCTACACGCCGAGCCTGACGCCGGGGGAGGAGTTCTCCGTCTGCGTCACCGTGACCGTGCGCATCCCGCTGCTGCCGGAGTTCGTCGACGCCAACACCGCCACCGGCCAGTTCGTCGTCGAGCGCGACCGCTACGTCGACCGCTGAGCGGCCGGCTCACTGCGTCGAGTAGCCGCCGTCGATCACGAGCTCGGAGCCGGTCACGTAGGACGCCTCGTCCGAGGCGAGGAAGAGCACGCCGTAGGCGACCTCGTCCGGTCGCCCCATCCGCTGCAGGGGCGTGGCGCCGACGATGATCGGGATGACCTCGTCGGGCACGTCCTCCGCCACCATTGGTGTGTCGATGATCCCGGGGTGCACCGAGTTGACGCGGATGCCGTCCCCGGCGAACTCGACGGCCGCGGTCTTGGTCAGGAGGCGGACGGCACCCTTCGTCCCCTGGTAGGCCGTCGCCCCGCCACTCCCGATCAGGCCGTAGATCGACGACGTGTTGATGATCGATCCGCCACCGGCCCGGCGCATCGCGGGTGCGACGGCCCTCATGCCCAGCCACACCCCGGTCTGGTTGGTCGCGATCACCCGCTCCCAGTTCTCCATGGTCGTGGCCTCGACGCCGGCCATGTCGAGGACGCCGGCGTTGTTCACCAGCACGTCGAGCCGGCCGAAGCGCTCCTCGGCCAGTGCCACCGCGCCGGCCCAGCCGTCCTCGTCGCTCACGTCGAACGCGTGGGCGACCACGTCGTGGCCCTTGTCCGTGAGCTCCGCGGCCACCTCGGCGAGCTGCTCGGCGCGGATGTCCCCGATCACCAGGCGGGCCCCCTCGGAGGCGAACAGCGCCGCCTCCGCGGCCCCCTGACCCCGTGCCGCACCCGTGATCAGCGCGACCTTGCCGGCGAGACGGTCACTCATGGCGTCCTCCCGATCCGGTCGTCCGCTCGGGCACGGCGGCCGTCCGCGGCAGGAGGCCGGCGAGGGGAGCCGGACGACGCGGTGTGGCTCAGGCCCCCCGACGAGACCTGCCGGTGGGCGCATCGAAACGCAGGGCGTCGACGACTCTCCTCGTCCCGCCGGACCGCAGAAGAGCAGAAGGTCCTGGCCGCGGGCGCCGGGCCGCCGGGATCTCCGCGCGCTGTGCGGCCTCCTCGTCGAACACGCCCAGCCCGTCGTCGTCGGACGCCGGGGCCTGCCGCCGTTCCACCCGGTTCGACAGGACGACGCCGAGGCACACCACGCCCGCCGTCGCCCCAGCCGCCCACAGGATGAGGGCCCAGTTCCACCACGCCATCGCTCCCACGTCCCCCCAGTAGCTCCGAGCGGAGAGCGTTCGACGAAGTGAGCTGCACCACAACGGTGTGCGCCGGGAGGTCACCCCAACGGAGCACGGCTGCGCCCGGTCGGGGGCACCCAGGTCATCGGCCGGGCGCTGCGTCAGGGCCTGTCGGCGCGGGCCCGGCCGCGGGACCCTGCTGCTCGCACGCGTCTCCCGTCCCGGCTGGGGAGTCCCCATGACCGAACAGCGCGCCCGCCTCCTCCCGACCCGCGTCGTCCTCGTCGTCCTGGTCGGGCTCGCCACCCTCGTCGTCCCGCAGGTCGCGGTCCTGCCGGCGCACGCGCAGGACGACGTCCTGCGGGCCGAGCTGCGCGCCGACCTGGAGGCCTACCTCCAGGCGCGCGGCGAGGCGGAGCACGTGTCGGCCGCGGGGCTGACCGTGAGCCTGCCCGACGGTCCGCACGTCGACGTGGCCGCGGGGACGACGACGTACGGCGGCGACGAACCGGTGGCCGAGGACGCCCTCTGGCAGATCGGCAGCAACACCAAGGCGTTCACCTCGGTGCTGCTGCTCCAGCTGGAGGCCGAGGGCCGCCTGTCGCTCGACGACCCGCTCGGCGACTGGCTGCCCGAGTACCCGCAGTGGGCCGACGTGCCGATCCGGCGGCTGCTGAACATGACCAGCGGCATCCCCACCTACGACCACGACGAGTCCTTCTGGGCCGACTACGTCGCCGACCCGCGGACGAACTTCTCCCCGGAGCGGCTGGTCGGGTACGCGGAGGGCCTCCCGGCGACCTCCGGCTACAGCTACTCGAACACCAACTACGTGCTCGCCGAGCTGGTCGTCGAGCGGGTGACCGGCGAGAGCTACGAGGACGAGCTGTACGGCCGGCTGCTCGACCCGCTGGACCTCGACGACCTGCACTACCGCCCGCACCTGTACCCGCCGCGGATCGCCGACCGCGTACCCGCCGGCTACTTCGCCGACGACCGGGGGCCCGCCCGGACCGCCCTGCTCGGGCGCGACGCCAGCCGGGACACGATGTCCTGGGGCCGGGGCGCCGGCGGCATCGTCGGGACGACGGGCGACCTGGCCCGCTGGGAGCGCGCGCTCTACTCCGGCCGCCTGCTGCCGCCCGAGCAGCAGGAGGAGCTGACCAGCCTGGTCTCGACCGCGACCGGCGAACCGATCGAGTCCACCTCGCCCAGCGACCCGAGCGGGTTCGGCCTGGGCGTGGCCCAGCAGACCGCGGAGGGGTTCGGCACGTTCTGGGCCTACGAGGGCGGCACGATCGGCTTCCGGACCCTGCACGTCCACCTGCCCGAGTCCGGCCTGATCGTGGCCATCGGGCTCAACAGCATGCCGGCCGAGGACCGGATCGTCGTCCTCGTGGTGGCGGTGGTCGAGACGCTGGTCGAGCAGGGCGTCGTCCCTGCGGCGGTCGGCGCCGCCGCCTGACCGCGGGGTCACCCACCGGGGTGGACCCGCACCGCTGGTCGCAGACCGGCTGCGGTCCGCGCCCCGGCACCCCGGCCGTGGAGCTGCCGCGCGGCTGATCCCCGCCGAGCGGGCAGGTGCGGTCGCCGGCACGCGACGACACGCCGCCGCGGGCGACCACGACTGCGCACTCGGCCGCGGCGAGGTCAGCCGGTCGACCGCTGCCACTCCCGCGGGGTCGTCCCGTAGGCCGCGCGGAACCGCCGGGCGAAGTGGCTCGGGTCGCTGAACCCGCAGCCCCGGGCGACGGCCGCGATCGAGCGCTGCCGGCCGGCCGGCGAGGTGAGCTCCGCCCGCGCCGCCTCCAGCCGCTGCTCGATGAGCCACTGCTCCAGGCTCACGCCCGCCCGGGCACAGACCTTGTACAGCTGCCGCACCGACACGTTGTGCGCGGCCGCGATCCGTTCCGGGGTCAGCTCGGGGTCGGTCACGTGCCGGCGGGCGTAGGCCAGCACCCGCGTCGCCAGCGTCTCGGCGCGGACTCCGGCCACCAGCCGGTCGGGCGCCGCCGCCGAGACCAGCAGCGCCCGCACCAGCTCCGTCGTCGCCGTCCCGAGCGTGGCGGCGGCCGGGTCGGCGGTGAGCCGGCCGGCGTCCCGCGTCAGGCCGACCAGGTGGTCGCGCACGAGGTCGTGCAGCGGGCTGGCTCGCAACCGCGGCGCGGCCGCGCGGACGACGTCCGGCGAGAGCCCCAGCTGCTCGGAGGGCACCTGGAACGCGCGTGAGCCCCCGGACCCCGACCAGGAGAAGGAGTACGGCACCCGCAGGTCGTTGAGCATCAGCTCGCCGGCGCGCACCTCCTGGTCGGTGCCGAACTGGGTGAACCGCCCGAGCCCGCTGGACTGCAGCGCCAGCGCCACCACCGGCGGGTCCTCCTGCCGCACGTGCCGCGGCGTGCGCACCAGCCGGAACCCCGACGAGTCGGTGGTGAACAGGTTCGCCCGGCCGTAGCGCCACAGGTGCATGCGGGTGCGCACCTCGGCCGGCGGCCCCAGGTGCTCGATCCGGCAGGGCACCGACGCCTGCCCGAACGCGGCGCGGAAGGCGTCGACCCGCTGCTCGGGCGGCAGCGCCGCGGTGTCCAGCAGGAGCATCGGACTCCCTCGGGCGGGCGGAGGGCGGCGGGACGTCGTCGTCGCGCGCCGGGGGACGGGCGGCGCCCCCGCTCGCGGGACGAGTCTGGCAGGACGGCGTCCGGCGGTGAACCCCTCGCCCGTGCGTGCAGGGACCAGAGGTGTGCAGACAGGGACCGGCACCCGCGGCCGGCCGCTGCCAGGCTCGGCGACCGGAGGGTCCGGCGACGACATCGAGCGACGACATCCAGCGAGGACACCGCGATGCCCACGATCACCACGACCGACGGCACGGAGATCTTCTACAAGGACTGGGGCGAGGGGCAGCCGGTCGTGTTCAGCCACGGCTGGCCCCTGTGCGCCGACGCGTGGGACGGCCAGCTGTTCGCCATGGCGAGCAACGGCTTCCGGGCCGTCGCGCACGACCGCCGTGGCCACGGCCGGTCCGCCCAGCCGTGGCAGGGCAACGACATGGACACCTACGCCGACGACCTGGCGCAGCTGATCGAGCGCCTGGACCTCCGCGACGTCGTCCTCGTCGGGCACTCCACCGGCGGCGGCGAGGTCACCCGCTACATGGGCCGGCACGGCACCGGACGGGTCGCCCGGGCCGTGCTGCTCGGCGCCATCCCGCCGACCATGCTCAGGACCGCCGCCAACCCCGAGGGCACGCCGATCGAGGCCTTCGACGCGATCCGGGCCGGCGTCCTGGGCGGCCGCGCGGAGTTCTACCGGCAGCTCGCGATCCCGTTCTACGGCGCCAACCGGCCGGACAGCGAGGTCAGCCAGGGCCAGCTGGACGACTTCTGGCGGATGAGCATGATGGCCGGCCTCAAGGGCGCCCACGACTGCATCCGCGAGTTCAGCGAGACCGACTTCACCGACGACCTGCGCCAGATCGACGTCCCGGTGCTCGTGGCGCACGGTGACGACGACCAGATCGTGCCGTTCCACGACTCCGCACCGAAGACGGCGGAGCTGCTCAAGAACGCCGAGCTGACGGTCTACCTGGGCCGTCCGCACGGCCTCACCGGGGCGCACGAGCAGGAGTTCGACGCCGACCTGCTCGCGTTCGCGCGCGGCTGAGAGGAACCGAGATGACCGACACCGTCCCCACCCCGCGGCCCGCCGAGGCGTCCGCCGCCGGCGCGCCCGACACGATCGTCCTCGTGCACGGGTTCTGGGTGACCCCGCGCAGCTGGGAGGCGTGGAAGGCGCACTACGAGGCCCGCGGCTACCGCGTGCTGACCCCGGCCTACCCGGGGTTCGAGGTCGAGGTCGAGGCGCTCAACGCCGACCCGACGCCGATCGCCGAGCTCACGCTGCCGCAGATCATGGCGCACCTGGAGTCGGTGGTCGGGGCGCTGCCGAAGCCGCCCATCCTCATCGGGCACTCCGCCGGCGGCACCCTCGTGCAGCTGCTGCTCGACCGCGGGTACGGCGCGGTCGGCGTCGTCCTCAACTCCGCCCCCACCGAGGGTGTGCGGGTGCTGCCGCTGTCGCAGCTGCGCTCGACGTTCGTCGCGTTCAAGAACCCGGCGAACCGGCACCGCGCGGTGGCTCTGGACGAGGAGCAGTGGCGCTACGCCTTCACCAACACGTTCCCCGAGGAGGAGTCGCGGCGGCTGTACCAGCGGTACGCGATCCCGGCGTCCGGCCGGATCCTGTGGAACTCGGTGCTGGCCAACTTCATGCCCGGCCCGCAGGACGCCGCGGTCGACTACGCCAACGACGCCCGCCCGCCGCTGCTGTTCGTCTCCGGCAGCGAGGACCACATCATGCCGACGAGCGTGCAGCGGTCGAACGTCCGGCACTACCGGGCGCCGCACACGGTCACCGAGCACCGGGAGTACCCCGGCTACGCCCACCTGCTGCCGGCCCAGGAGGGCTGGGAGCAGATCGCCGACTCCGCCCTGGACTGGGCGGTCGAGCACGCCCGGGGCAGCCGGCCCGAGGTCGCCGGCGCCCAGTGACGGCGGGGCCCGTCCGGTTCACCCACGTCGGCGGGCCGACCGTGCTCATCGAGGTCGGGGGCTGGCGGCTGCTCACCGACCCGACGTTCGACGCGCCCGGCAGGCGGTACGCGTTCGGCTGGGGGAGCTCCAGCCGCAAGGTGGCCGGTCCGGCCTTCCCCGCCGGGGACCTGCCGCCGGTGGACGCCGTCCTGCTCAGCCACGACGGCCACGGCGACAACCTCGACGACGCCGGCCGTGCGCTGCTGCCCGCGGCCGGGGTCGTCGTCACCACCGCCTCGGGCGCGCGGCGGCTCGGGAGCGGCGCCCGCGGGCTGCGTCCCTGGGAGACGACGGTGCTCGCCGGGGCCGGCCGACCGTCGATCGAGGTGACCGCGACGCCGGCGCGCCACGGGCCGCCGCTGACCACCCCGATCTCCGGTGAGGTCACCGGCTTCGCGCTGCGCTGGGAGGGGCAGGCCGACGGCGTGGTCTGGATCTCCGGGGACACCGTCCTGTTCGACGGGGTCCGCCGCATCGGGGAGCGCCTCCGCGTGGGCACCGCGCTGCTGCACCTGGGCGGGGTCCGCTTCCCGGTGACCGGGCCGCTGCGCTGGTCGATGACCGCCCGCGACGCGGTCGACCTGTGCCGCGTGCTCCGCCCGCGCACCGCCGTCCCGGTGCACTACGAGGGCTGGACGCACTTCCGGCAGGGCCGCGCGGCCGCCGAGCGGCAGCTCGCCGCCGCGCCGCCGGAGCTGGCCGCGCTCTTCCGCTGGGTGCCGCTGGGTGCGCCGGTGGAGCTGCCGGCCTGACCCCTCCCGGACGGCGCTCAGCCGCCCCGCTGCACCTCCGCCTGCACCACCCCGCGCAGCGCCGTGAGCAACTCCGCGTCGTCGGTGTCCCCGCGCTCGAGCGCGTCTCGCGCCCCGGCGGGGAGCAGCCCGGTGTCCACCGTGTCCAGCCAGGTCACGTCGCCGCCCACCCGGCGCCCCACCTGCAGGGACGCCCCGTCGGGGCGCAGCACGTACTCCTCGCTGTCCAGCCGGATGCTCATCTCGTCGCTCATGCCGGGGCCCTACCCCGCGCGGCGGCTGCTGCACGTCCGAGCGCGGGGGAGAGGATGGTCCCGTGCAGGAGGAGTGCTGTGAGGTCGTCGTGACCGCCGCCGACGCCGACTGGCTGGCCGGGTACACCCGGACGCTGGTCGAGGAACGGCTGGCGGCCTGCGGGCACCAGGTGGCCGCGATCCGGTCGGTGTACCGGTGGGAGGGCGCGGTGCACGACGAGCCGGAGGCGCGGGTGGCGCTGCACACCCGGCGCGCCCTGGTGCCGGCCGTCGTCGCCCGCACCGCCGAGCTGCACCCCTACGACGTCCCCTGCGTGATCGCCCTGCCGCTGGTCGGCGGCAACCCGGAGTACCTCCGGTGGGTCGTCGCCGAGACGAGGGAGCCGGAGCACTGACCCCGGGCAGCAGCGCGCGCCGGGCGGGCGACACCGGCGCCCGCACCGCCGCCCCACCCAGCCGACCGGCCGCCGCGAGGGGCGGCCCGCACCCCGCAGGAGGGCACGTGGCACGACGGCCGGGGCAGCCGGACCTGCCCCTCGACGTCCGCCGCCGGGTCCAGGGCCCCACCAGCTCGGCGGTCGCCGTCGAGGCGGTGCTCGACGCGCTGCCCTCCCCGACGCTGCTCATCGACGCCGAGGGCACCGTGCTGCTGGCCAACACCGCGTGGGAGAACGCCGCCGAGGTGCTCGGCGACGACCGCATGCGGGTCGGCGTGGCCGGCGACTACTTCGCCATGGCGCGGCGGCTCAGCGGCGGCGCCGGCACCGAGTCGCTGGTCGACCGGCTGCGGGCGCTCTCCCGTGGCCAGTGCGCCTCGGTGCAGGCCGACTACGCCCTCGAGCACCCCGACGGCGTCCGCTGGTTCCACCTCCAGGCCTCCCGGGTGGACCAGGCCGGCCAGGTGGTGGTCACCCACACCGACGTCACCTCCCGGGTGGCGGCCGAGCGGGCCTCGGACTGGCGGGCCCGCCACGACACCCTCACCGACCTGCCCAACCGCGCCCACCTGCACGAGCTCATCGACGCCGAGCTGCAGCGCCCCGAGCGCGGGCCCGTGTCGGTCCTCTTCCTCGACATCGACGGCTTCAAGGACGTCAACGACTCCCTCGGCCACGAGGCCGGCGACGACCTGCTGCGCCAGATCGCCCGGCGCCTGACCGGCTCCACCCGCGCCGGTGACACCGTCGGCCGGCTCGGCGGCGACGAGTTCGTCGTCCTCTGCCGCGACTGCGACACCGGCGGCGCCGAGACGCTGGCCGACCGCTGCCGCAGCAGCGTCGACCGGCCCTTCGACCTCGGCGGCCGGATGGTGCGCCTGGGCGTGAGCATCGGCATCGCCACCGCCGCCGACCCGCAGGCGCCGCAGGTCCGGTCCACCGACCTGGTCCGGGACGCCGACCTCGCGATGTACGCGGCCAAGGCGGCCGGCCGCAACCGGGTGCGGCTGTTCACCGCCGACCTGCGCACCGCCGCCCAGCGGCGGGCCTCGGTCGCCGGCGAGCTGCGGGAGGCGATCCTCGACGAGCAGCTGGTGCTGCACTACCAGCCCGTCGTCCGCCTGCCGAGCCTGCGCTGCAGCGGGGTGGAGGCGCTGGTGCGCTGGCAGCACCCCAAGCGCGGGCTGCTCCCGCCGTCGGAGTTCCTGCCCGTCGCCGCGCAGCACGACCTCATGACGCCGCTGGCGCGGTGGGTGCTGCGCGAGGCGGCCCGGCAGGCGGTGGCCTGGACGCGGGCCGGGATGCGGCTGATCGCCAGCGTCAACATCAGCGCCAGCCAGTTCGCCACCGGCACCCTCCTCCGTGACGTCCGCGACGCGCTCGCCGCCACGGGGCTGCCGCCCGAGCAGCTGGTGGTCGAGCTGACCGAGACGTCGGTGGCCCAGGACGCCGAGCGGGCCGCGGCCCAGTTCGCCGAGCTGCGGCGCTCCGGCGTCGAGGTCTGCATCGACGACTTCGGCAGCGGCTTCTCCTCGCTGGCGCAGCTGGTGACGATGCCCGCCGGCGTGCTCAAGATCGACCGCAGCCTCGTCGCCTACCCGGAGGGACGGCGCAGCAAGGCCGCCGCCGCGGTCGCCGCGATCGTCGCCCTCGGGCGGGCCTGCGGCGCGCGCTCCCTCGCGGAGGGCGTCGAGACCGCCGACCAGCTGCAGATGGCCGTCGAGCTGGGCTGCCACCTGGCGCAGGGCTTCCACATCGCCCGGCCGATGCCGCCCGACGAGCTGGCGGCCTGGGTGGCCGCGCGGGGGCTGGGCACCGGCGGGCGCTGACCGCGGGGGTTCAGCCGGGCTCGCCGCGCCGCTTGCGGCGGACGACCACCACCAGGTCGACGGCGGCCACCGCGGCGAGGACGAACAGCACCACCGCGGGCCACACCGGCAGGTCGATCGCCAGCCAGACGAGCCCTCCGGCGAGGCAGACCACCAGGCCGAACGCGGCCAGCACCAGCCGCAGCGTGAGCGCCGACTGCGCCGGTGCCGCGCCCCCGATCCCGGCGGTGGGGTCGTGGTGGTCGGGGAGGCCGCGGGCGTAGTCGGTCCGGGACCGCGGCTCGTGGTCGGCCCGTGACCGGCGTCGACGGGGCTCGCTCATGGCGGGCCACCTACCCCGCGCCGGAGCGCACTACCCTGGGTCGACGTGGCCGCTGACTTCTCCGTCGTCCTGGACGAACTCGACACGACCCTGAAGTCGATCGAGGCTGTGCTCGACGTCGACCGACTCCGCCGCGAGGTCGCCGAGCTGGAGCAGCAGGCCGCGGCCCCCGACCTCTGGAACGACGTCGAGGCCGCCCAGGCGCTCACCTCCCGGCTCTCCTACCTGCAGGGCGACCTGCGGCGGGTGGAGGAGCTGCGCAGCCGCCTCGACGACGTCGGGCTGCTGCACGAGATGGCCGCCGAGGAGGGCGACGAGGCCACCACCGCCGAGGCCGAGCGGGAGCTGGAGAGCCTGCGCAAGGCGATCGACGAGCTCGAGGTCCGCACCCTGCTGTCCGGTGAGTACGACGCGCGCGAGGCGCTGGTCACGATCCGCTCGGAGGCCGGTGGCGTCGACGCCGCCGACTTCGCCGAGATGCTCATGCGCATGTACCTGCGCTGGGCGGAGCGGCACCGGTACCCCGTCGAGCTGTACGACGTCAGCTACGCGGAGGAGGCCGGCATCAAGTCGGCCACCTTCGCCGTCAAGCAGCCCTACGCCTACGGCACCCTCTCGGTGGAGCAGGGCACCCACCGGCTGGTGCGCATCTCGCCCTTCGACAACCAGGGACGCCGGCAGACGTCGTTCGCCGGCGTGGAGGTGCTCCCGGTCGTGGAGCAGACCGACCACGTCGACATCCCCGAGAACGAGATGCGCATCGACGTCTTCCGGTCCTCGGGGCCGGGCGGGCAGAGCGTGAACACCACCGACTCCGCCGTCCGGATCACCCACCTGCCGACCGGCATCGTCGTCTCCTGCCAGAACGAGAAGAGCCAGATCCAGAACCGCGCCGCGGCGCTGCGCGTGCTCCAGGCACGGCTGCTGGCGGTGCGGCAGGCCGAGCAGCGGGCCGAGATGGACGCGCTGAAGGGTGAGGGCGGCAGCAGCTGGGGCAACCAGATGCGCTCCTACGTGCTGCACCCGTACCAGATGGTCAAGGACCTCCGCACCGAGCAGGAGACCGGCAACACCGCCGCGGTCCTCGACGGCGACATCGACGGCTTCATCGAGGCCGGCATCCGGTGGCGCCGCCAGCAGGAGGCCGTGGCCGCCGGCTGAACACGGGCCGCTGACGTCCCTGGCACAGTGACCCCGGGCGTCCCGTTCGTCACACCGTTCGCACGGTGTCGCGCGGAATGCGCCACGCTGGGTGAGCGGGTACCGCGGGGCTTCCGCGGCACCGTCACGCTGCGCGGATCCTGCACCGGGGCGTTCCGTGGCGAACGGACAAGGACGCGCCTCGGGGAAGGTACCGTGGCGCCTCGTGATCGAATTGCAACACGTCACCAAGCTCTACCCGGCCAGCTCCCGGCCGGCCCTCGATGACGTGTCGACGGAGATCGACAAGGGCGAGTTCGTCTTCCTCATCGGTTCCTCCGGGTCGGGGAAGTCGACCTTCCTCCGGCTGCTGCTGAAGGAGGACGACCCCACCTCCGGCACCGTCACGGTCAACGGCAAGACGCTCAACACGATGAGCAAGTGGCAGGTGCCGAAGCTGCGCCGCACGATGGGCTGCGTCTTCCAGGACTTCCGGCTGCTGCGCAACCGCACCGTGGCCCAGAACGTGGCCTTCGCGCTGGAGGTCATCAACAAGCCGCAGCGCACCATCAAGCGCGTCGTCCCCGAGGTGCTGGAGATGGTCGGCCTCGAGGGCAAGGCCAACCGGCTGCCCGGCGAGCTCTCCGGTGGTGAGCAGCAGCGGGTCGCGATCGCCCGCGCGTTCGTCAACCGGCCGCTGGTGCTGCTGGCCGACGAGCCCACCGGGAACCTCGACCCGGAGACCAGCGAGGGGATCATGCTTCTGCTGGAGCGGATCAACCGCACCGGCACCACCGTGATCATGGCGACGCACGACTACCACATCGTCGACTCCATGCGCCGCCGCGTCATCGAGCTCAACGGGGGCGTCGTCGCGCGCGACCAGTCGCGCGGCGTCTACGGCGTCGGTCGCTGACGGCCGGCCGAGCCGGTCCGCCGACCCCCGCCAGCTGAACTCCAGACAGGGAATCCATGCGCGTCAACTTCGTGCTCTCCGAGGTGGCCACCGGGCTGCGTCGCAACCTCACCATGACGGTCGCGATGATCCTGACCACGGCCATCTCGCTCGGCCTCATGGGCACCGGCCTGCTGATCGCCGGGATGATCTCCGACATGAAGGAGATCTACTACGACAAGGTGCAGGTCTCCATCTTCCTGGCCGACGGCGTCACCGACGAGCAGCGCTCGTCGATCGAGCAGGAGCTCGCGGACTCACCGGAGGTGGCCTCCTACCTCTACGAGTCCAAGGCCGAGGCCTACGAGCGCTTCCAGCAGCAGTTCAGCCAGCAGCCGGAGCTCGTGCAGAACACCCCGCCGGACGCGCTGCCGGAGAGCTTCCGCGTCGAGCTGGTGAACCCCGAGCGCTACGAGGTCATCGCCGCGGAGTTCCCCAACGGGCAGAACGGCGTGGACCAGGTCCGCGACGAGGGTGACTTCCTCGACCGGCTGTTCAGCCTGCTCAACGGCGCCCGCAACGCGACGATCGCCGTGGCCGTCGTCCAGGCGCTGGCGGCCTTGCTGCTGATCTCCAACACCATCCAGCTGGCGGCGTTCAACCGGCGCAACGAGACCAACATCATGCGGCTGGTCGGTGCCTCCCGCTGGTACACCCAGCTGCCGTTCATCCTCGAGGCCGCGCTGGCCGGGCTGATCGGCGCGCTGCTGGCGGTCGGCGGGCTGGTGCTCACCAAGGTGCTGTTCGTCGACAAGACCCTGGCCGGGCCGATCAAGGCGGGCATCATCCCGCCGGTCGACTGGGGCGCGATCGCCTTCATCAGCCCGATCATCGCCGGGGCGGGCGTCGGCCTGGCCGCGGTTGCCGCGTACGTGACGCTGCGCCTGTACGTGCGCCTGTAGCGCCTCCCCACGCCGGCGAGATCGCCGGTCTCGCACGCTCCGGGCCCCGGAACCGTGCGAGGCCGGCGATCTCGCCGTTTCTGCCGACACGGGGGGTTGCTCATCGTCACCGCTGGGTAAGGACGGGGAGCCTCAGCGCGGGGGCCGACGGTGGGAAGAGCGGAGAGCGCGTTGGTGGGGGAGTCGCGCCGGCTGTGGGCCGGCCTGTGCCCGTGCGGTGAGTGCCGGTGAGCGTGGTGGACCGGGCGGTCGAGGTCGCCGTCGCCCCGCTGTGGCTGGCCTGCACGGCGGGCTGGGGCGTCACCTCGGCGCTGATGCTGACCTGGACGGCGGCCCGCGGGCGGACGCCGTCCCGCGCCGAACCGCTGCCGGGGAACGTCGAGGCCCCGGTCCGGTCCGTCGCCTAACCTGGGGACATGCCGCGTGAACAGGGGCGGAAGCTGATCGCCCAGAACAAGAAGGCGCGGCACGACTACTCGATCCTCGACACCTACGAGGTGGGCCTGGTGCTGACCGGCACCGAGGTGAAGAGCCTGCGTGCCGGCCGTGCCTCCCTCGTCGACGGCTTCGCCACGGTGGACGACGGCGAGGTCTGGCTGCAGCACGTGCACATCCCCGAGTACGTGCAGGGCACGTGGACCAACCACGCGCCGCGCCGCAAGCGCAAGGTGCTCATGCACCGCGCCGAGATCGACAAGCTGGTCGGCAAGACCAAGGAGGGTGGCCTGACCCTCGTGCCGCTGGACCTGTACTTCAAGGACGGCAAGGTCAAGGCCACCCTCGCCCTCGCCAAGGGCAAGAAGTCCTACGACAAGCGGCAGGACATGGCCGAGCGGGACTCCCGCCGGGAGATCCAGAAGGCCTTCGGCCGCTACGTGAAGGGCCGCCGGTGAGGGGTGCGGCCCAGGACCGGTTCGGCGGTCTCGACGTCCTGACCGTGCGCGACGACCTGCCCGAGCCGCCGGTCGGCCCCGACACCGTGCTGGTGCGGGTGCACGCGGCCGGCGTCAACCCGGTCGACATCGCGATCCGGCAGGGCTTCCTCGCCGGCGCCTACCCGCACCACTTCCCGATCGTCCCGGGCTGGGAGCTGTCCGGTGTGGTCGAGGCGGCCGGTCCCGCGGTCGTGGACTTCCGCCCCGGTGACGAGGTGTTCGGCTACGTCCGCCGGGACGACGTCCAGTGGGGCGCGATGGCCGAGCTCGTGCCGGCCCCGCAGCGCTGCCTGGCGCACAAGCCGGCGTCGCTGTCCTTCGCCGAGGCCGGGGCGCTGCCGCTGGCCGGGCTGACCGCCTACCAGGCGCTCACCGAGGTGCTCGCGGTCGGCGAGGGGGAACGGGTGCTGGTGCACCGGGCCGCCGGCGGGGTCGGCTTCAACGCCGTCCAGATCGCCGTCGCCCTGGGCGCCCACGTGGTCGGCACCGCGTCGCCGCGCAACCACGGCTTCCTCCGCGACGCCGGGGTGGCCGAGGTGCTCGACTACTCGGCCGGTCCGGTCAGCGCCCAGCTGTCCGAGCCGGTGGACGCCGTCCTGGACCTCGTGGGCGGGGAGACCTTGGCCGACGCCCGCCGGCAGGTCCGCGACCGGGCGCGCATCGCCAGCGTCGTCGACCCGGCGGTCAACGACATGGGCGGCCGCTACGTCTTCGTCCGGCCCGACACCCACGACCTGGAGGAGCTCGGTCGCATGGCCGACGCCGGGCAGCTGCGGGTGCCGATCGCCAAGGCGTTCCCGCTGGAGCAGGTGGCCGACGCGCAGGCCCTCGTCGCCGAGGGGCACGTGCGGGGCAAGGTCGTGGTCACTCTCCGGTGAGCCCTCTCCAGCCGCCGGTCGACGACGCCGACGTCCCGCGGTACTGGCGTGAGCTGGGGCTGCCCGGGCTGGTCGACGTGCATGTGCACTTCCTGCCCGAGCGGGTGCAGGCGAAGGTGTGGGCCTACTTCGAGGCGGCGGAGACCCACTACGGCGCGGCCTGGCCGATCCGGTACGCGCTGCCCGACGTCGAGCGGCTGGCGGTGCTGGAGCGGCTCGGCGTCCGGGCGTTCCCGACGCTGCCCTACCCGCACAAGGCCGGGATGGCGGCGTGGCTCAACGACTGGTCGGCCGGGTTCGCGCGGCAGCACCCCCGCGTGCTGCAGTCGGCGACCTTCTACCCCGAGCCGGAGGCGCCGCACCACGTCGCCGAGGCCCTCGACCGCGGGGTGCGGGTGTTCAAGGTGCACGTGCAGGTCGGTGCCTTCGACCCGCGGCACCCGCTGCTGGACCCGGTGTGGGCACGGCTGGAGGAGACCGGCACACCGGTGGTCATCCACTGCGGCTCGGGCCCGCTGGCCGGCGAGCACACCGGCCCGGAACCGATGACCGGGCTGCTCGAGCGGTACCCCCGGCTGCGGCTGGTCATCGCCCACCTGGGCATGCCCGAGTACCGGGAGTTCCTCGACCTCGCCGAGCGGTACGAGCGGGTGCACCTGGACACCACGATGTTCGCCACCGACTTCACCGAGCGGCTCATGCCCTTCGACCCGGCCGACCGGCCCCGGCTGGCCGCGCTGCGCGACAAGGTGCTGCTCGGCAGCGACTTCCCGTCGATCCCGTACGCCTACGCCCACCAGCTGGCCGCGCTGCACCGGCTGGACCTGGGCGAGGAGTGGCTGCGCGCCGTCCTCTGGGGCAACGGTGCGCGACTGTTCGGAGTGGAGGTCTGATGCCGCGGTTCTCGCTGACCGCCACCGTGCTGGACACCCCCGACCCGCAGGGGCTGGCGCGCTTCTACCAGCGGCTGCTCGGCTGGCCGCTGCGCGACGACGACCCGGAGTGGGCCACCCTCCGCCCGGAGGACGGCGGCCCGGGGCTGTCCTTCCAGCGCGAGGAGCAGCACGTGCCCCCGGTGTGGCCGGCCGGCCCCGGCGACCCCCGGATGCAGCTGCACCTGGACATCGAGGTCGACGACCTCGACGCGGCCGTCGCGGTCGCGGTCGGGGCCGGTGCGACGCTCGCGGAGTTCCAGCCGCAGGACGACGTCCGGGTGTGCCTGGACCCGGCCGGGCACCCGTTCTGCCTCTTCGTGCCGTGAGACCTCAGGCGGTCGGCGGCTGGTAGTCCGCGTGCACCTGTCCGACCGCGTCGACCTCCTCGGGGGTCATCAGGACGATGGTCCGGGTCGCGGCGACCCCGGAGGCGTTGATCGTCAGGCTCACCGCCGCGGCGGTCTTGTGGTCCGGCAGCTCGACGATCGCGTAGACGTCGTCGGTGCCGAAGGCGAAGTCGAACGTCTCCAGGCGCCCCCCGACATCGGACAGCATCTTCTCGATCGCCGACCGGCGGGCGGTGCCGCCGGCCGCCAGGATCGCCTTGGCGCCCGTGGGTGCGTAGTTGCCGATGACGAGGAAGCGGGGCATCGCGGTCTCCGTGTCCGGCCCCCGTGCGCGTGCGATGGTCGGGGCGGCCGGGGCGCCGTCGCAACGCCCGCGGGCGCGGGCCGGGGAGGGCGCGGCGTGGCGGCGACGGACGGTCCAGAGCCGTGACTGGGTCGCCACGGCGGGGCGGCGTCCCTACGCTGCGAGACCGTGTCCCCTCTGCCCGACGGCCTCACCGCCCGTCCGCTGACGACCGGCGACGTCGACGCGGTCGCCGCGCTGCTGGCCGCCGCGGAGCCGCTCGACGGCACCGGGGAGCACCTCGACGCCGACGACCTCACCGAGTGGTGGGCCGGCGACCTGCTCGACCTGTCGCGGGACGGCCTGGCGGTGTGCGGTCCGGACGGCGCGGTCGTCGGCTGGGCGACCGCGACGGCCGCGCGCGGGGTCCGCGACGGCCACCGGGTCCAGCTGGAGGGCCGCGTGCACCCCGGCTCCCGCGGCCGGGGCGTCGGGCGCTTCCTGCTGGACTGGCAGCTGCGGCGCGGAGCCGAGCTGCACCGCCGCGACCACCCCGAGGTCCCCGGCCTGCTGACCGTCTCGGCGTACCCGGCGATGACGTCCCTGGAGGGGCTGCTGCGACGCGCGGCGTTCGCCCCGGAGCGCTGGTACCGGGACATGGAGCGGCCGCTGCGCGACCTGCCCGAGGTCCCCGCGGTGCCCGGCATCGAGCTGGTGCCCTTCACCGGTGACCGGGACGAGGAGGTCCGGCGGGCCCACAACGCGGCGTTCGCCGAGCACTTCGGCTCCGCCGAGCGCGACGAGGTGACCTGGCGGGCGTGGTTCACCGGGCAGAAGGCGTTCCGCCCCGACCTGTCGGTCCTCGCCCTCGCCGACGGCGCGGTGGTCGGCTACGTGCTGGCCTACGTCTACGAGGCCGACACCCGGGCCACCGGCGTCCGCCAGACCCACCTCGGGCAGGTGGGCGTCCTGCGTCCGGCGCGCGGCCGCGGGGTCGCCTCCGCGGCGATCGCGGCCGCGCTGCGCGCCGCCGCGGCGACCGGCTGCGGCACGGCGGGGCTGCAGGTGGACAGCGAGAACTCCACCGGTGCGCCGGCCCTGTACGCGCGGCTGGGGTTCGCGCCGGTGCGCACCCGCACGTCGTGGGTGCACCGGCTCCCGGCCGCGGACTGAGCGGTGTCCGGCGCGGGGCCGTGGGACGACGGCGCCGGGGTGGTGACCCTCCCCGGCGGCGCGCGGGTGCGCGGCCGGCGGCTGGGCGCGGAGGCGCAGCCGGCGGACCTCACCGTCGTCCTCGGCTCCGGCCCGCTCCCGCCCTGGCCGCACCGGCAGGTGCGCTGGCCGGACTTCTGGGTGCCGACCGACCCCGCCGACGCCCTCGACGCGCTGCGGGAGGCGCACCGGCGGGCGTACGCGGGGGAGCGCGTGGAGGTCGGCTGCTCCGGCGGGATCGGCCGCACCGGCACGGCGCTGGCCGCCCTCGCCGTCCTGGACGGGCTGCCGGCCGACGACGCCGTCCGGTGGGTGCGGGCCGGGTACCACCCCCGGGCGGTCGAGACGCCGTGGCAGCGGCGGTGGCTGCGGTCGATCCGGCCGGCGAGCCCATCCGGAGGGGTGGGGAGGACGGGGTCCTCCTAGGGTCGCCCCATGGTCAGCGCCGATCACCTCGCCGACGTCGCCCGCGCGCACCGCGCCGTCGAGCCGCTGCACAGCCAGCTCTACTTCGCGCCGGAGCAGGACGAGCACCTGTCCGCGGTCGGCCTGCGACCGGGGCGCATGTGCTACTTCGCCGGCCGGGCGGCGCCCATGGGCGCGGTCGGCCCCGGGCTCGTGACGGCGACCTTCTACAACTTCGCGCCCGCGGTCGTCGCCCGCCACCTGCCCCGGGCCTGGACGCTGGCGAGCCCCGAGCAGGTCCTCACCGCCCGCCTCACCGCGGCGCGGGCCGCGCTGACCCGGCTGCTCGGCGGGCCCGGGAGCCCGGAGGTCGACGAGCTGGCCGCGCTGTTGCGGGAGGCGTGCAGCGTGCTGACCCCCGAGGGGCGGCCGCTGTACGCCGGCCACGCCGACCTGCCGTGGCCCGAGGAGCCCCTCCTGGTGCTCTGGCACGGCGCCACCCTGCTGCGCGAGTACCGCGGGGACGGGCACGTCGCCGCCCTCCTGCGGCACGGCCTGACCGGCCTCGAGGCGCTGGTCACCCACACGGCCACCGGGCGGGGCTTCTCCGAGGCCGCCGCCAAGGCCACCCGCGGCTGGAGCGACGAGGAGTGGGCCGCCGCCGGCGCCGCACTGGCCGGTCGCGGCCTGCTGGCCGACGGGGCCCTCACCGGCGCCGGCCGGCAGCTGCGGGCGACCGTCGAGGCGGAGACCGACGAGCTCTCGGCCGGGCCCTGGCGCCACCTGGGCGCCGAGGGGACCGCGCGGGTGGTGGAGCTGGGCCGGCTGCTGTCGGGACGGCTGGTCGCGGCCGGCGCCTACCCCTCCGGCACCTTCGCCGCCCGGTGACCGGCGGACCGCGCCTCCCCGAGGCCGCCGGCGACGGGCCCACCGCCGACCTGATCCGCGTCCGCCGCGGCGGCCGGCTGTCCACGCTGGACCGGCTGCTCCTGCACAGCCCGCCGGTGGCGGAGGGCTGGAACGCGCTGCTGGGTGCGCTGCGCGGCGGGACGACGCTGCCGGCCGACCTGCGCGAGCTGGTGGTGCTGCGGGTGGCCGTGCTCAACGACGCCGCCTTCGAGTGGGCCGCGCACGAGCCGATCGGCCGCCGCGCCGGGCTGGCCGACCTGCAGCTGCGGGTCCTGCAGCAACCCGATGCCGTCTCCGAGCCGGTCTGGACGCCGGTGCAGGCCGCCGTCCTGGCGTTCACCGACGCCTCCACCCGCGCCGTCGCCGTCCCCGACGAGGTGTTCGCCGCCGCCCGGGCGCACCTGGACGACCGGCAGGTCGTCGAACTCGCCGCGCTGGTCGCCGGGTACGCCATGGTGTCGCGCTTCCTGGTCGCGCTGCAGGTGCCGGCGCCGGACGAGGAGGTCGCCGGATAGGCGCCGCCTTCCCTATGGTCTGGGTCACAGTCCTCGATGGAGGGGCCATGGCGACCACCGACCAGGGAACCGGGTCCGGGCAGCGGACCGACGTCGACGCCGCGTTCCGCGGCTCCGCCACCTACCGCAGCCTGGGGGAGCAGTCCCTCAGCCCCGCCGAGGAGCGGTTCGAGAAGGGACGCCGGACCGTCGGGTTGTTCCTGGCCCCGGTCGTGACGATCGTCTTCGCGCTGCTGCCCCTCGACCTGCCGCGCGACCAGCACCTGCTCGCGGCGGTCCTGCTCGGCGTCATCGTCCTGTGGATCACCGAGCCGGTGCCGATCCCGGTCGGAGGCCTGATCGGGGTCGGGGCGATCGTCGTCCTCGGCGTCGTCCCGGCCGACGACGCGGTGGCGCCGCTGGGGTCGACGACGGTCTTCACGTTCATCGGCGCGTTCATCCTCGCCGCGGCGATGCTCAAGCACGGCGTGGCCCGGCGGTTCGCGATGACCATCCTCTCGATGGGATGGGTCGGCACCTCGACCGCGCGGGTGGTCATCGCCTTCGGGCTGATCACCTGCCTGCTGTCGGCGTTCGTCTCCAACACCGCCACGGTCGCGATGCTGTTGCCGACGGCGATCGGCATCCTCTCGGTCATCGCCAAGCTGATGCAGGACAAGGAGCTGGTCGCCCCTGACTTCGACCCGCTCCGGCTGCGGGTCGGTGTCGCGCTGATGCTGATGCTGGCCTACAGCGCCAGCGTCGGTGGGCTGATCACCCCGGTGGGGACGCCGCCGAACCTCATCGGCCGAGGCCTGATCGAGGAGGCGACGGGGGAGCGGATCGGCTTCCTCGACTGGATGCTGATGGCGTTACCCATCTGCGCGCTGATGTTCGTGGCACTCGCCGCCGTCCTGCTGCTGCTCAACCGGCCGGAGATCAAGCGCATCGAGGGTGTGCACGAGTACGTGCAGCGCGAGCGCGCCGAGCTCGGGCCGGTCACCCGGGCGGAGCGGAACACCCTGGTGGCCTTCGGCACCACGGTGTTCCTGTGGATCTTCCCCGGCGTCATCGCGCTGACCGCCGGCACCGACTCCCAGCTCTACGTGACGATCTCCGACCGGCTGGACGAGGGGATCGTCGCCGTCCTCGGGGCCTCGCTGCTGTTCCTGCTGCCCACCGACTGGAAGGCGCGCGAGTTCACGCTCAACTGGTCGGACGCGGCGAAGATCGACTGGGGCACCATCCTGCTGTTCGGCACCGGGATCATCTTCGGCTCGCTGCTGGCCGACACCGGCCTGGCCGAGACCATCGGGACCAGCTCGTCAGAGGCGCTCGGGCTCACCAGCACCTTCGCGATCACCGTGTTCGCCGTGCTGCTCGCGATCGTCATCTCGGAGACGACCAGCAACACCGCGTCGGCCGCCGTCGTGGTGCCGATCATCATCCCGGTCGCGGTGGCCGCGGGGATCAACCCCTTCGTTCCGGCGCTGGCCGCGACGTTCGCGGCGTCCTTCGGGTTCATGCTGCCGGTGTCGACGCCGCAGAACGCGATCGTCTACGGCTCCGGCATCGTGCCGATCACCAAGATGATCCGCTCGGGCATCTCCTTCGACGTCCTCGGCGGGCTGCTGATCGTCGTCCTGCTGCCGGTGATGATCGACCTGGTCCTCGGCTCCGTGGGGTGATGTCCGTCGGGCCGACGGCGTCCGTCGCCCCCGGCGTGTCACGATGGTGGACGGCCTGCTGACCCGAGGCCCGGACGACGGGAGGAGAGCGAGCGCATGCGCAGCGAACCGCCCAGTACCGGCACCGGGGTCGGCACCGCCTAGCGCGCTCGCGCGGGTGCGGACCCCCGTGTGTCCCCCCGCTCCAGCGTCCCCCGGGAGTCCGTCGTGGTCGACCGCCGCCGTGCGTCCCTCACCGCCCTGTCCCTCGGCCGCCGTCCGCGGCCCGAGCTGAGCCTCGCGCCGCCACCGGCGCCCGTGCCGGTCCCCACCGAGCGGGAGCGGCACGCGCTGATCGTCGACAACGCCGTCTACTCCTCGGGCCGGCGGGTGGCGACTCCGGCGACGGTGGCGGAGAGCCACGAGTGGCTGGTGGAGGACCCCGAGCGCCTGGTCTGGCTGGGCCTCTACCGGCCCGAGCCCGGCGAGCTGGGGGAGCTGGCCGAGCAGTACGACCTGCCCGAGCTGGCCGTCGAGGACGCGATCAAGGCGCACCAGCGGCCGAAGTTCGAGCGCTACGGCGACACGCTGTTCGTCGTCCTCAAGGCCGCCCGCTACCTGGACGCGGCCGAGGAGGTCGAGTTCGGGGAGCTGCACCTGTTCCTGGGCCCCAACTTCGCGATCACCGTCCGGCACAGCGAGTCGCCGGACCTCTCGCGGGTGCGCCGCCGGCTGGAGAGCGAGCCGGCGCTGCTGGAGAAGGGCAGCGAGGCGGTCCTCTACGCGATCCTCGACGCCGTCGTCGACGGGTACTCGCCGGTGGTCGCGGGGCTGGCCAACGACATCGACGAGATCGAGACCGAGGTCTTCCGCGGCGACCCCGGCGTCTCCCGGCGCATCTACGAGCTGTCCCAGGAGGTGCTGGAGTTCCAGCGGGCCGCCCAGCCGCTGACCGGCATCCTCGCCGCGATCACCGCCGGGTTCGACAAGTACGGGGTGGACGAGGACCTGCGCAGCTACCTGCGTGACGTCGCCGACCACGTGACCAGCGTCAACGAGCGGGTGGAGGGCTTCCGGCTGCAGTTGCGCGACATCCTCACGGTCAACGCGACGCTGGTGGCGCAGCGGCAGAACGAGGAGATCCGCGAGCTCACCGAGGCCTCGATCGCCCAGGGCGAGGAGGTCAAGAAGATCTCCGCCTGGGCGGCCATCCTCTTCGCCCCGACGCTGGTGGGCACCGTCTACGGGATGAACTTCGACTCGATCCCCGAGCTGCACTGGCACCTGGGCTACCCGTTCGCCCTGGTGCTGATGGTCGGGGTCAGCGTGACGCTGTACGCCGTCTTCAAGCGCCGCGGCTGGATCTGACGGAGGACCCCGTCCTCCCCACCCTCCGCAGGCTCGGGCGGGACCCGGGACGGGGTTCGGGCGCGTCTCCGCGGGGCGGCGGGAACAACCGTCTTGCCGGTGCCGTTACCCTGACTGCACAACTACACAGGGGGTGAATGGTCTCGACTGCGGTCGGATGACCAGGGGAAGCGAGCCGAGGAAGGCAACGATGAGCTCGTTAACCACGCGTTGCAAACCAATCAAGCGCCGACTCCAGTCAGCGCGAGTTCGCCCTCGCTGCCTGATCAGCTAGGTCGACTCTGTCAGCCCGGGTTCGTCATCGGCCCGGATCCTGGCATCAGCTAGATGACTCACCGTGCGTGCCGGTCGCGGGCGCGCACGGGACACCAAACAGCGACTGGGCCCGTCATCCCGTCTCGTCCGCGAGATCGGGAGGGTCGAGCAGAGACGCAGCGGACTGCGCTCGGAGAAGCCCTGGTGATGCGTCGTAGGACGCGGGTTCGATTCCCGCCACCTCCACCCCTGTACGAGAGCCCCGTGAGGACGACGTCCTCGCGGGGCTCTCGTGCGTCCGCGCCGTGCCGCGGTCAGCCGCGCGGTCCGGGGATCTGCGGGCCGCGCAGCGGGCGGAACGCCGCCCGGACCTCGGTGGCGAAGAGCTCGGGCTCCTCCCAGGCGGCGAAGTGGCCGCCGCGGTCGACCTCGTTGAAGTAGCTCAGGGTGGGATAGGCCGTCTCGGCCCAGCTGCGCGGCGTCCGCCAGATCTCGCCGGGGAACGTGGTGAAGCCGACCGGGACCGTCACGTCCGGAGGAGCCTGGCCGGACGCGGCTGCCTGGGCGCGTGCCAGTCCGTCCTCCCAGTACGACCGGGCGGCCGAGGCGCCCGTGCCGGTCAGCCAGTACAGCGTGGTGTTGTCGAGGACGTTGTCGCGGGTCAGGTTCCCCGCGGGCCGCCCGTCCACGAAGGCGCGGGAGATCTTGTAGTAGCTGTCGGTGTCGTGGTCGCACATCCAGGCTGCCATGGCGACGGGTGAGTCCAGCAGGGCGTAGCCGATCGTCTGGGGCCGCGTCGCCATCTCCAGGAAGTAGCCGAAGCCGGTCTGCTGGAAGGTGGCGAGCTGCTCCTGCGCCGCTCGTTCCTCCTCGGTGTCCGTCCGCGGCGGGCCGCCCAGCACCGTCACGAGCAGGTTGAGGTGGATGCCGAGCAGGCCCTCGGGCGCCTGGCGGCCCATCGCGTCGGTGACGGCGGCGCCCACGTCGCCGCCCTGGGCGACGTAGCGGCTGTAGCCCAGGCGGCGCATCAGCTCCGCCCACGCCACCGCGGTGCGGCCGACGTTCCAGCCGAGGTCGGCCGGCTCCCGGGAGAAGCCGTAGCCGGGCAGCGACGGCAGCACCAGGTCGAAGGCGTCCTCGGCACGCCCGCCGAAGGCGGGCGGGTCGGTGAGCGGGCCGACGGAGTCGAGCAGCTCGACGACCGAGCCCGGCCAGCCGTGCGTCATGACCAGCGGGAGCGCGTCCGGGTGCGGCGACCGCACGTGGAGGAAGTGGACGTCCACCCCGTCGATCTCGGTCGTGAACTGCGGCAGGGCGTTCAGCCGCGCCTCCAGCCGGCCCATGTCGTACTCGTCGGCCCAGTAGCGGCACAGGGCCTGCAGCGTCGCCAGCTGCACGCCCTGCGACCGGTCGCCGACCAGTTCCCGGGTGGGCCAGCGCGTCGCGGCGAGGCGGCGCCGCAACTCGGTGATCGCCTCCTCCGGCACCTGCACACGGAACGGGCGGACAGCGCTGCCGGTCTCCTGCGCAACGGTCGTCATCCTGGGGTCCATCCCTCGTCGTCCGGATCGTCGGGGGGAGGCCGGACCGTCAGGCGCAGGAGCCCCGTGTCAGCGCCACCGGAACGGTCGGCGCTCCCGGGGCGCAGGCAACGCTTCTCGGCTCCCGGGGGCGCGCCAGGGTCGCAGGGCCCTCCCACCGCACGGCGGAACGCTCCGTGACCGGCGGCCGGTCGCGCCCGCTCAGCCCTTGAGCAGCCGCATGGTCTGGTGGGAGACGGCGCGGGCCACGGCCGGCAGGCCGATCAGCTTGCCCATCTGGAAGGCCTCGAACGCCTCGGCGTCGGCGACCGCCACGTGCACGAAGTAGTCGGGCTTGCCGAACAGCCGCCGCACGGCGACCACCTCGTCGAAGGCGAGGACGGCGGCCTCGAACTCCTCGACGGTGCGCCGGTCGTTGGCCGCGATCTCCACGGCGACGACGACCTCGAAGGCCCGGCCGGTGGCCCGCGGGTCGACGACGGCCCGGTAGCCGGAGATGACGCCCTCGGCCTCCAGCCGCTTGACCCGCCGCAGGCACGGCGGCGGGGTCAGGCCGACGCGGGCGGCGAGCTCGACGTTGCTCAGCCGGCCGTCGCGCTCCAGGTGGAACAGGATGTCGCGGTCGATGCGGTCCAGGCGCGGTTCGTTGCGCATGTGGGCACGCTAGCGACACGACTCGCAATCGGGTGACCTGAGTCTTGTTCTAGCGTTCCAACCGTGCACCGCCAGGTTCTTCCTGCTC
Organism: Geodermatophilus sp. SYSU D01186; assembly: GCF_054050215.1. Lineage (NCBI taxonomy): Bacteria > Bacillati > Actinomycetota > Actinomycetes > Geodermatophilales > Geodermatophilaceae > Geodermatophilus > Geodermatophilus sp. SYSU D01186. Next base: position 17,393 of record NZ_JBJGYW010000028.1, on the reverse strand, counting down.
CCCGGCCCGTGACTCCGCCGTCCTCAGCCGGACGGCGTGCCGAGGTGTGGGCGACGGTGCGGACGGCCGGTCCCGTCTGTCTCGGGATGGTCCCGCTCGGCATCGCGTTCGGGCTGCTGGTGCTGCACAGCGGCCTGGCGTGGTGGTGGGCCCCGGTCTTCAGCGCCGTCGTCTACGCCGGGTCCCTGGAGTTCCTGCTGGTCGCGATGGTCACCGCCGCCGCGCCACTGGCCCAGGTCGCCCTCACCACGCTGGTGGTCAACTCCCGGCACGTCTTCTACGCGCTGTCCTTCCCGCTGCACCGGGTCCGCGGCAGGCTGGGCCGGACCTACAGCACGTTCGCGCTGACCGACGAGGCCTACGCGATGACCGCCACCCCCGAGGGGCGGCGGTGGCCGGGCGCGCGGATCCTCGTCCTGCAGGTGCTGCTGCACCTCTCGTGGGTGTCCGGGGCGGCGCTCGGCGCGCTGCTGGGCGAGGCGCTGCCGCTGGACTCGCTGCGCGGTCTCGACTTCGCCCTCAGTGCGCTGTTCATCGTGCTGGCCATCGACGCCTACCGGGCCCGGCCGGACCTGCGCACCGCGGTGCTGGCCCTCGGCTGCGCGCTGGCCGCGGTGCTCCTGCTGCCCGGGCAGATGCTGCTCGCCGCCTACGCCGCGTTCACCCTGCTGCTCCTGCTGCGGTGCGCCGTCGGCCGCCGCGGTGCGCGCAGGGAGAGCGGCCGCGCTCCCGAGCTGGAGGCCGTCGGTGCCTGAGCCGGGCCACGTCGCCGCGACCGTGGCGATCGCCGCCGCGCTGACCTGGGCCATGCGGGCCGCGCCGTTCGCCGTGCTGGCGCCGATGCGCGACAGCGCCGTCGTCCGCCACCTGAGCCGGCACGTGCCGCTGGGCGTGATGCTGATCCTCGCCGTCTACACCCTGCGCGACGTCCCGACGACGACCGGGACGGCCGCGCTGCCGTTCGTCGTGGCCGTCGCCGTCACGGTGGGCCTGCACCTGTGGCGCCGCAACGCCCTGGTCAGCATCCTCACCGGCACGGTCGTCCACGTCGTCCTCGCCACCGCGCTCGCCGGCGGCTGATCCCGGCCCGCTCAGAGCGTGATGCGGTGCCCGACCCCACGGCGGCAGGCGGCCGCGTAGACCAGGGCGGCCGCTGCGGTGTCCTGGACGGCGACGCCCACCGACTTGTAGACGGTGAGCTGTCCGGGTGAGGTCCGCCCGGGCCGCCGTCCCTCGACGAGCTCGCCGACCTCGGCCACCTCGTCGGGTGCGATCAGGCCCCGCGCGGCCGGCTCGGTGAGGTCGTTGCTGCCCACCGGGTACGGCGTGAACGAGGTGTCGCGGTGCTCGACGACCACCAGTGCCTCGGCCATGGTGTCGTCGTCCACCTCGCGGCCGGTGGCGGTGTAGCCGACCGAGGTGACGTGGGTGCCGTCGTCCAGCCACTCGCGCCGCACCACCGGCTCGTCCGACGCGGTCGTGGCGCACACGATGGACGCACCGCGCGTCGCCTCCTCCCAGGTCGCCGTGGCCCGCGCCGGGAGCCCGAGCTCCCGCAGCTCGGCGGCCAGGGCCTCGGCGCGCTCCGGGTGGCGGCCGGCGACGCGGACGTCGTCGAGGTCGCGGACGACACGGGCGGCCAGCGCGTGGGCGCGGGCCTGGACGCCGGTGCCCAGGACGGCGAGGACCGACGCCTCGGGCCGGGCGAGCAGCCGGATGGACAGCGCGGAGCCGGCGGCGGTCCGCGCGGTGGTGATCGCGTTGCCGTCCATGAGCGCCCGGGGCGTGCCGGTCTCGGGGTCGACGAGCACCACCAGGGCCTGGTGCGTCGGGGCCTCGACCGTCCGGTTCCCGGGGAAGACGGACAGGACCTTCACGGTCAGCGCGCAGAGACCGGGGCTGAAGCCGGGCATCGCCGCCAGCACGCCCTCGCGGTCGGGGACGAGGGCGGCCACCCGCGGCGGGACCGACGCGCGGCCCGCGGACAGCTCGGTCATGGTGATGGCGAGCGCGTCGACCAGCTGGGCGACGTCGAGGAGCCCCTCGACGTCCCGGTGGCGGAGGAGCAGCACCGTCCGATGCTGCGCGCGGCCGGGCGGGCGGGTCAACGGGTCCTGACGGCGCCCGTGCTGTCGTACTCCCACCGTACGGTCCCGGCATGGCAGCGACCCCGCCGGGCGACGGCGCACAGCCCGCAGTCGTCGACGAGACCATGGCCCGCATCGGGCAGGCGATCGCCCTGGGCCGGCAGGGCCGCCGGGCCGAGGCGCGCGCGGCGTTCACCGAGATCTGGGCCGAGGTCTACGCCGGCGCAGACCCGCTGCACCGCTGCACGCTGGCCCACCACATGGCCGACGTGCAGGACGACCCCTGGGAGGAGCTCGCCTGGGACCTCCGCGCCCTGGTGGCGGCGGAGTCGATCACCGACGAGCGGGCGGCCGCGGCGGGCGCCACCGGCCCGGTCGCCGCGTTCTACCCGTCGCTGCACCTCAACCTCGCCGAGGACCACCGCAAGCTCGGCGACCTCGCCGCGGCCCGGCGTCACCTCGAGCTGGGGCGGCAGGCCGCGGCGGCGCTCGGCGACGACGCCTACGGCGCGATGGTCAGGGGCGGGCTGGCGGCACTGGCGGAGCGGCTCTCGGCCGCGGAGGTCACGCCGCCTGCCCCGTCGTGATGACGTTCGTGTGTCACGGCTGTATCTCCGGACGGGCGGCGCCGATCTCCTCCAGCATGAGGAACACAGCGTGCCGCGCGGTGGCGCAGGCGGGGCTGAGCGCGGGGACGGCGTCCCTGGACGACGAGCGGCCGTGGCCGCTGCTGCTGGTCGCGGGCTGGCTCACGACCGCGGCGGACCTCGTGCTGCAGGCCGAGGTCGCCGACGCCGCCCTGGCCTGAGCCCGCGGCCCGTCGCGGCCCCCATCAGCGGGCGGCGGAGCCGCTGCCCGACGAGCCGGTCGCGGTCATGCGGCGGGAGTCCCCTCCGGCTGCACCACCAGGTCGATGACGGCGTGCCGGAACGGGCTGGCCACCCCGAGGCGGGCGGCCTGCTCCGGGTCGTCGACCGGGGCGAAGTCCCGGACCAGGCTGTGCTTGACGGCGAACACCGCGTCGGAGTCCAGGTACGGGCTGCCCGCCACGAAGATGTGCGTGGTCACCGGCACGTGCCCGGGCGCCTGGGCGATGAAGTGGATGTGCGCCGGCCGGTAGGCGTGCCGGCCGGTGGCGGCGAGCAGTTCGCCGACCGGGCCGTCGGTGGGGATGGGATAGGGCGCCGGGACGACGGTGCGGAACCAGAAGCGGCCCTCCCCGTCGGTCGTGAACAGACCGCGGCCGTTGCCCGGCGGCTGCACGTCGGGCTGCTGGACGTCGTAGAAGCCCTCCTCGTCGGCCTGCCAGACGTCGACCGTGGCCCCGGCCAGCGGCTGTCCGGAGACCGACAGCACCCGCCCCTCGACGACGCACGGCTCCCGGCCGCCCACCTCGTCGATGGAGTCGCCGTTGGCGCGCGACGGGGAGACCGTCATGTGGAACGGCCCCAGCACGGTGGCCTCGGTGGCGCCGGCGACCTTGCGGTGGTTGATGTTCTCGACCAGCGCCGACACCCCCAGGACGTCGGAGAGCAGCACGAACTCCTGCCGGACGTCGTCGCACTTCTGGCCGGTGCGGGTGAGGAAGTCGATCGCCGCCTCCCACTCGGCGATCGTGGGCTCCACCTCGCGGACCGCGGCGTGCAGGCCGCGGACGACCGCCGACAGCAGCTCCCGCAGTCGCGGGTCCGCGGTCGCGGCGAAGCTGTCGACGGTGGCGTCGGTGACGGTGTCCTCGGTGATGTCCTCCGGCTGGACGGCCGGGTCGCGGTGCGTGCTGTGCAGGTCGGTCATGGGGTCGTACCTCCGGTGGGGGTCGCGTCGAGCGGGATGACGGGGGGCGGCAGGGGCGAGGGCCGCGCCGTGTCGGGGTGGACGGAGTGCAGCGTGGCCCGGGGGGGGGGTCACGTGGTCGAGGACCTGCTCTGCGTCGGTCGCCCCGGCCACCCCGTTGGGTTCGTCCATGCTGGTGACCTCCACGGCAGATCCGGTGGCCGCGCTCGGAGCGGTGGCCGTCGCGAGCATCTCGCGCACAGATCCTGCAGGTGAGGGACACCGGCGTCGCGCCGGTTCTCCCCGCCACGTCCGGGGTGAGCGTGGGACGTCGCCCTGCGGGACGATGCTCCCGCGCGACCGGGAGGTGCAGCAGTGGCCAGGGACGTCGACGTCGTGACCGAGACGGTGGTCCGCCGTCCGGTCGAGGAGGTCGCCGCCTACGCGGGCGACCCGGCCAACGCCCCTGAGTGGTACGCGAACATCGCGTCGGTCGAGTGGCGCACCCCGCCACCGGTCGCGGTCGGCTCCCGCATGGACTTCGTGGCGACCTTCCTCGGCCGCCGGCTGGCCTACACCTACGAGGTCGTCGAACTGGAGCCCGGCCGCCGGCTGGTCATGCGCACGGCGCAGGGGCCGTTCCCGATGGAGACCACCTACACCTGGGAGCCGCGGCACGACGGGAGCACCCGCATGACCCTGCGCAACCGCGGCCGCCCGAGCGGCTTCTCGCGGCTCGCCGGCCCCGTGATGGCGACCGCGATCCGCCGGGCCAACCGCAAGGACCTCACCCGGCTCCGGGAGCGGCTGGAACGGAGGTGAGGCGTCAGGCCCCGCGGCGCGCGGTGACGAGCCAGGCGGCCGACCCGTAGGTGACGCCGTCGACCGTCTCGTGCGCGGCGAGCGAGGCGCGCAGCGACCCCAGCGCCTGCTCGCGGCCCGCGGCGTCGAGCCCCTCGAGCAGCCAGTTCAGCTGCCCGAGCACGAGCCGCTCGGCGTCCGCGGCGTCCCGCCCGAGGTGCACCGGCACCTCCAGTGTCGCGACCCCGACGTCAGCGAACCCGGCGGCGGTGAGGACGGCGCGGATGCGGCCGGGGTCGCTGAGCCCGAAGGGTCCAGGACTGCCCGGTGGCGGGAGGGGGAGCGCGCGGCCGGCGGCCAGCGCCTCCATGAGCGCCGCCATCCACTCGTTGCGCCCGACGTCCTGCCACGTCATCAGCACCAGCCGGCCGCCGGGGCGCAGTCCGCCCGCGACGTTGCGCAGCGCGGCCACCGGGTCGGCGAAGAACATGGCCCCGCTGCGGCTGAGGGCCACGTCGTACGCGGCGGGCGGGAAGGCGAGCACCTGGGCGTCGGCCTGGGTGAAGGTGGCGTTGGTCAACCCCTCCGCCCGGGCCCGCGCACGGGCCACCTCGAGCATCGGGGCGGACAGGTCGACCCCGTGCGCGTGCCCGTCGACGGCGGTGCGCGCGGCGTCCAGCGTCGTGCGCCCGGCGCCGCAGCCGACGTCGAGCACCTCGTCGGAGGCGGTGATGCCCGCCGCGGCCATGAACACCGGGTGGTGGGCGCGCACCGCGTCGTCGTACCGGTCGGCGTTGGCGGCCCAGTGCGCACCCTCCCCGCCGTCCCAGGCGCGGGCCTGCTCGAGGTTGCCGGGGTCGATCCGGAGTGGGGTCTGCGTCATGGCGCGTCCCTTCGCGGCGGCTAGTCTGCTCCCTTGGGGAGCATGCCGGACGGCGTACTCCCATAGGGAGGAAGATGTCAAGCCCGGGGGCGCTGACCACGACCTCGTACGCCATCCTCAGCCTGCTCGCGGTGCGGCCGTCGTGGAGCACCTACGAGCTCACCCGCCAGATGGACCGCAGCGTCGGCCGGATGTGGCCGCGAGCGCAGAGCAAGCTGTACGAGGAGCCCAAGAAGCTGGTCGCGCACGGCCTCGCCACGGCGCGGTCGGAGGCGGTCGGGCAGCGCTCGCGCACCGTCTACGCCATCACCCCCGAGGGGCGCGAGGCCCTGGCCGCCTGGCACCGGGAGCCCGGCAGCGGGCCGGTGCTGGAGTTCGAGCAGCTGCTCAAGCTGGCCTTCGCCGAGCACGGGACGACGGCCGACGCCCTCGCCACCCTCGCCGCCGCCCGCCGCTGGGCCGAGGAGCGCAACGGTGCCACCCGGGCGTCGGCCGAGGCGTACGCGGCCGGTGACGGGCCTTTCCCCGAGCGGTCGGCCGAGCACCTCCTGGTGGGCCGGTTCCTCACCGACTTCTACCGGCTGGTGGCCGACTGGGCCGACTGGGCGACCACCCAGGTCGAGCAGTGGCCCGACGACCCGGCCGGGGCGAGCGCCGACGGAGCGCAGCAGACCGAGACCGCCCGGCGGGCCCGGTGGTGACCCGGGTCCGCACCGGCCCGCCCGGGGCGACGGTGAGCGGGGCCGCGCTGCGGCGGGTGGACGCGGCGCTGGAGTTCGCCCCCCGCGGCCGCCGCGCGGTGCCGTACATCGTCCTGCACGTCCTGGCCGCCAACCTCGTCGGCCTGGCCATCGTGGCGCTGCTGCTGTGGGGCCTGTCGACCGGCGCGCGGGACCCCGCCGGCCGTACGGCCATCGTGCTCAGCGCGGTCGGCTACCTCGTGGTGGCCCTGCCGCTCGGGGTCCTGGCCGTACTGCGCCGCCAGCGGCTGACCACGGCCTGGCTGCGGGCCGGCCGGCCACCGGGTCCCGAGGAGGCGGCCCAGGCGCTGCGGCTGCCGGCCGACGTCGCGCTCGTCGTCGGGCTGGGCTGGCTGGCCGGCGGCGTCCTCGTGGGGATCGTCGGCGCCGTCGTCTCCGACCTGTCCCTGGTCGGGCTGCGCGTGGCGCTGGCCGCGCTGCTCGGCGGGGTCGCGGCGGCCGGGCACTGCTACCTGCTCACGCTGCGGCTGGCCCGCGGGCTCACCGCGCGGGCGCTGGCCACCCACCCGCCGGCCGGTGCGCTGGTCCTCGGCGTGCGGCCGCGGCTGCTGCTGGCCTGGTCGCTGACCAGCGGCGTTCCCCTGATGGGGCTGGCGCTGCTGTTCCTCGACCCCAGCAACCCGGAGGGCCCGCCCGAGGACGCGCTGGTGTTCCTCGTCCTCGTCGCCCTGGTGGTGGGGCTCTACACGACCAACCAGGCCGGCCGCTCGGTCGGCATGCCCCTCCGGGAGCTGCGCCGGGCGGTGCAGCGGGTGGGGGCCGGGGACCACGGCGTGCGGGTCCCGGTGGACGACGCGGGGGAGATCGGCCTGCTGCAGGAGGGCGTCAACTCCATGGTCGACGGGCTCGCCGAGCGCGAGCGGCTGCGCGACCTGTTCGGCCGGCACGTCGGGACGACGGTCGCCGAGCGGGCCCTGGACGCGGGCGTCTCCCTCGGCGGCGAGGTGCGCACGGTGGCCGCGCTGTTCGTCGACATCGCCGGCTCGACGACGCTCGTCCGGCGCACCGGGCCGGAGGAGATGGTCGGCCTGCTCAACCGCTTCTTCGAGATCGTCGTCGCGATGGTCGAGGACGAGGGCGGCCTGGTGAACAAGTTCGAGGGGGACGCCGCCCTGTGCGTCTTCGGCGCCCCCGCCGACCACCCGGACCCGGCCGGGGCGGCGCTGCGGGCGGCGCGGCGCATCTGCACGGCCGTCGCCGCGGCGGGCGAGGTCGACGTCGGCGTGGGGGTCGCCTGCGGGCCGGTGTGGGCCGGCCAGGTGGGCGCGGCCCGCCGGCTGGAGTACACGGTGATCGGCGACCCGGTGAACGAGGCGGCCCGGCTCACCGACCTGGCCAAGGACCACCCCGGTCGCGCCCTGGTCTCGAACAACGTGATCCGCTCCGCCGGCGGCCACGAGGCGCAGCACTGGGCGCCGGGCACGGTGGTGGAGCTGCGCGGCCGGGACGAGCCGACGCAGACCTGGGTGCTGACCGTCTGAGGGCCCTGGTGGTCCGCCGGGCCTTCAGACGGCGGCGGCCTGACCGCCGGTCTGGACCGGCCCCTTCGCGTGGGACTTGACCACCACGAGCACGTCGTCGGCCTGGAGGGTGCCGATCAGCGGGTCGTCGAAGCGCAGCGTCCGCCCGCCGCGGGTCACCGACAGCACGATGTCGCGCAGCTGCCGCGGGCCCAGACCCACCTCGCCGGCGGTGACCCGTCGCTGGGTGAGGTCCAGCCCCTGGCCGCCGGTGACGAGGTCCTCGACGACGGCCACCACGCGCGGGCTGTCGGTGGACAGCCCCAGCAGCCGCCCGGAGGTGGCCGACGTGGTGATGACCGTGTCCGCGCCGGACTGGCGCAGCAGGTTGGCGTTCTCCTCCTCGCGCACCGACGTGGTGATCGGGACGCTCGGGTTGAGCTGGCGGACGGTCAGGGTGATCAGCACCGAGGCGTCGTCCCGGTTGGCCGCGACGATGACCGCGCGGGCCCGCTCCACCGACGCGCGGCGCAGCACCTCGGTGCGCCCGGCGTCGCCGACGATGCCGGTGAGGCCCACGGAGTTGGCCTCGTCGATGGCCCGCGGCTCGGGGTCGACGACGACGATCTGCTCCAGCGGCGTACCGGTGGCCTGCAGCGAGCGGATCGCGCTGCGGCCCTTGGTGCCGTAGCCGCACACGATGACGTGCTGGCGCACGCGGGACCTCCAGCGACGGATGCGGAACTCCTCCCGCGAGCGCGCGGTCAGCGCCTCGAGGGTGGTCCCGATGAGGACGATCAGGAACATGATGCGCAACGGCGTGATGAACAGGATGTTCACCAGCCGCGCGCCGTCGGTCAGCGGCGTGATGTCGCCGTACCCGGTCGTGGAGAGCGTGACCGTCGAGTAGTAGATCGCGTCGAGCAGCGAGATGCCGACCTGGTCGCCGTCGCGGTACGCGTCGCGGTCCAGCCAGACGATGAGCACCGTGAGCGACAGGAAGAAGGCGGCGAGGAGCACCCGCTGCCACACCTGCCGCACCGGCGACTGCTCGACGTGCGCGATCCGTACGCCGCTGTGCTCGGTCTCCGAGAGGCCGCTGTCGCTCTCCACCCGCGGGACGATAGTGAGCCGCGGTGACTCCCGCGTCCGCGCCGCACCCCTCGGGGTGAGTCGCCGGTGGCTCAGCCGCCGGTGGCCGCCGCCCGCTCCCGCGCGGCGAGCTCCCGCTTGAGCACCTTGCCCGCCGCCGAGACCGGGATCGCGTCGATGAACACGACGTCGCGCAGCCGCTTGTAGGGCGTCACCCGGCCGTTTACCGCGGCCATCACCGACTCCGCGGTGAGCGCGGCCCCTACGTCATCGGCCCGCCGGACGACGTAGGCGACCGGCAGCTCGCCGGCCTCCTCGTCCGGCCGGCCGACCACCGCCGCGCCGGCCACCCCGGGGACGCCGAACAGCACCTCCTCGAGCTCGCGCGGGAAGACGTTGTAGCCCTTGTAGAGCAGCATGTCCTTGGTGCGGTCGACGATCGCCAGGTAGCCGTCCTCGTCGAGGACGCCCACGTCGCCGGTGTGGAACCAGCCCTCGGCGTCGATCGCCTCGGCGGTGGCCTGGGGCCGGTGCGCGTAGCCGCGCATGACCTGCGGCCCCCGGATGCAGACCTCGCCGCGCTCCCCGGGCGGCAGCGGGTCGCCCCCGCCCAGCGGGCGGATGGTGATCTCGGTGTCGAACACCGGCACCCCCACGGTGCCGGCCTTGCGGGTGCCCGAGCGGAACGACGGGTTGCCGGTGGCCTGCATGGTGACCTCGGTGAGGCCGTAGCCCTCGCCGATGACCGCGTCGGGCAGCAGCGCGCGGAGCCTCTCGATGAGCGGAACGGGCAGCGGCGCGGCACCGCTGGAGACCCCGCGCACCGACGACAGGTCGGCCTCGCCGATGCCGGGGACCTGCAGCAGCGCGACGAACACCGGGGGTGCGCCGCCGATCGACGTCACCCGGTACCGGGCGGCGTCCTCGACGTAGCGGACCGGGTCGAACCGCAGGTGGACCACGGTCGTCGTCCCGCTCAGGACCATGCCGTTGAGGTAGCCGATCGCGCCCATGGCGTGGAACCACGGGGTGAGGTTGATGATGCGGGCCTCGCCGAGCCGGGTCGGGTACTCCTCGGGGCCGACCACCTGGCGCAGGGTCACGTCGCCGGCCGCGTCGAGCTCGGGCAGCGACCCCGACGTCCAGCAGGCCGACTGCAGGACGTTGGTGACGACGGCGCGGTGCGGCAGCTCCACGCCCTTGCTCACCCCGGTGGTGCCGCCGGTGTAGGCCAGGTGGGCGAGGTCGGCCGCGGGGTCGACGGCGGCGTCGTGGCGGCGGTCGGTGGGGTCGGCGGCGAGCAGGGCGGCGAGGTCGACGTCGTCGGCGGCCAGGCCGTCGAGGCGGGCGGCGAGGTCGAGGGTGTGTGCCTCCCCGGTGACCACGACGGTCTCGACCGGCGTGCCGGCCAGCGCCGTGCGCACGAGGGGCAGCACCTGGTCCCAGGTGACGAGCACGCGGGCGTCGGCGTCGGTCAGCTGCGCGGCGAGGTCGGCCGCGGGCAGCAGCGGGTTGGTGGGGGAGAAGGTGGCCCCGGCGAGCAGGACCCCGTAGTAGACCGCCGGGTACTGCCGGCAGTTGGGGATGTGCACCGCGACGACGTCGCCGCGGCCGACCCCGGCGTCGGCCAGCCAGTTCGCGACCGCGTGGGCCCGCGCGCCGAGCTCGGTGAAGGTCAGCGGGACGTCGTGGTCGACGAAGGCCTCGCGGTCGCCCCAGCGGCGCACGGCCGCGCGCAGGATCGAGCCGACCGGCACCTGCGGGTACTCCAGCGAGCGGGGCAGGCCGGGCGGCCAGCTGTTCGCGCCGGGGGTCGGCGGGGCCTGCGTGGCGGTCATGCGGGACCTTCCTGTCCGGGGTGCCCCAGCGTGGCGCACGTCACAACGGGTGTCGAGGTCCCACCGTGGGTGAGGATGGCGGCATGAGCGACCAGCGCGCGGCCCTCGTGCTCGGGGGCGGCGGGATCACCGGCATCGCGTGGGAGATCGGCGTCCTCGCCGGCCTGGCGGAGGCCGGCGTCGACCTGACCGGCGCGGACCTCGTCGTCGGCACCTCGGCCGGCTCGGTGGTCGGTGCGCAGGTCACCAGCGGCGCCGACCTGGAGACGCTGTTCGCCCGCCAGCTCGAGCCGCCCACCGATGAGCGGGTCGCCCGCATGACCCGCGCGGCCCTGGCCCGGTACGCCTGGGCGGTGCTGCGCAGCCGCGGCCGGGACGTCGAGTTCCGGCGGCGGGTCGGTGCGCTGGCGCTGGCCGCCGAGCGGGCGGGGCTGACGCCGTCGGAGCAGGAGCGGCTCGACGTCATCGGCAGCCGGCTGGCCAGCACCGAGTGGCCCGACCGCGCGCTCACCGTCACCGCCGTCGATGCGCACACCGGCGAGTTCCGCGCCCTGGACCGGGACTCCGGCGTCCCGCTGCTCCTGGCCGTGGCGGCCAGCTGCGCGGTGCCCGGCGTCTACCCGCCGGTGACGATCGACGGCCGCCGCTACGTCGACGGCGGGATGCGCTCGGCGGCCAACGCCGACCTCGCCGAGGGCCACGAGCGGGTCGTCGTCCTCGCGCCGATCCCGCGCGGGGTCGGCCCGCTGGCCAGCGTCGACGCCCAGGTGACCGGGATGGTCGCCCGGGTCGCCGTCGTCTCGCCCGACGAGGGCAGCCGCGCGGCCATCGGCCGCAACGTGCTCGACCCGGCCGCCCGCGCGGGGTCGGCCCGCGCCGGTCGCGCGCAGGCGGCGAGCGTCGCCGCGCAGGTCGCCGAGGCCTGGCAGGGCTGAGCGAAGCGGACGTGTGACGGCGTCCGCCTTGGTCCCTGGCCCCGTCCAGGGCACCGCCCCGAGCTTGTGAGGGGTGGGGAGGACGGGGTCCCCCTTGGCCCCTGGCCTCGTCCCGGGCACCGCCCCGAGCTTGCGAGGGGTGGGGAGGACGGGGTCCTTTCTCAGACGGCGGGGTCGGCGACCAGCGAGCCGGCCGAGTGCTCCTCCCGCAGCCGGGTCTTGAGCACCTTGCCGCTGGGGTTGCGGGGGAGCGCGCCGACCAGCGAGTACTCCCGCGGGTTCTTGTAGTGCGCCAGCCGCTCCCGGCACCAGGCGGTGAGCTCGGCCGGGGTGGGCGGGTCGGCCGGGTCCCGCGGGGCGACGACGGCCAGCGGCGCCTCGCCGTAGCGGCTGTCCGGGACGCCGATCAGCGCCACCTCGCCGACCTTCGGGTGCGCGGCCAGGACGTCCTCGACCTCGGCGCAGTACACGTTCTCGCCGCCGGTGATGATCATGTCCTTCTTGCGGTCGACGACGTAGAGGTAGCCCTCCTCGTCCTCGCGGACCAGGTCGCCGGAGTGGAACCACCCGCCGGCGAAGGCCTCCGCGGTCTGCTCCCGTTTCCGCCAGTACTCCTTCATCACCATCGGGCTGCGGTAGACGATCTCGCCCACCTCGCCCCGCGGGACGTCGTGCATCGCCTCGTCCACGATGCGGACCTCGACGTTCAGCATCGGCGTCCCGATCGAGCCGATCTTGCGCACGGAGTCCTCGCCGCGCAGGAAGCAGGTGACCGGGCTGCACTCGGTCTGCCCGAAGGCGGTCACCACCTCCGCCTGCGGGAAGGTGTCGATCAGCGTGCGCAGCAGCGTGGTCGACGCCGGCGCCGCGCCCCAGGAGATGCGCTGCAGCGAGGAGAGGTCCCGCCGGGCGATGTCCGGGACGGCGACCACCGCCGCCCACATCGCCGGCACGAGGAAGATGTTGGTGATCTTCTCCCGCTCGATCAGGTCCAGGGTGGCCACCGGGTCGAACCCGCCGGAGCGCAGGACCACGTGGGTGCCGCCGAGCAGCAGCGGCGGCAGGCCCCCGGCCAGCCCGGCGATGTGGAACAGCGGGGCGCCCGGGCAGCCCACCCGGTCGCTGGGATCGGCGCCGAGGTGGACCACCATGCTGAACACGTGCATGAGCAGGTTGCGGTGGGTGAGCACCGCGCCCTTGGGCCGCCCGGTGGTGCCCGAGGTGTACATGATGAAGGCGGCGGCGCCCTCGTCGACCTCGACGTCCAGAGGGTCGGCGCCGGCCGCGGCCAGCGCCGCCTCGTACTCCTCGCCGATGGTCAGCACGGTGTGCACGCCGGGCGTCTGCTCGCGGGCCTTGGCCGCGAGCCCGGCCATCGCGCCGTCGACGACGAGGGCGGTGGTCCCGCTGTCGGTCAGCACGTAGGCGACCTCGTCGGCGACCAGCCGGAAGTTGACCGGGACGACGACCGCGCCCAGGCGGACGCCGGCGAGGTAGGCCTCCCAGACCTCCGGGCCGTTGAGCCCGAGCACGGCCACGCGGTCGCCGGCCACCACCCCGCGGTCGGCCAGTGCGTGGGCCAGCCGCGTCACCCGCTCGTCGAGCTCGGCGTAGCCGCGCCGCGTGCCCTCGAAGACCAGGGCGACGGCGTCCGGTGTGCGCCGCGCCCAGCGCGCCAGCTGGTCGGCCATCGTCATGCCGCGGCCCTGGAGCCGGGGGATCTCGACACTCACGGAGGCCTCCTGCCGCGCGCCGGGTGTGACCCGCGTCATGCTGGCCGGGCGGTCCGGGGCGGTCAACCGTGACTGCCGGGGCTCAGGCGGACAGCATCCGGGTGGCCAGCCGCTTCCACAGCGCCAGGTGCGGGTCCGTGGCCGGGGGCCGGTCCTCGAAGGCGTAGACGATCGCGACCCCGCGCATGCTGGTGAACAGCAGCTCGCAGGTCTCGGCGTAGAGCTCGGCGGCGGCGATCTCCGGGCCCCAGATCCCGTCGGCCACGGCCCGGATCGCCGCCCGCAGCCGCCGCTCGCCGTCCCGCAGCGCCGCGCGCAGCTCGGGGTCGGTGCGGGCCGCCGTCCACAGTTCCACCGCGGCCCAGAACGGGGGCTCCTGGAACGTCGCCCACATCAGGTCGACGGCCCGGTCGACCCGCTCGGGGCCGGCCGGCTGGTCGGCCATGAGGGCCGCCGCGCGCTGCCGCACACCGGCGAGCACGGTGGTCGACAGGTGCTCGGCGGCGGCCACCAGCAGCTCGGCGCGGGACGGGAAGTGGTGCAGCAGCCGCCCCCGGGACACCCCCGCCCGCGCCTGGACGGCGAGGGTGGAGGCGCCGGCGTAGCCGTCCTCGACCAGGCAGGCGACCGCCGCGTCGAGGATCAGCGCCCGGCTGTCGGCGGTCCGCGCGGAGCGGGACCGGGGCGCTGCGGGGCCGGCGGTCACCGCGCGAGCGTAGGGGCGGCCCGGGCCGCCGAACAGTCACCGTTGACCGTTCCGGGGGACCGCTGTCACGCTGCCGCCGACCGCCCCACCGGAGAGAGGCGAGCCCGTGGACTTCGACGACACCCCCGACGAGGCGACCTACCGGGCGTCGGTCCGGCAGGTGCTCGAGGAGCGGGCGGCCGACCTGCTGCACGTCGGCGTGGGGGAGGAGGCGGTCGACGCCCGCACGCACGAGGCCGGGCTGCGGCGCACCCAGCGGGTCCTCGCCGAGGCCGGCCTGGTGGGGGTGACCTGGCCGCGCGAGTACGGCGGGCAGGGCGGCACGCTGGTGCAGCAGGCGATCGTGCAGCAGGAACTGGCCCGCGCCGGGGTGCCGACCCTCATCAACCACATCGGCCTGGGCATGTGCGGGCCGACGGTCATCGCGCACGGCAGCGAGGAGCAGAAGCGCCGGTACCTGGCCCGGCTGCTGCGCGCCGACGACGTCTGGTGCCAGCTGTTCAGCGAGCCCGCGTCCGGGTCCGACCTCGCGGCGCTGCGCACCACCGCGGTGCGCGACGGCGACGAGTGGGTGGTCACCGGCCAGAAGGTCTGGACGACGCTGGCGCACGTCGCCGACCTCGGGATCCTGCTCGCCCGCACCGACCCCGACCGCCCCAAGCACGCCGGGCTGACGATGTTCGTCGTCGACGTGCACGCGCCGGGGGTGACGGTCCGGCCACTGCGGCAGATGGTCGGCTCGGCCGGCTTCAACGAGGTGTTCTTCGACGAGGTCCGCATCCCCGACGAGGAGCGGCTGGGCGAGCCGGGCGAGGGCTGGCGGGTCGCGATCACCACGCTGATGAACGAGCGCGTGACCATCGGCGGTGCCGGCAGCGACCTCGGCGTCCCGGTGGAGCAGCTCGCCGCGCTGGCCCGCGAACGGCTGCCGCGGCTGGACGCCGAGCGGCAGGTGCTCGCCCGGCAGGCGGTGGGCCGGGCGGTCGTCGCCTCGCTGGCCACCCGCTACACCGGGTACCGCCGGTTCACCGTGCTCAGCCAGGGCGGGCTGCCCGGGCCGGAGGCCAGCGCCGGCAAGCTGGCCGGCACCGCCGCGGCGAAGCTGGTCGCCGACGCCGGCGTCCGGCTGCTGGGCGACGACGCGGTCTACGCCGCCACCGCGGACGGCGACGACACCTGGCAGCGCAGCCAGGGGTACCTGCCGGGCCTGGCGATCGCCGGCGGCACGGACCAGGTGCTGCGCAACATCCTCGGCGAGCGCGTGCTCGGGCTGCCGCCGGAACCCCGCGGCGACAAGGACGTGCCGTTCTCGGGAGGCCGGCGGTGAACTTCGACCTCGGCCCCGACCAGCGCGACGCCGCCGCCGGCGCCCGCGACTTCTACCGCCGCACGGCCTCGGCCGGAGCCGCCCGCGATGCGCTCGAGGGGGGTGCGCTCGCGCCCGGGCACGAGCACCTGGCCGACATCGGCTTCCTCGGCATCACGGTGCCCGAGTCGGCCGGGGGTGCCGGTGCGTCGCTGCTGGACCTCGCCGTCGTCGCCGAGCAGGGCGGCGCGGTGCTCGCCGGCCCGTCGCTGGTGACCGCGGCCCGCGCCGGGGTCCTGCTCGCCGGGCACCCCGACCTCGCCGCGCAGCTGGCCGACGGGTCGGCACGGTTCGCCGTCGTCGACGGCCCGGTGACCGGCTCCGCGCCGTCGATCGACGCCGCCGGCGCGCGCCTGTTCCTCGGCCTGGACGACGGCGCGCTGGTGGTCGGGGAGGGCGAGGCCACCAGCGGGCCGCCGGTGGACGCCACCCGCGGGCTGGCCTCGGTCCGGCTGACCTCCCGGCGCGTGCTGGCCGAGGACGCCGCCGACCTGTGGACCCGCGCCCGCCAGGTGGCCACCGTCGCGCTCGCCGCCGAGGACCTCGGCGGGGCCGACGCAGCCGTGCGGATGGCCGTCGGGTACGCCCAGCAGCGCGAGGCGTTCGGTCGCCGCATCGGCTCCTACCAGGCGGTCAAGCACCTGCTGGTCGACGCCTGGGTCGGGGTGGACCAGTTGCGCTCGCTGGTCTGGTGGGCCGCGTGGGCAGCCGACGCGGCACCCGACGAGCTGCCGCTGGCGGCCAGCGCCGCCAAGGCGCAGGCCGCCGAGGTGCTGGAGCGGGCCGCCGAGACCTGCATCCAGGTGCACGGCGGCATCGGCTTCACCTGGGAGCACGACGCCCACCTGTACTGGCGGCGGGCCAAGGTCGACCGGCTGCTGCTGGGCGACGCGGCCGAGCACCTGGACGCCGTCGCCCGGCTCGCGGTCGCCGGCGCGCTCGGATGACCGCTCCCCAGGTGCGGTACGAGGTGGCCGACGGCGTCGCCACCATCACCCTCGACCGGCCGGACCGGATGAACGCGTTCACCGCGGTCATGGCCACCGAGCTGGCCGCCGCGGCCGCGGCCGCCGACGCCGACGACGCCGTCCGGGTGGTCGTCGTGACCGGGGCCGGGAGGGCGTTCTGCCCCGGCGCGGACCTCGGCGGCGGGCAGGGCACCTTCCGCGACCGGGGCCGCCCCGACCCCGTGGCCCGCGGCACGGTGGACGGCGTCCCCCGGGACTGGGGCGGCATCGCGTCGCTGCCCTTCGCGGCGCTGCGCAAGCCCGTCATCGCCGCGGTCAACGGCCCGGCCGTCGGCATCGGCGCCACCATGACCCTGCCGATGGACGTCCGGATCGCGGCGGAGTCGGCCCGCTTCGGGTTCGTCTTCGCCCGGCGCGGCATCGTGCCGGAGGCGGCCTCCACCTGGTTCCTCCCGCGGGTCGTCGGCATCAGCCAGGCGATGGAGTGGGTGGCGACCGGCCGGGTGTTCGACGCCGCCGAGGCGCTGCGCGGGCGCCTGGTCTCCCGCGTGGTCCCGGACGCCGACCTGCTGCCCACCGCCCTGGAGCTGGCGCGCGAGATCGCCGACAACACCTCCGGGGTGGCGGTCGGGGCGGCCCGGCAGCTGCTGTGGTCGATGCTCGGGACGGCCTCCCCGTGGGACGCCCACCGCGCCGAGTCCCGGGCCCTGGTCGAGCTCGGCGCCGGGCCGGACGCCGCGGAGGGGGTCGCCTCGTTCCTCGAGAAGCGGCCGCCGCGGTTCGCCGCCCCCCTGGGGGACGGCGCGGTCGCCGGCGTCCCCCGGTGGCCGGAGCCGCCCGCCGATGTGACGCCCTAGCGGAGGGGGGGGGGGGGGGGGGGGGGGGGGGGGGGGGGGGGGGGGGGGGGGCGGGCGGGGGGGGGGGGGGGGGGGGGGGGGTGGGGGGGCGTGTGGTAGAGGAGCAGAATCGAGACTTGAAGTACGGCATGCC
>NZ_JBJGYW010000027.1:0-78042 GCF_054050215.1 Geodermatophilus sp. SYSU D01186 | reverse complement strand
ACCGAGCCGGGCCAGCCGTGGTTGACGACGAGCGGCAGCGCCTCCTCGTGCGGCGAGCGGACGTGGAGGAAGTGGATGTCCAGCCCGTCGATGTCGGTGACGAACTGCGGGAGGGCGTTGAGCCGCGCCTCGCACCGCCGCCAGTCGTAGTCGGTGGCCCAGTACCGCGCGAGCTCCTGCATCGTGGCCAGCGGCACGCCCTGCGACGTGTCGGGGACCGTCTCCCGTTCGGGCCACACCGTCGCGGCGATGCGCCGGCGCAGGTCCGCGAGTGCCTCGTCGGGCACGTCGATCCGGAACGGCCGTACGGCGCTGCTGGTGTCTCGTTCGACTGTGGTCATCGCCGGGGCTGCCCCTCCTGGTGGACAGCGGAGGAGGGCGCGGACCGGGGAGGGGCGGACGGAGGGCTCCACCTCGTGCGGTCGGCGCTCCACGGACGCGAGTCACGCTGGTCCGTCGTCCCGGCCCGGGTCAGGGTCCAACGGCCCGTCCTGGCGTGTCGGGACGCCGCGTGAGCGGGCGCCCCCAGCGGTGCGTCCCGCGCGCTGGAGGGGTCACCGGAACGGCGCGTATCCGATTGACCCTCCCCACGACGGCGAGGACAACTGGACTCCTCGGATGTACCGGACTCGGGAGGGGAACCATGGACACCCAGCCCCTGGAGCACGCCACCTTCGACCGGCCGGACGAGGTCCGCGAAGGGGGCAACTGGCGCCTGGAACTGGTCAACCTGTCCGGCGGCGCCCAGGTCGGCAGGATCACCCTGCAGCCCGGCTGGCGCTGGTCCGAGCACGTCAAGCCGGTCGCGGGCACGGAACTGTGCCAGGCGCCGCACCAGCAGTACCAGGTGTCCGGCCGGGTGCACGTCGTCATGGCGGACGGCACCGAGGTGGAGTCCGGGCCCGGCGACGTGACGTCGCTGCCGCCGGGCCACGACGCGTGGGTCGTCGGCGACGAGGCCGTCGTGGCCATCGACTGGCAGGGCGCCTCGGTCTGGGCGCGGCCCTCGTAGTCGCCGACGTCCCGGGAGCCCGGACGCCCGGGTGCCCCGGTCAGGTCGTGCCGTCCGGCCGGGGCCGGATGGCACGGCCGCGACGGCCCCGTGGACCGGGGGGTCCTCCCTACGCTGGCCGCGTGACCGGGGAGGGTCGGCCCGCGGTCGGACGGGTGCGCAGCCGGATGCGGGAACGCTCGCCGGACGAGCCGCACCGCGCGTCCAGCCCGCTGGAGCTGCTGTTCGACCTGACGTTCGTCGTGGCCGTCGCCAGCATCACCGCCCAGCTCGCCCACGGCATCGCCGGCGGTCACGCCCTGGAGGACCTCGCGCCCTTCCTCCAGGTGTTCTTCGCGATCTGGTGGGCGTGGATGAACTCCACCTGGTTCGCCTCGTCCTACGACATCGACGACGTCCCCTACCGGCTCCTCACGATGGTGCAGATGGCCGGGGTGCTCGTGCTCGCGGCGGGGGTGCCGGTCGCGTTCGGGGAGTCCGACTACGGCGCCATCACGGTCGGCTACCTGCTGATGCGCGTCGGTCTGGTGGCCCAGTGGCTGCGGGCGGGGCTGGAGGACCCCGTGGGCCGGCGGACGGCCTTCCGCTACGCGATCGGGATCTCGGTGCTCCAGGTCGGCTGGATCGCCCGCCTCGTGCTGGCGGAGACCGGTGTGCTGCCGGCGGCGGCGCTGCTGCCGACCTTCGTGGTGCTGGCCGCGGGCGAGCTGGCGGTCCCGCTGTGGGCGGAGCGGGCGCGACGCACCAGCTGGCACCCGCACCACATCGCCGAGCGTTACGGGCTGTTCACGATCATCTTGCTCGGGGAGAGCGTGCTGGCCGCCTCCACCGGGGTGCAGGCGGCCGCCGCCGCGGGGGCCGTGGTGAGCCGGTCGTTCCTGACCATCGCCCTCCCGGGGCTGGTCCTGCTCTTCGCCCTGTGGTGGCTGTACTTCCTGGAGCCGGCGGGGGAGGGCCTCGCCCGCCGGCGCGAGCGGTCCTTCGTGTGGGGGTACGGCCACTACGGGATCTTCGCCGCCCTGGCCGCCGTCGGCGCCGGGCTCGAGGTCGCGGTGGAGCACACCGGTCACCACCTGGACGTCCCGGTGACCACGCTCGGCTTCGCCGTCGCGATCCCGGTGGGCGTGTTCCTCCTCCTGCTCTGGGGAGTGCACGCGCCGATCGTGCGTCGGCCGGTCATCCCGCCGGTCCCGGTCCTCTGCGCGGCCGCCGTCGTCCTCCTCGCCCCGCTCGCGGCGGAGGTCGTCGGGCTCAGCGGCGTGGTCGTCACCATCGCCGGGACGTGCGCGGCCCTGGTGGTCACCACGGTCCTGACCGGCCGCGGAGGACGCACGGAGCGGCTCGCCGACCTGGGGATCTGAGGCGAGCCGCCCGCCCCGGTCGGGTCAGCCGCGGACCAGGGCGACCGCCTCGCGGGAACCGAGCTCGCTCCCCGCGGCCGAGGCCGCGCCGTAGCCCTCGGCGCCGAGCTCCTGGGTCACACGGCCGATCAGCTCGGCCTCCGCGCGCCGCGACACCGGCCAGGCCCGCAGCCCGGCCCGGCGGCGCAGTCCCTCGGCCGCCCCCAGGGCGGTCGCCGCCCGCCGCGCGTCGCCGCCGGCCAGGGCGAGTTGGGCGGCCGCGCCCAGCGAGAAGGTCAGCGTCAGCGTGCTGACCTCGGTGTCCTCACCCCCGTCCACCGACGCGGCCAGGAGCGTGCGGGCGTCGTCCAGCTGCCCGGACCGCACGGCGAGGGCGGCGAGCTGGCTCTCCGCCGCCCACCGGAGCCACCTGTTGTCGTAGCGGCTGCCGAGCCGGTCGGCCTCGGCCAGGTGCGCGCGGGCGGCCTCGGGCCGGCCCAGCACCGCCTCCAGCCCCCCGACGGTCAGCACCGCGAAGGCCATGAAGGGCTCGTCGCGGCGGCGGAACCCCTCGAGCGCCGCCGACGCCGCGCGGTAGGCGCCCTCGAAGTCCTCGGAGATCGGCAGCGTCCACGCGGCCGCCAGCTGGGCGGCGCTGTCGAGGTAGGGGTCGCCGATGCGGCCCTCGAGCCGGCGGAGGTCGGCGACGGCGGCGAGGGCGCCGTCGTCGTCCCCGACCTCGACGGCGGTGACGGCGGAGACGAACAGCAGCTCGGCACGGGCCCGGTCGTCGAGGACGTCGGCCCGCCGCTGGAGCTGGTCGATCCAGGCCCGGGCCTCCGGCATCCGGCCGTGCATCTGCCAGAAGAGCCAGAGGACGCGGAACAGGTGCGGGAGGGGCGCGACGTCGTGGGCGAGGAACCAGCGGATCGCGACCCGCAGGTTCTCCTCCTCGGTGCGCAGCCGCTCGGCCCACTGGCCCTGGCGCTCGGCGGGCCAGTCGGCGTCCTCCACGAGGCCGCGGAAGAACCCGGCGTGGCGCCGTTCGACGTCGGCCGCGTCCGGGCCCGCGGCGAGCCGCTCGGCCGCCAGCTCCCGGACCGCCCCCAGCATGCCGAACCGTGGTCCGGCCCCGGCCACCTCGACGGAGATCAGGCTGTGCCCCGCGAGCGCGTCCAGCAGGTCGAGCGCCTCGTCCTCGGGGAGCCCGGAGACGTGGACGGCGGCCGGGAGGGTCCAGCCCTCGGCGAAGACCGAGAGGGTCGCCAGCACCCGCTGCTCGGCGTCGGTCAGGAGCCCGACGCTCCACTCGACGGTCGCGCGCAGCGTGCGCTGGCGCTCGGGGAGGTCGACCGGTCCGGTGCCCAGGGCGTCGAGACGGCGTCCGAGCCGGGCGAGCAGCGTGGCGGGGTCCACCAGCCGGGTGCGCGCCGCCGCCAGCTCGATCGCCAGCGGCAGGCCGTCGAGGCGCCGACAGATCTCGGCGACGGCGTCGGCGTTGTCCGGGGTCAGCGCGAAGTCGTAGCGGACGGCCTGGGCCCGGTCGACGAACAGCCGCACGGCGGGCAGCGCGGCGAGCTCGGCCGGGTCCGCCCGGTCCGCGGACGACGGCACGGTGAGCGCGCGGACCGGGTACTCCCGCTCGGCCCGCAGCCGCAGCGCGCGGCGGCTGGTCCCGAGGACGGTGAGCCCGGCGCACCTGGTGAGGAGCTCGTCGAGGTCGGGTGCGACCCCGACGACCTGCTCCAGGTTGTCGAGCACCAGCAGGGCCGGGGCGTCGGCGAGGTGCTCGGCCAGGACGTCGACCGGGCGGCGGGCTCCGTCGATGGGCACGCCGAGGACGGCGGCGACGCGCGGCAGCACCAGCGCCGGGTCGGCGACCGCGGCCAGGGAGACGTACGTGGCGCCGCGGGGGTACCGGTCGGCGAGCCGTTCGGCCACGGCGATCGCCAGCCGCGTCTTGCCCACCCCGCCGGGGCCGGTGAGGGTGACCAGCCGGGCCGCGGGGGACTGCAGCAGCCGCGTCACGTCCCCGACGTCCTGCTCGCGGCCGATCAGCGACGTCGACGTCACCGGCAGGGTCCGCGGCGCCGGTCGCTCCGGGGTCCGCGACGGGGGCGGGCCGCCGTCGGCCGCGAACCGCTCGCTCAGCAGCAGGGCGAGGTCGTCGCGGACCAGGCGCGCGAGCTCCCGCGGCGTGCGGAACGACCGGTAGGAGTCGGCGCCGGCGGACTCGAGCTCGGCGAGCATGGCCGAGAGCCGGGGCTCGCGATCGGGCGCCGGTGCCTTGACGTAGAGCAGCCGGGGGAGCGAGCGGGAGAGCCGGAACTCGTCCTCGAGCCCCGAGACGTCCATGCCGGGCCCGATCCAGCCGTAGCGCTGCCAGTAGAGCCCGACGAACACGTCCGACTGCGCGAGGTAGGCCCGGTACAGCTCCCGCGGCGGGTGCGGGCGGGCGCCGAGTTCGAACAGCACCGGCGTGAGGCGCAGCGCCGCGATGGCCCGCGACACCGCCGCGCGCTCCGCGGCGAGCTCGGTCAATGTGGAGCTCACGAAGACCCGCAGCCGCTGGTCTGGCGTCCGGATCGCCGTCCTGTCCTGCTCGTCCACCGTCATGGTCGTCCCCCGGAGAGGTCGGCCGCCGGCGTGCGGCGGTCCGGATGGAGGCTCGGGAGGACAGTCTCGCGGTCCCGGCGCGCCGTGGGTACCTCCGACCGCCGGGTCCCGGCGGCCGACGGCGGTCAGCGCGGCCGGCCCTCGCGGAACAGCGCGACCGCCTTCTCGATGCGGCGCTGTCGCGTCGCGTCGCTCCTGGCGCCGTTGACGTTGTCGACGTGGTGGCGCTGGAGGCTGTTGGACAGCGTCGCGAAGTAGGCGGCCGCCCCGTCGTCGGCGGCGAGCGCCGCGGCGAGGTCCTCGGGGACGGCGACCTCCCGCGGGGCGTCGGCGACCGTGAGGGTGACGCGGATCGGGTCCCCGCCCGCGAGGCCGGTGGCCCGGCGGACGGCGGCACTGATGCTGATCATGTGCCGGCCGCCCATCACGCCCACCGTGTTGCGGTACTCGTAGCCGTTCAGGTCCACGACCACCGGCGGCCGCCGGCCCGCCCCGAGCTGCTCGATGACCTCGTCGGGTACCACGATCCCGGTGTTGTTGCCGGTGGCGGTCACCGTCGTCTCGAAGGTGGCCGTGCCCTGCTCGCCCATCCCGTGCTCCCGTCGTCAGCGGTGGTCGCCACGGGATGGACCACCGGCGGCTCCGGAACTCATCGGTCCCGTTCGGAAACCGGCGGCGGCGGTCACCGGACGGCGCGCTGGGGGGAGTCCCCGGTGGCCGGGTCGGCGTGCAGGTCGATGCGGGAGGTCTCCGGCGCCAGCACGACGCAGACCGCGGTGAGGACGAGGACCGCCAGCACGTAGACGGAGACGGCCACGGAGGTGTCGAAGCGGTCGATCAGGGCCACCGAGATGATCGGGGCCAGGGCGCCGCCCAGGATCCCCGCCAGCTGGTAACCCATGGAGGCGCCGGTGTAGCGGACCCGGGTGGGGAACAGCTCGGCGATGAACGAGGCCTGCGGGCCGTACATCGCGGCGTGGAAGGCCAGCGCGACCACCGTCGCGAGGACGATCAGGGCGAAGCGGCCGGTGTCCAGCAGCGCGAAGAACGCGAAGACCCAGATCGCGGCGCCGACCGCGCCGGCGAGGTAGACCGGACGGCGTCCGAACCGGTCCGACAGCACGCCGAACCACGGGATCAGCACCACCTGGACCGCGGCGGCGATCAGCACCGCGTTGAGCGCGTAGCTGTTCGGCAGACCCAGGTAGGTCACCACGTAGGTCGTGACGAACAGGACGAAGGTGTAGAAGGCGACGTCGACACCGATCCGCGCGCCGATGGCGAGCAGCACCCGCGACGGGTACCGGCGCAGCACGTCGATGATCGGCGCCTTGACCTCGGCGTCGTGCTCCTGGACCTCGCGGAACAGCGGGCTCTCGGCGATCGTCAGCCGGATCCACAGCCCGACGAGCACCAGGACGCCGCTGAGCAGGAACGGCACCCGCCACCCCCAGGCGAGGAAGGCCGAGTCCGAGGTGACCGCCCCCATCAGCGACAGCACGCCGTTGGCCAGCAGCAGCCCGATCGGCACCCCCACCTGCGGCCAGCTGGCGTTGAGCCCGCGCCGGTGCGGTGCGCCGGACTCGAGCGTCATCAGCACCGCGCCGCCCCACTCGCCGCCGAGTCCCAGGCCCTGCAGGAAGCGCAGCGCCACGAGCAGGACCGGCGCCCACACCCCGATCGAGTCGTACGTGGGCAGCAGGCCGATCAGGAAGGTGGCGATGCCCATGATCAGCAGCGTCACCACGAGCACGTTCTTCCGGCCGAGCTTGTCGCCGTAGTGGCCGAACACGATGCCGCCGAGCGGGCGGGCCACGAACCCGACCGCGTACGTCGTGAACGCCAGCAGCGTCCCGACCAGCGGATCGAAGCTGGGGAAGAAGACCTGGTTGAAGACGAGGGCGGCGGCCGTGCCGTAGATGAAGAAGTCGTACCACTCCAGGGACGTGCCCACGAGGCTGGCCACGATGACGCGGCGCACGGACGACGGCTGGGCGGTGCCGGTGGTGGGGGACATCGGGATCTCCCTCGTCGACCGCTCCCGGGAGGAGCAGTTCCAGCGCAGACCGGACCCCGTCTCTGCGCAACAGGGGTGTCGTTCCCGGGCGGGGCCCGGGTCAACCCGACGACTTCGGTCGACGGCGAGCCCCCCGTCGCACCGGGACCGCCGGCCCCGGACCGCCCGCGGACGGCCGCCGGTCCACCCTCAGCCCAGGTCGAGGGTCTCCCACGGCAGGCTCGTCCACGGTCGCCGGCTGTGCTCCAGGTGCAGGCGTCCCGGTGCGGCCTGGATGAGCTGGCCGAAGACGGTGGCGTAGACCAGCCCGTCCTGCTCGTGGCGCACCACCAGCGCGCCGGGGTCGTCCTGCGGGGGCTCCTTCGCCGTGAGCCGGCGCCAGCCGTCGGGGAACTCGGCCGCGGCGAAGTCGGGGAGGAAGCGGTCGGCCTTGCGGTCCTCCGGGCCACCGGAGGTGACCATCCACGTGCCGGCGGGGTGGCGCGTGGATGTGAGCGCCGCCCCGTCGAAGTCCCAGGTGACCAGGCGGTCCGGCGCGGCCAGCACCAGCAGGAAGCCGGCCATGCCGTCGAGCCGGACGTGGCCGGGCCAGTCCTCCTCGTGCACGGCGCCGAGCAGCGGCAGGACTCCGCGGCTGGGCGCGCCCGGGTCGGCGTCGCGCTTCTGCGGCCGGTTGAGCACCAGGGCGGTGACGCCCGTGGCGACCCGGGTGGCGCACCACGTCCCCCCGGCCGTGCGGTCCCTGCCGCCGACGACGCCGGGGAACTCCGGCCACCAGGCGCCCGGGTCGTCGAACGCGCGGCTGGTCAGCTCGTCGCGCAGGGCGAGGACCGCCGCAGGCGTCCCCTCGGCCCACCGGACGACCACGGTGCACATCCCGCCGATCATCCCAGCCCGGCGGTGCCCCAGCGGACCCCGGGCTGCCACCGTCGGGCCCGCCAGGTGCGCCCACTGCCGTCCCTCCGCTTTGGGGGTTGGGCGCGGCACGCGGCGTTCCGCACCATGGCTGTTCCGCAACATCGTTGCGGAGGCGGGGGGTCGGTCGTGCTGGAGCAGGAACAGGTGGTGCGGGCCACGCGCCGGCGCAGGCTCGCGCTGTTCGGCCCGGCGTTCGTCGCCGCGATCGCCTACGTCGACCCGGGCAACTTCGCGACCAACTTCTCCGCCGGCGCCGAGTACGGCTACCTGCTGCTCTGGGTGATCGTCCTGGCCAACGGCATGGCGATGTTCGTGCAGAGCCTGTCGGCCAAGCTCGGCCTGGCCACCGGGATGTCCCTGCCGCAGAACTGCCGGAGGGAGTACCCCCGCCCGGTCGTGTGGGGCCTGTGGGTGCAGGCCGAGGTGGTCACGATGGCGACCGACCTGGCCGAGATCGTCGGCGGCGCCATCGCGCTGCACCTGCTCTTCGGGCTGGACCTGTTCACCGGTGGGCTGGTCACCGGCGCCTGGGCCTTCCTGCTGCTCGCCGTCCAGGCCCCGGGCGACCGCCGCTTCATCGGCCTGGTGACCGCGTACTTCGGCGTGATCCTCGTGGCGTTCCTGCTGCTGGTGCCCGGCGCGGGGATCGACGCCGGCGCCGCGGTCGCAGGGCTGGTGCCGCGCGTCGACGACGCCGGCAGCGTGCTGCTGGCCGCGGGCATCCTCGGCGCCACGGTGATGCCGCACGCCATCTACCTGCACTCCGCGCTGGTCACCGAGACCAGCGAGGCCACGACCACCCGGCAGAAGCGGACGGCGCTGCGGGCCCAGCGGACCGACGTCACCACGGCGATGGGGCTGGCCGGGCTGGTGAACGTGGCGATGCTGCTGGTCGCCGCGGCCGTGTTCGCCGGCTCGTCGCTCGGCGCCAACGCGCTCGAGGGCGTGTACGCGGGGTTCGGCCTGCAGAGCACCGCCGCGCTGCTGTTCGCGGTGGCCCTGCTGGCGTCGGGCCTGGCCTCCTCCAGCGTCGGCACCTACGCCGGCCAGGTGGTCATGGCCGGCTTCCTGCGCCGGCGGATCCCGCTGCTGCTCCGCCGGGCGCTCACCATGGCCCCCGCGCTGGCCATCCTGGCGCTCGGGGTCGACCCCACCCGGGCGCTGGTCGTGTCGCAGGTGGTGCTGGCCTTCGGCATCCCGTTCGCGCTGGTGCCGCTGCTGCTGCTCACCCGGCGCGGCGACGTCATGGGCGAGTTCGTCAACCGGCGCCGGACCACCGTGGTCGCCGTCGTCGTGACCGGGGTGATCCTCACCCTGGACGCGGGACTGCTGTTCCTGCTGCTGCTCTGAGCCGCGTCCCCGCCGGCGCGGGAGCCCCCGTCCGGGGCCGGCGCGAGCCACGCGAGCGGAGCCCTTCACAACCCCGAGGGGGCGGAGCACGCTGGTCCCCGAGGTCGGAGGTCGCCGTCCCTGCGCAAGGGAGGTGGGCCGTGAGCGCGGCTGCCACCGCTTTCGAACCGAGGCTCGCACCGTGCGGACACCGGCACGGCGGTGAGCAGTACGTGACCGAGGACCACGAGGGCCTGGTCACCGAGGACCTGCGCTGGGCCTGCGGGTGCCGGAGCACCCGCGAGGAGTTCCACGACGGCAGCTGCCACCGCATGGTCGTCCACCACGACGGGAGGGTGCTGGCGGACGAGGAGTTGCGGGGTGAGTGACAGCGTCGTCCGTGCCGCGCACGACGTCCTCATCGTGGGGGGAGGCGCCGCGGGTCTGCGCGCCGCCATCGCCATCGCCGAGGCGGACCCGCGGCTCGACGTGGCCGTGGTGTCCAAGGTCTACCCGATGCGCAGCCACACCGTGTCGGCCGAGGGCGGCGCCGCCGGTGTCATCGCCGCCGACGACAGCCTCGACGAGCACTGCTACGACACGGTCTCCGGCAGCGACTGGCTCGGCGACCAGGACGCCATCGAGGACTTCGTCCGGGAGGCGCCCGAGGAGCTCCTGCGGCTCGAGCACTGGGGCTGCCCGTGGAGCCGGCGGCCGGACGGGCGCATCGCGGTCCGCGCCTTCGGCGGGATGAAGAAGATGCGCACCTGGTTCGCCGCGGACCGGACCGGCTTCCACATGCTGCACGCCCTCTTCCAGACGTCGCTGAAGTACGGCGGGGTCAGGCGGTACGACGAGGCGTTCGTGACCCGGCTGCTCGTCGACGACGGGCGCGTGCACGGCGTCGTGGCGATCGGCCTGATGACCGGGCGGATCGAGGCGATCACCGCGAAGGCCGTCGTCCTGTGCACCGGCGGCTGCGGCAAGGTCTTCCCGTTCACCACGAACGCCAACATCAACACCGGTGACGGCATGGCCCTGGCCTACCGCGCGGGCGCGCCGCTCAAGGACATGGAGTTCGTGCAGTACCACCCGACCGGCCTGCCGTTCACCGGCATCCTCATCACCGAGGCCGCCCGCGCCGAGGGCGGCTGGCTGCTCAACCGGGACGGGTACCGCTACCTGCAGGACTACGACCTGGGCCGGCCGTCACCGACCCCCGAGCTCCGCAGCATGGAGCTCGGCCCCCGGGACCGGCTGTCGCAGGCCTTCGTGCACGAGGTCGAGAAGGGCCGGACGGCCGACTCGCCCTACGGCCCCGTCGTCCACCTCGACCTGCGCCACCTCGGCGAGGCGCTCATCGACGCCAAGCTGCCCTTCGTGCGCGAGCTGTGCCTCAAGTACGAGCGCATCGACCCGGTCTCCGAGCTGGTCCCGGTCCGCCCGGTGGTGCACTACATGATGGGCGGGGTCTCCACCGACATCGACGGCGCGACCCCCCTCGGAGGGCTGTACGCCGCGGGCGAGACCGCCTGCGTGAGCATCAACGGAGCCAACCGGCTCGGCTCCAACTCGCTGCCCGAGTGCCTGGTCTTCGGGGCGCGGGCCGGGCGGGCGGCGGCGGAGTACGCCGCCGCCGCGGGCGGCACGCCCGCCGCCGTCGAGGCCCAGGCGGCCGATGAGGTGCGCCGGCTGGAGCGCGGTCTCCTGGGCCGGGTGCCGGGCACCGAGAGCATCGCCGCCGTCCGCGAGGACATGCAGGCCACGATGGAGGACGCCGCCGGCATCTTCCGGACCGGACCGGAGATGGCCAAGGGCGCGGACACACTCGCCGAGCTGCAGGAGCGCGTCGGCAACGTCGGCCTCGCGGACACCAGCCGGTCGTTCAACACCGAGCTCCTGGCCGCCCTGGAGCTGGCCAACATGCTCGACGTCAGCGAGTGCATCCTCCAGGCCGGCATGCAGCGGGAGGAGTCCCGCGGAGCGCACCAGCGCACCGACTTCCCGGCCCGCGACGACGACCGGTTCCTGACCCACCTGCTCGTGCACCGCAACCCCGACGGGACGGCGCGCGTCGAGCGCCTCCCGGTGACCATCACCCGCTGGCCCCCGGGCGAGCGGGTCTACGGCAGGTAGCCATGGCGGACAGCATCCGGCTCCAGGTGTCCCGGTACCGGCCCGACACCGACGCCGAACCGCACTGGCAGGAGTACGACGTGCCCCTCCGCAAGGAGTGGACGGTCCTCGACGGCCTCAACCACGTGAAGAACGAGGTCGACACGACGCTGGCGTTCCGCTGGTCGTGCCGCATGGGGGTCTGCGGCAGCTGCGGCATGAACGTCGACGGCGAGCCCCGGCTGACCTGCGGCACGTTCCTGTCCGACCACGCGCCCGGCCCGGTCCGGATCGAGCCCCTCGCGAACTTCCCCGTGGTCCGCGACCTCGTGGTCGACCTGTCCGACTTCATGGCCAAGCTCCCGCGGGTCAAGCCCTGGATCATCCGTCCGGACGACGACCGGACGGTGGAGCCCGACGTGGAGTACCTGCAGACACCGGAGGAGCTGGACGCCTACAAGCAGTTCAGCATGTGCATCAACTGCATGCTGTGCTACTCCGCCTGCCCGGTCTACGGCCTCGACCCGGAGTTCATCGGGCCGGCCGCCATCGCCCTCGCCGAGCGGTACGACCTGGACTCGCGCGACCGGGGCACCCGCGAGCGGCTCGACGTCCTCATCGAGCACGAGGGCGTCTGGGGCTGCACCTTCGTCGGCGAGTGCACGCGGGTGTGCCCCCAGCACGTGGACCCGGCCTCGGCCATCCAGCGCTACAAGGTCAAGGCCGCGGCGGCCACGGTGAAGGCGTTCCTGCTCCCCAGGGGGGCGCGGTGACCGACCTGCGCCTCTACCGCCGTCCGGTCTCCACCTGGTGGTGGACCCGGAAGCGGACCTACCTCGTCTTCGTGCTGCGCGAGCTGAGCAGCGTCTTCATCGCCTGGTTCGTGGTGTACCTGCTGCTGCTCGTGTCCGCCGTCGGGCGGGGGGAGGCGGCCTATCGGGCCTTCCTCGACTGGGCCTCCTCGCCCTGGGTGACCGCCCTCAACACCGTCGCGCTGGTCTTCGTGCTGCTGCACACGGTGACCTGGTTCGCCCTCACCCCCCAGGCGATGGCGGTGCGGATGGGGTCCCGGCGGGTGCCCGCCTGGCAGATCGTCGCCGGCCAGTACGCCGGCCTGGTCGTGGTCTCCGCGTTCGTGTTCTGGCTGGTGACCCGGTGAGCAGGCGGCGGGTCGAGCCGATCGTCTGGCTGGGGTTCAGCGCCGGTGGCGTGGTGGCGGCGGTGCTCCTGCCGAGCCTGCTCCTCCTGCTCGGGCTGGCCGTCCCGCTGGGCTGGGTCCCCGCGCCCGACCGCGGGCACCTGCTCGCCGTCGTCGGGCACCCGGTCACCCTGGTGGTCCTGTTCGGGGTGTGCGTGCTGCTGCTGGTGCACAGCGCCCACCGCTTCCGGTACACGCTCTACGACGGGCTGCAGGTCAAGCAGAAGCGGGTCGTCGCGGTGCTCTGCTACGGCGCGGCGGTCGTGGGCTCGCTCGCCACGCTCGCCGTGCTCTGGGCGGTCGCCCAGCGGGCCTGACGCTCACCGGCCCGCCGGGTCAGTGGGCCGAGGGCGCCACCGTGGCCCGGGCACCACCCGGCCGTCGACCAGCTGCACCGGACCGCGGTACAGGCCGGCCGGTTTGGTCTCGATCACCTTCCGCAGCACCTCCGTGGGTACGTGGTACAGCTCGCCGGCGATCGACGCGCCGTCCTCGTGCTCGGGGCCTTTTACATGCCGGGGTGCTCGTCGCGGCTGCTGTGCAGCCGGTACCTCGGCGCGGTGGCCGTCTCCTCCAGCAGCTCGGCGCCGGTCAGGTCGGCGTGCAGGTCCAGCCCCCGCATGAGGGTGCCGTTGACGAACAGCAGCTCGTCGTCCACCGCGGTGTCGACCTCCCGGCGCGCCGGCCAGCCGAACCCGGCCAGGACCACGGCGAGGAACACGTACCCGAGGCTGACCCCCGGCGAGGCGTTCCAGCCGGCCCCCGCCTCCGTGGGTGACAGGATGCCGCCATGGCCTCGCCGGTGCCGGCCCGCACGGCGTTCGTCCTCGGTGGTGGGGGAGTGCTCGGCGCGGCCGAGGTCGGGATGCTGCAGGCGCTGTTCGAGCACGGCGTCCGGCCCGACCTGGTCGTGGGGACGTCGGTGGGCGCGATCAACGGCGCGATGGTCGCCGCCGACCCGACGCCGGGCGCGGTCGACCGGCTGCGCGGGGTGTGGGAGGAACTGGCCGAGCGGCGGATCCTCGCCGGTTCCGTGCTGGCCCGTGTCGGCACCCTGGTGCGGACCCGCACCCACCTGCACCCGCGCGAGCCGCTGCGGGACCTGCTCCTGGACTCCCTGCCGGTGCGGACCTTCGGCGAGCTGCGCGTCCCGTTCCAGTGCGTCGCGGCCAGCATCGAGCGGGCCGCCGAGCACTGGTTCACC
Source organism: Geodermatophilus sp. SYSU D01186 (assembly GCF_054050215.1). Taxonomy (NCBI): domain Bacteria; kingdom Bacillati; phylum Actinomycetota; class Actinomycetes; order Geodermatophilales; family Geodermatophilaceae; genus Geodermatophilus; species Geodermatophilus sp. SYSU D01186. The sequence goes on along the minus strand of NZ_JBJGYW010000027.1, from coordinate 64,293 downwards.
GAGGGCGCCCTCGTCGACGCGGTGCTCGCCTCGTGCGCCGTCCCCGGGCTGCTGCCGGCGGTGGAGATCGACGGCGAGCACTACCTGGACGGCGGCCTGGTGCACAGCATCCCGGTCGGCCGGGCCGTCGCGCTCGGCGCCGACACGATCTACGTACTGCACGTCGGGCGGATCGAGCGTCCGCTGCGCCCGCCGACCCGGCCGTGGGAGGTCGCGCTCGTCGCCTTCGAGATCGCCCGGCGCCACCGGTTCGCCGCGGACCTGGCCGCGCTGCCACCGGGTGTCACGGTGCACGTCCTCCCCTCGGGGGACCCGGCGCCGCCCGGGGCCGGCGCCGTGCGCTACCGCGACCTCTCCGGCGTGCCCGCCCGCATCCAGCGGGCCTCCGCCGCGGTCCGCGCCCACCTGGAACGGAGCGGCGCGTCCCGGGACGGAGGAGCCTGACGTGCTGCCCCCACGCCGCGTCCGCCGGGTCACCGGCCCGCTGCTCGTCGCCGCGCTCGTGGCCGCGGTCGTCCTGCTGCCCGTGCTCGTGGTGGTGGCGGTGCTCGCCTCGGTGTTCCTGCCGGGGCGCTGGCGGGCGGTGCGGCTGCTGTGCTTCGGGTTGGTCTACCTGGCGATGGAGGTGGCGGGCCTCGCGGCCGCCGCGGTGCTGTGGGTGCTCAGCGGCCTCGGTCGCCGGTTGCGGACCCCGGTCTTCCGGGCGGCCCACTACACCGTGCTGCGCCTGCTCCTCGACGTCGTGATGCGGATGGCGCAACGGCTGTTCGCGCTGCGGCTGGTCACCGACGGCGAGTCCTGGTCGCCGCTGGACGACGGCGTGCCCGGCTCGACGAACGCCATGGTCGTGCTCTCCCGGCACGCCGGTCCGGGGGACTCGTTCCTGCTGGTGAACACCCTCATGAACCGCGACCACCTGCGCCGGCCGCGGATCGTGCTCAAGGACCTGCTCCAGCTGGACCCGCTGATCGACGTCTACCTCAACCGGCTGCCCAACCACTTCGTCTCGTCCGACCCGGCGGTGGGGTACAGCTCCGAGGAGGCGATCGCCGACCTCGCCCGCGACCTGGGCGAGGAGGACGCGCTGCTGATCTTCCCGGAGGGCGCGAACTTCACCGTGCCCCGCCGGACCCGGGCCATCCAGCGGCTGCGTGACCGCGGGCTGCACGCGGCGGTCCGCCGGGCCGAGTCGATGCGCAACCTGCTGCCGCCGCGCCCGGGCGGCGTCGTCGCGGCCCTCCGCGCGGCGCCGCACGCCGACGTCGTCCTCGTCGCGCACACCGGGCTGGAGCACCTGAGCACGGTGCGCGACCTGTGGCGCAACCTGCCGATGGACAAGACGCTGCACCTGCGCTGGTGGTTCATCCCGGCCGCGGAGGTGCCGCGCGACGAGGCGGCGCTGACCGACTGGCTCTACCGGTGGTGGGAGACCATCGACGCCTGGATCACCGCCACCTCGGCCGCGGCGCAGCCGGAGCGGCGCGTGCACCGGACGGACCCGGCCGGCGTGATCGAGGGCCCGAGCCGTCCGCGCGCCGGCTCACGGCGTCGCTGACCCGGGGTCCGCCGTCCCCCCGTCGCGGCGGGGCGGACCTGCCTCCTCACCGCTGCCGGCGCGGGGCGGGGCTGCGGCCTGCTCGTCGCTCCCGTCGCCGGGTGCGCGGGTCGCCGCCGCCAGCTGGGCCCGGGCCTCCGCCGCGTCGGCCACCGCCCGGTCCCGCGCCTCCTCGGCCCGCAGGCGGTCCCGCCGGCTCTCCTCGGCCCGGCGCTCGGCCCGCTCGGCCCGCGCCTCCTGCGCTCTGGCCTGCTCGGTGGCGGCGTCGGCCCGGGCGGCCACCGCATGGACGCGGGCCTCCGCGGTGGTCGTCTCCAGCCGGAGAGCCGCCTCCGCCTGATCGGCCCGGCCGACCGCCTGCGCCGCGTCCGCCCGTGCGCGCGCGGTCTCCGACCGGGCCGCCCGCTCGGCGTCCAGTGCCCGGTCCCGCGCCGCCTCCGCGGACCGCGCCCGCTCGTCGGCCGCCGCGGCGTCGGTGGCCGCGCGCTCCCGCGCCGCCTCCGCGCGGGCGGCGTCGGTGCGGGCCGACTCGGCGTCGCGCACGGCCGCCTCCCGCTGCCGTTCGGCCTCCTGCCGGCCGGTCTCGGCTTCCCGCCGGCCCGTCTCGGCCTCGTCGCGGCCGGTCTCGGCCGCGCGCAGGGCCGCGGCGGCCCGGTCGGCGTCGGCGCGCGCCTGCTCCGCCTCCGCCTGCGCGGCCCCGGCCGACTCCTGGGCGGCGGCGGCCCGGTCCTGGGCCGCCGCCGCGGCGTCCCGGGCGGTGGCGGCGTCGGCCTCGGCCCGGGCCGCGGCCTCGCGGGCCTCCCGGGTCGCCCGCTCGGCGACCGCCCGCAGCCGGTCCGCGTGGGAGGCGCGCTGCGCGGCCTCCGCCACCTCCCGGCGTGCATCGGTGCGCACCGCCGCCCGCTCGGTCTCCAGCACCTCGGCGTCCGCGGCCCGGGTCAGCACCTCGCGGGCACGGGCCACCTGCTCCTCGATGTCGTCGAGGGTGCGACGGAGCCCGTCGGCGATCCCGGTCAGCGTCTCCGCGGTGCTCGCCCGCGGTGGCGGAGCGGCCGGCGCGGATCCGGCCGCCTCCGCCCGGCGGGCGACGAACGCGGTCGAGCGGTTGTGGTCCGGTCGTGAGCAGTAGGACGACCGGCCGCCGGTGGCCGGCGGCGGCGCGACGGGGAGGTCGCAGCCGGGATAGGTGCAGGTGCCCGTGGTCGCCGTCACGACCACCAGTCTGCGCCCGTCCGTCGCCACGGACGAACGGACGGACGAACGTGCGCCGGACCTGATGTGACCGCCGGCGCGGCAGCACTCCATAATCAGCTGTTATGGAGTCCGAGCCGCCGGTGTCCGAGACTTCCGCCGGCAGCCGCGACGGCGTGCTCTCGGTGACGACCGCCGCCGACGGGGGGCTGGTGCTGCCGGGGGACGTCGAGTCGGTGGGGCGCTACCTCACCGCCGCCAAGGCGGAGTCCACGCGGAAGGCCTACGACGCGGACTTCCGCGCGTGGTCGGCCTGGGCCCGGCAGCGCGGGTTCACCCCGCTGCCCGCGGCCGACGCCGCGGTGGCGGCCTACCTCGCGGCGCTCGGCGACGCGGGGGCGAGCCCCCGCACCGTCGCCCGGCGGCTGTCCGGCATCGGGCACGCGCACCGGGAGGCCGGGTACCCGAGCCCGTCCGAGCACCCCGGCACCCGCGCGGTCCTGCGGGGGATCCGCCGCTCGGCGGCCCGCGACGGCCGGCGTCCGAAGCGGGCCCGGGCGCTGGACACCCGGACGATCCGTGCCCTCGTCGAGGGACTGCCGGACGGGACGGCGGGCCTGCGCGACCGGGCCCTCATCCTCGTCTCGTTCGCCCTCGGGCTCCGGGCCTCGGACGCCTGCGGGCTCGACGTGACGGACCTGGCCCCCGCCGGCCACGGCGGCCTCGACGTCACCATCCGCTGGTCCAAGACCGACCAGGAGGGCTCCGGGGAGGTGCTGGCGCTGGCGCCGGGCCTGCGGACGCAGACCTGCCCCGTCCGCGCCCTGCAGGCCTGGCTGGACGCGGCCGGGCTCGACGGCGGCTCCGGGCCGCTGTTCCGCAGCGTCGGGCGGGGCGCCGCGCCGACCATCGGCCGGACGCGGATGGCCCGGTCGTCGGTGCGGCTGATCCTCCGCCGCGCCGCCGGACGCGCCGGCGTCCCGCTGGAGGGGCTCAGCCCGCACAGCCTGCGCCGGTCGTTCGCCACCGAGGGGTACAGGGCCGGGGTCAGCGAGCGGGAGCTGGCCCGCACCGGCAGGTGGGCGTCGGTGACCACCATGCGGGGATACGACGCCAGCAGCCGCTGGGCCGATCCGGCGTCCGCCCGGCTCGGCCTCTGAGCCGCCCGCTCGGCCTCCGAGCCGCCCGGGACGCCGGCACCCGCCCGCGAGGGACGGGTGCCGGCGTCCGGCGGCTCAGAAGGGCGGCTCCTCGCTGGGCGCGCCGACCGGCGCCGCCCAGGGATCGGCGGAGCCGTCCCGCCCGTTCGCCGCGCGACCGTCGGCGGCACCGAACCCGCCGTCGGCTCCCCGGCCGGCGCCCTGCCCGGACCGCGTGACCTTGGCGACGGTCGCCGTGGCGTAGCGCAGCGAGGGGCCGATCTCGTCGACCTCCAGCTCGACCACCGTGCGCTTCTCGCCCTCCTTGGTCTCGAACGACCGCTGCTTGAGCCGGCCCTGGGCCATCACCCGGGAGCCCCGGGTCAGCGACTCGGCGACGTTCTCCGCCGCCTCCCGCCACACGCTGCAGCGCAGGAACAGCGCCTCGCCGTCCTTCCACTCCTGGGTCTGGCGGTCCAGGGTGCGCGGGGTGGACGCGATGGTGAAGTTGGCGACCGCCGCGCCCGAGGGCGTCCAGCGCAGCTCGGGGTCGCTGGTCAGGTTGCCGATGATGGTGAGAACAGTGTCGCCGGCCATGATCCGGTCCTCCGTGTCGTCGGTGCGTCGCTCAGGTGAGCACCTGGAGGCTAGGGAGCCCCACTGACAGTTCCCGCTCGCCGCCGGCCGGGACCCCGACGGGGGTCGAGGACGCCGGTCCTGTCCCCGGGCGGTGGAACCATCGGCCGTCGGAGCGGTGTGTGGGCGAGGGGATGCCAGGTGGGGGAGCGGGGGACCGGGGCGGTCCTGGAGGCGACGCTGGAGCGGATCACGTTCGCCAACGCCCAGACCGGCTACACCGTGGCCCGGGTCGACACCGGGCGGGGCGGGGACCTGGTCACCGTCGTCGGGTCGCTGCTGGGCGCGCAGCCGGGGGAGACGCTGCGGCTGCGCGGCCGGTGGGGGGCCCACCCGCAGTACGGCCGGCAGTTCCAGGTGGAGGACTACACCACCGTGCTGCCGGCCACGGTGCAGGGCATCCGCCGCTACCTGGGCTCGGGGCTGGTCAAGGGGATCGGCCCGCGGCTGGCCGAGCGGATCGTGGACCACTTCGGCGCCGACGCCCTGCGGGTGATCGAGGAGGAGCCGGGGCGGCTGGCCGAGGTGCCCAGCCTGGGCCCGAAGCGCACGCGGCTGATCACCGCCGCCTGGGAGGAACAGCGGGCCATCAAGGAGGTCATGGTCTTCCTGCAGGGCGTGGGGGTCTCCACCTCGCTGGCCGTCCGCATCTACCGGCAGTTCGGCGGCGCGTCGATCGGCGTCGTCCGGACCGAGCCCTACCGCCTGGCCGCTGACGTGTGGGGGATCGGCTTCCGCACCGCCGACGCCATCGCCACCGCGGTCGGCATCCCGCACGACAGCGCGGAGCGGGTCGAGGCCGGGCTGCAGTACGTGCTGTCCGAGGCGACCGGGCAGGGGCACTGCTTCCTGCCCGAGGCCGACCTCGTGACCCGGGCGGTGGAGATGCTGCAGGTCCCGGCCCGCCTGGTGGGTCACTGCCTGGCCCTGCTGGTCGCCGACCAGAACGTCGTCCGGGAGGAGTTCCCCGGTGCCGAGGGGGAGCCGCCCACGGTCGCCTACTACCTCGTCCCCTTCCACCGGGCGGAGGTCTCGCTGGCCGCGGGCCTGAGGAGGCTCGCCACCGCCGACGCCGACCGCATGCCGGACGCCGCCGAGGTGGACTGGGACGCCGCGCTGGCCCGGCTGCAGCAGCGCACCGGCGTGGAGCTGGCGCCGGGGCAGCGCGAGGCGGTGCGGCTGGCGTTGACCGAGAAGGTCGCCGTCCTCACCGGTGGGCCCGGCTGCGGCAAGAGCTTCACGGTCCGCTCGATCGTCACGCTCGCGGTGGCCAGGGGCGCGCGGGTCGTCCTGGCCGCCCCCACGGGTCGCGCCGCGAAGCGGCTGACCGAGTTGTCCGGGGTGGAGGCGGTGACCGTGCACCGGCTCCTCGAGCTGCGGCCCGGTGGCGAGGCCGGGTTCGACCGGGACCGGCCGTTGCCGGCCGATCTGGTGGTGGTCGACGAGTCCTCGATGCTGGACCTGCTGCTGGCCAACAAGCTGGTGCGGGCGGTCCCGCCCGGGGCGCACCTGCTGCTGGTGGGCGACGTCGACCAGTTGCCGTCGGTCGGCGCGGGAGAGGTGCTGCGCGACCTGCTCGCCGAGGGCAGCCCCGTCCCGCACGTGCGCCTGACGCAGGTCTTCCGTCAGGCCGGCCGGTCCGGGGTGGTGACCAACGCCCACCGGATCAACGCCGGCAGCGCGCCCCGGGTCCGCGGGCTCGACGACTTCTTCCTGTTCGGCACCGAGGACGCCGAGGAGGCCGCGCGGCTGACCGTGGACGTCGTCGTCCGCCGCATCCCGGCCCGCTTCGGGCTCGACCCGCGCCGCGACGTCCAGGTGCTGACCCCGGTGCACCGCGGGCCGGCCGGGGCCGCCGCGCTCAACGAGCTGCTGCAGGAGGCGCTCACCCCCGCCCGCCCCGACCGCGCCGAGAAGCGCTTCGGCGGGCGGGTGTTCCGGGTCGGGGACAAGGTCAGCCAGATCCGCAACGACTACGACAAGGGCGCGAACGGCGTCTTCAACGGCACCCAGGGCGTCGTCACCGCCATCGATCCCGTCGAGCAGACCCTCACCGTCGTCACCGACGAGGACGAGACCGTCGCCTACGACTTCGGTGAGCTCGACGAGCTGGTGCACGCCTACGCCGTCACCGTGCACCGCTCCCAGGGCAGCGAGTACCCCTGCGTCGTCGTCCCCCTGACCACCAGCGCGTGGATGATGCTGCAGCGCAACCTGCTCTACACGGCCGTCACCCGCGCCAAGCAGCTGGTCGTGCTCGTCGGCTCGCCGCGGGCGCTCGCCCAGGCCGTGCGCGCCACCGGGTCCGGACGCCGGCACACCGGTCTCGCGCATCGTCTGCGCGGCCGGCCGCGCGCCACGCCGCTCCCGCTCGCCGTCGCCTCGGGCTGACCCGGTGCCCCCGGCCACGGTGTGTGCACAGACCGAGGCCGGCGCCGCCCGGTGACGACGTTGTGTGCACACACCGCGCGCGCGGGCCGACGGGGCTGGCGCCGCGCCGCCCGGTGACGACGATCTGTGCACACACCGTGGCCGGCGCCGCCCGGTGACGACGTTGTGTGCACACACCGTGCGCGCGGAGGCCGACGCCGCGACGCCCCGGATTACGCCGACAGCGAACGGCGACACGCCGCCCCGGGCGCATGACCTGCGGGTTCGCCTCGTCCCGCTCGGGGTGCTTGCGCAGACCGCCGAGTTGTGTCGGTGCCCGCTCATAGCGTCCCGGTCGACAGCTTCCCCATGTCACCAAGGAGCACACCATGGCCCTCTCAGGCCTCAAGACCCGCAAGCCCACCGGCCGCGTCCCGTGGCCGTGCGTCCTCCTCGAGGGCGAGGAGAAGGCGGGCAAGAGCTGGGCGCTGGCCCAGCTGAGCACCAGCGACCGGATCGGCGCCCTGTACTGGATCGACCTCAACGAGGGTGCCGGTGACGAGTACGGCGCGATCCCCGGCGCGCGCTACCAGCTGATCGAGCACGACGGCTCCTACGCCCAGGTGCTGGCCGCCGTCCAGGCGGTCAAGGCCGAGGCGCGCCGCGCGGCCGACGCCGGCGAGCCGCCGGTGGTGCTGGGCATCGACACCGGCTCGGCGATCTGGGACGGGTTGAAGGACTGGGCCAGCGCCCGCGCGGCCACCTCGGCCCGCAACCGCGAGCTGCTCAAGCGCGACCCGAACGCCGAGATCGTCATCAGCCAGAACCTGTGGAACGACGCCGGCGCCCGCTGGCGCAAGCTGCAGACGGAGCTGCTGACCTTCCCCGGCATCGTCGTCGTCACCGCGCGCGGCAAGGAGGTCACCGAGGTCGACGCCAACGGCCGGCCGATCGAGGGGCAGAAGACCTGGTCGGTGCAGACCCACCGGGAGTTCCCGTACGCGGCCACCGTGTGGGTGCGGCTGCGGCGCGGGCGGCGGCCGCTGATCGTCGGCGCGCGCAGCGTGCACGTGGGCATCAAGCCCAACGACGACCCGGCCAAGGAGGTCCTCGACCCGTCGGCGAACGGCCGGCTGCTGGAGTGGCTGGTCTTCGACGCGCTCAAGTGCGACCCGGGCACCGCGCACGTCCGGGACCTCGTCCCCTTCCACGGCGGCGGGCTGCTCCAGCACGAGCGGGAGGACGAGGCGCGCAGCAACCGGGCGGAGCGGCGCAGCGAGCCGGACGTCGGCGACCTGGCCGCCCGGATCCAGGACGCCGAGGACGACGACGACCTGCGCGAGATCTGGGGCGAGGCCAACCGCGGCGCCCTGCTGCAGGTCGACGTCCCCACCCCCAGCGGCTCGTTCACCGTCGCCGAGCTGATCCAGGCCCGGCACGAGGAGTTCCTCGAGGCGACGGTGGAGCGCCACCCCGCCGGGCGCCGCCGGACCCCGGCCGCGCCGCCCGCGCCCATGACGCCCGCCGCCGTGGTCGAGGCCGCCCGGGCCGCCGCCGCGGCCTCCGCCCCGGCTCCCCAGGCCCAGGCCCAGGCCCAGGCCGCGCCGGCGAACCCCCTGCTGGAGGCCTCGCCGACCCCGGACGACCCGCGGGACCGCCGGCTCACCGCCGCCCGCAAGGGCGTGCTCGCCAGCCTGGAGGACCTCGGGGTGACCGACGAGCTGATCGCCGAGCGGTTCGGCCGGCCGGTCGAGCAGGTGGCGACCAAGCGGCTGACCGCGCTGGTCCGCGAGACCATCGCCAGCCAGCGGGCCGGCGTGCCGGCGGGGCAGCAGGAGATCGTCGCGTGACGGCGGTCCTGCCCAGGAGCACGTCGGAGGTCCTGCCCGCCCGGCCGACCGCGGCCGAGCGGCGGGCCGCTCCGAGCCTGGCCGCGGCGGTCCGGGACCTCGACCGCCGCCGGGCCCGCTCCCGGCAGCGGATGATCGGCGCCTCCGAGCTCGGCGAGTGCCGGCGCCGGGCGGCCTACCGGGTCGCCCGGCGCCGGCCCACCAACTCCCGCACCGGGCTGCAGGCCTTCCTCGGTACCGAGCTGCACCGGGGGGTGCTGCGCACCCTCCGCCGCCAGTACGGCGGGCTGACCGAGGTGCGGCTCCTCGGCGAGCAGGTCAAGGGCCGCTGCGACTGGTGGCACGCCCCGGTCGTCGAGGACCTCAAGACCACGTCCCGGTTCGGCTTCGAGCGCGTGCTCACCCGCGGGGTGCCGGCCAAGCACTGGTTCCAGGTCGCCGTCTACGCCTGGCTGCTGCGCACCGGCCGCACCTCCGACCGGCGGCTGCCGGCCGGCGTGGGCCAGGAGGTCGAGGGGCTGCGCCTGCGGTACCTCTCCCGCGACACCGGCGAGGACGTCGTCTTCGAGGCCGACTCCGACCCGGCGCTGGCCGCCGAGGCGCTCCTGTGGCTCACCGACGTCTACGCCACCGTGGAGGACGACGGCGTCGACGCCGTCCCCCGCGACGGGTTCGGGCCCGGCGTGGACACCATGTGCGACTGGTGCCCGTTCCTGGACCTGTGCTGGGGGCCGCCGGTGGAGCCGGAGACCGAGGGCGACGTCTCCCGGCAGTCCCGGCTGACCGTCACCGACCGGGACTACGTCGAGGCGGTGCACGACTACGACGCCTGGCGGGCGGCCGAGAACGAGGCCCGCCGGCACAAGGAGTACGCGCGGGAACGGCTGCGGGGCCGGTCCGGGCCGGCGGACGACCTGCACTGCGAGTGGTCCGGGGGCGGGCTGCGCACGCAGGTCGACAAGGACGCCGCGGTGGAGCGGCTGGCCGAGCTCGGTGAGGTCGTGCCCACCCGGCGGGTCCGCAGCCCGCAGACCATCCGGGTCACGCGCAACGGCACGCGCACCGACTGAGCACGCGTTCGCGAGAGGCATCCCCATGACCACCGTCTCGACCAGCTCCCTGGCTGCCGGGGAGTCGGTGCTGACCAGCGACGTCGTCGGTACGGACTTCGGCCTGCCGCTGGTGCGGCCGGTCCGGACCGGGCGCGGCGGCCGGGTCCGGGTCGTGCGCGCCCGCTGCCGGACCTCCGGCGGGGTCGTCGTGTGGTTCACCGACGGCACCAAGACCCCGCCCCTGCACGGGCGCACCGGCTGGATCGTGGCCGGGCCCGGGACGGGCGCGCCCGACGCCGGGCGCGTCCCGGCATGAGGGGGGCCCGGTCAGTACGTCTCGCGGAGCCGCTCCACCGTCGCCTGGGCCTCCATCTCAAGCCCGCCGAAGGTCTCCTCGACCAGTTCCAGCCACTCCCACACCGCCCGCACCGTGTCCGGGTCGGTCAGGTCCGACGGCTGGAGGGTCAGCAGCCCTCGGATCGACACGTCGGTCGCCTCCAGCACGCCGCAGTCGTCGTCCGGCGTCCGGGCCCGCGCCGCCCAGAACACCTCCGCCCACAGCGCCGCGGCGCCGCCCCGCCCGGCCGGGGGCACCTGCTGCGGAAAGGCGCGCCGCCGGTCCCCGGCGACCGCGACGAGCCGCAGCGTCAGCAGCCGGCGCACCCCCCGCAGGAACTCCGGCGCGACGGCGGCCCGCGCCTGCCGCGACCTCGCGCCGACCAGCTGCTCGTACGCCGCGGCGACCTGCTCTCCGGTCCGCTGGGTGCGCTCCCACAGGTCGGCGCCGGTCGGCTCGGCGTCGATCCCGGGCGGGTCCTCGGCGTCGAACCCATCGGTCACACCACGGAACGCTAGAGCCCCGGTACGACGAGCCCGGGCCGCCCCGCCGTGGGCGAGGCGACCGCGGTCAGCCCGCGCCGCCGTCGGGGTGGTTGGCGGTCACGCAGAAGGGCGGGCCGGCCGGGGAGGTCATCGCCCGCCACCCGTCACCCAGCGGGCCGGGCTCGGCGCCCAGCGCCGCCAGCCGGGGGACGTCCTCGGCGAGCGAGCCGGACAGGTCCAGGTGCACCCGCGGGGGCCCGCCGATCCGCTGGACGTGCAGGTGACGCGCCCCGGACGGCGGGTCGAGCGAGACGAACTCCGGGTGCCCGGACCACGGCTCGCCGGGCGGCCACCCCGTCACCGCCGACCAGAACGCCCGGGCGGCGTCGACGGAGCCTGCGGGGACGTCGACGAAGGCGTGCACCCACGGGACCGGCATCCGCCCAGGCTGGCACGCCCGCGGGGAGTGCGCCCCGTGGCAGGCTCCGGCCATGGCCGAGGAGACCCGCGCCGCCGTCGTCACCGGTGCCGGCTCGGGGCTGGGCCGCGCCATCGCGCGGGCCCTGGCCGACGACGGGTGGGCCGTCGCGCTGCTGGGCCGCACCCGAGCCGCGCTGGAGGCGACGGGGGCCGACGGTGGGCGCACGCTCGTGCTGCCCACCGACGTCACCGACGAGGCGCAGGTCGACGCGGCCTTCGCCGCGGTGCGCGATGCCTGGGGCCGGGTGGACCTGCTCATCAACAACGCCGGCACGTTCGGCCCGTCCGGGGAGGTCGACGAGATCGCGGTCGCCGACTGGCGGGCCACCGTGGAGGTGAACCTCACCGGGATGTTCCTCTGCAGCCGCGCCGCCGTCCGGCTGATGAAGGCCCAGGACCCCTCCGGCGGGCGGATCGTCAACAACGGCTCGATCTCGGCGCACGTGCCGCGGCCGGGCAGCGTCGCCTACACCGCCACGAAGCACGCGGTCACCGGGCTGACCCGGGCCATGGCGCTCGACGGCCGTGCGCACGGCATCGCGGTGGGGCAGGTCGACGTGGGCAACGCGGCCACCGACATGACCGCGGGCATCGCCACCGGCGCCCGGCAGGCCGACGGCTCGGTCCGGCCGGAGCCGACCTTCGACCCCGCGCACGTCGCCGCCACGGTGGTGCACATCGCCCGGCTGCCGCTGGACGTCACCGTGCCGTTCACGACGGTCATGGCGACCGGCATGCCGTACCTCGGCCGGGGCTGAGCCGGCACGGAGGCGGGGCACCCGGACCCGACGGTGGGCGCGGCCGGCGCTGCGGACGGCGGTGGTGCTGCTCGTGACCGGGTGCGGGGCCGGGCGGGGCCGACGGGCTGCTCCCCTTCGAATAGGCGCTGGCCGCCGCGGGATGGGGGAGCGCCGACTGGTTCCTCGCGGGCAGCGACTGGGGCACCGGCGTCGGCTCGAGGAGATCCGGGAGTACGGCCGCGCGGTGACCGACGTGGTCGGCGTGCGGCTGTGGAGCGCCGAGGGCGACGGCACGTTCCTCGACCTCGCCTTCCTGCCCGCGGCCGCGCCGGTGGAGTCCGCACACGACGGACCGCCCGGCGGCTACCACGGGGACACCGAGGGTCAGAACTGGCAGGACGCGTGGCTCGCCCACCGCGGGCAGCGCGCCTTCGTCGTGGTCGGAGGCGGCGACGCGGTGCTCGCCGAGCAACCCTGGTGACCGCTCGGGCGCTCGCGGCCAGGGCGCTCGGCAGTCGGCCCGCGACGCCGCGTCAGGAGCGCGCTCCCTCGGCGTGGCGGGCGACGGACGACCGTGCGAGCGGATCGACGATCCCCAGACTGGGAGACGGGGCACCAGCCACGGGCCGACGGCGACCGCCACTGAGGACCGTCCGTGCGGCGCGGAGCAGCGTCCCCGATCCCGATCCCTCGTCCTGGCGGCCGGTGACCGCACCCGCCCGGACGATCGGCCGTGGTCGCGCGTCCGGAGCCGTGGGCCGAGCGCTTTCCGTGCAGCCGACCGGTGCGGACAGATGAGGGGGACACCGATGAACGTGGATCTCGGGTTCGACAGGGAAGCGCTCAGTGAGTTCATCGAGCGCGTCGGTGACGATGCCGCCGTCGGCCAGACCGTCTGGACCGCGACGACGCACTGGCGGCACGGCTTCCGGAGCGAGGCGGTCATCCGCTCGCACACGATCGCCATGGACGAGCCGACGCACCTGGGCGGCACGGACACGGCGCCGAACATGGTCGAGGTCGTCCTCGGGGCGTACGGCTGCTGCCTGACCACCGGGTTCGTCGCACAGGCCGGCTTGCTCGGCATCGATCTCGAACGCGTCGACATCCAGCTCTCGGGCGACCTCGACCTTCGTGTCTTCTTCGGCCTGCTCCCGCCGGAGGAGGTCTCCCCGGGCTACACGGAGGTCCGTGCCCTGATCACGCTCACGGCACCCGGTGCTGCCGAGGAGGAGCTCAGGCGGTTGCACTCCGCGGTCGTCGCGACGTCGCCCGTGGGGTCGATCATCTCGCGGCCGGTCAGGGTCGTGACCCAGCTCGAGTGCGCCTAGCGGATCCGGCGGGGCACCACCGGGGCGAAGACGGGTCGTGCCGGCCGGCCCAGGGGCCGGCCGGCACGACGGCGGATCAGGGGGTGGGATCGGGGAGGGGCCGCTCGCGTGCCACGGGCAGATCGAGGGCGGACGTCGCCTCACCGGGCAGCGGTGGCGGCGGTGCGGGCTCGGGCTCGGCGTGGATGCGGACGTCCTTCGACAGCAACACCGGGATGATCGACAGGAGGAAGACGACGCCCCCGACGATCCAGAGGGTGTCGAGCTGGCCGAGACCGGCCTCGGAGGTGTCGAGCCAACCCCCCGACGCGTTCACCAGGACGTACCCGAACGCGACCTGCAGGCCGGCCGCCACACCGTTGAGGGTGCCGGTCAGCTCCGGCTTGGCCACGCCCAGCCAGTAGGTGTTCAGGCTGCCCCAGAACAGCGGGTCGACCATGAAGCCGAGCATCCCGATGGCGAACAGCCAGGCCAGCCACGGCAGGTCGAGCAGACCGGCGGACAGGAACCCCACCGCGCCCAGCGCGGCACCGAGGACCATCGGCGGGCGGAGCCGGCCCCGGAACGGGCCGGCGACGGCCCGGCCGTGCCCGAAGGCGTAGAGGATGACCGGCACGGCGGCCAGCGGGGCCACGTAGGTCACCACGTCGGGGTCGATGCCCTGCAGGGTGATCAGGCCGTAGGTGCTCCACGTCCCGATGAGCCAGGTGGGCGTGGTGGCCAGGGCGCCAGCGACGACCATGAACAGCACGCTGCGCGACTTGAACACCTTGGCGATCTCGCGCAGGGGGACGTTGGCGCGGGCGGCCTCGTCGCGGCCGACGTTGATGTGCGCGAGCTCCTCGGCGCTGATGCCGGGCAGCTGGTCGGGCCGGTTCCGGGTGAACACCGCGATGGCGATGATCGCCGGGATGCCCAGCGCCGAGATGATGAGGAACGCCTCCTCCCACCCCCAGGTCGAGGCGATGGGCAGGGCGATCAGGGGGGCGACGACCGAGACGATCATCAGCGAGGCGACCCACGCCGCCGTCACCTTCGCCGTCTCGATCGGCGCGAACCAGACGGCGAGCATCCGCTGGCACGGCGCCCACAGGAAGCCGAAGAAGACGCCGAACAGCATGTTGCGCCAGTACATCTCGTCGACGGTCGTGACGAAGGCCATGCTGCCGCCGAGCACGGTGACGCCGGTGAGGCAGATCAGCAGCATCAGCCGCGGCCCGATCCGGTCGGCGAGCACCCCGGCGAGGAACAGCATCGGGAAGTAGCCGAGCAGGTACGACGCCGAGATGCTCGCGATCTGGGTGGCATCGGCCCCGAGGTCGGCCGCCCAGAAGGGCGTCAGGACGCTGAACTTGGCGGTGTCCAGCCACACGACGAAGTTCGTGTAGAGGACGGCGTAGAACACCCACCGCCGCTTTCCGTCGATCTTGATGGACGGTCGTGCCGCCCCGGTCGTCACACTCACTCCGGCTCCTGCCCGCAGGGGACCGCGCCCGACGCGCGTCCGTGAGGAGACCGCCCTGCACGGCGGTCCGGGAGGACTGTGGAGTGGGTCACAGCCAGCGACAATGGGACCGTGTCCATGGCGCGGCTCGCCGGGGTGTGCGGCCCGCGCCGCCCGTCCCGACGACCGCGTCATGTCGTGTCGCGGGCGATCTCCACGTGTCCCCGCCGGGGCGCTGGAGGCTGTCTGCACGTCGAGCGACCGGTGACGGATTCGGACGCTGCGGATCCGATACGGAGTGTTCCCATCCGACACGCAGCGTCGCGACCCGCTGGGAGGCGGCAGGGACTTTGGTCAGCAGTTGGGCGGAGAGCCTTTCCCGCCACGTCAGCGCCCACGTCTGATGGTTGCGCGCTCAAACAGTGGGCGCCTGACCGCACGGGGGATCCGTTGTCACTCGCCCAGCTCGACCCGCCCGCCCAGGACCGGTCCCTCGACCGACACCACCCGCCGCTCGCTCCCGTGCCTCTCCGGGTGTTGGTGGTCGACGACCACCGCGCCTTCGCCGAGATGCTGGCCCTCGCACTGCAGGCGGGCGGGATGGACGTGGTGGGGACGGCGTCATCCGCCGCGCAGGCCGTCTCGTCGGCCGAGCAGACGCAGCCCGACGTGGTGGTCATGGACATCCAGATGCCGCGCGAGGACGGGCTGTCCGCGGCCCGGCGGCTGCGCCAGGTCGCCCCCCGCGCGGTCATCGCGGTGGTCACCGCGCACCGGGACCCGGAGTGGGTGGTGCGCGCGACCCAGGCGGGGGCGTCGGCCTTCATTCCGAAGGACGGCTCGCTGGCGGAGATGCTCGACGTCCTCGGCCGGGTGCGGGCCGGCCAGATGCTGGTGGCCCCGTCCACGTTCTCCGCCGCGCCGACCGCCGGCAGCGGCCCGGCGCAACTGGAGGAGCCTCCCCCGCAGTTGACCCGCCGGGAGCAGGAGGTGCTCGACTGCCTGGGCCGGGGCATGCAGGTCAAGTCGATCGCCCGGGTCCTCGGCATCACCGTGGAGACCTGCCGGGGCTACGTGAAGGCCCTGCACAGCAAGCTCGGTGTCCGCTCCCAGCTCGAGGCGGTCGTCAAGGCCCAGGAGCTCGGGCTGCTGTCCGCAGCCGCGTGAGCGAGCACCAGCAGGCGGCCGACGCCCCGGGCGGCCGCACCCCGCTGCGCCGCCTCCCGATCCAGCGCTCCTCGGCCGCAGACCCTGGATCGGCGCCGGGCGCCGGGCGCCGGTCCGCGCCGCCCCTCGGCCGCTCGTCCGGTCACGGGGCGGGCGGTCAGGATCGGGGTCGGCCTGACGAGCTGACCGGACGGATCACGGTGCAGGACGAGACCGGCGGCCAGGTGCTGCACGTGACCGGCGACATGGACGCCGCGGTGCTGCAGCAGTTCACCCACCAGAACGCCCTGGACCGGCTGCGGATCCTCGCCGTCGACGTCGGCGAGCTGGGCTACATCGACTCCACGGGGCTGTCCTTCCTGGTGCGCTGGGCGGAGACCGCCCGGGCCGACGGCCGCCCGGCGCAGATCCGACGTGCGACGCACCGGTTCGGGCGGGTGCTCGAGCTCTCCGGCCTCACCCCGTTGTTCGAGCTGACGCCACGTGCCTCGCCGCCGGACCGGGCGCCGCAACCCGGCGGGTGACGCGGGCGGCCATCCAGGGGGTACCCAGCGTCATCGGCGGTGAGCGCGGACGGACGACGCACAGGGGGCCGGCGGGCCCGGTCCGCTGCGGTCCGAGCGGTTCTTGACCTGTCGGCCCGGGCGCAGGACGGTGTCGGCCTCACGCGGAACGTCCCGGTCGAGCCGACGGTGGCCCGCCCACTCGAGCGGCGCGGTGCCAGACCTCGCATCGCCTCGGCCCACACCGACGCCAGGCCGTTCCCGGAGGGGGCGGCATGGCCGGAACTCCGATGTCAGCCGACCGAACACGGCCGCCCGGCAGCCAGGACGCCATCGGCCGTCCGGGACTGCGCGGTCGTCGCGGCGGTGCTCGCAGACTTCCGGCCTCTGCCGAGCCGACGCGTCCGTCTCGACCTCCCGCCGAGAGCCTGGCGGTGATCCACGTGTCGAGGCGGCATCCCGGAAGGTGAGGACGATGACCACTGGTAGCGCCCGCCGCGGCGCCGTACTCCTCGCGGCTGCCTGTTCGGGTGTGGCCCTCCTCCCCGGCTGCGGGGACGACGTCACCGAGTCGAGCGACGCGGCGCCGGCCGAGAGCGGCACGTTCTCCAGCTCTTCCCAGGATCTGGGGAACGGCACCGTCACGACCTACGTCACGCTGGACGACGAGGGGCAACCGACGGAAGTGGGCGCCCGGTTGAGCCCGACGGCTCTCGACGGCCTGCCGACCTCGGGCACCACCCTGATGATCGACATGCCTGACGAGGCGGAGGCTACCGCGTTCGACCACCTCATGCTGAACTGGAATCCCCAGGGACACGAGCCCGCCGAACTGTTCGGCCGACCGCACTTCGACTTCCACTTCGCCATGCTCGACATGGCCGCGATGGAAGCGATCACGCCGAACGACCCGCAGTACGCGGCCAAGGCCGAACGGCTGCCGGAGACGCGGTACGTGCCACAGGACTACACCGTTCCCCCGGGTGCGCCCGCTGCTGCGCAGGCGGTGCCCAACATGGGCGTGCACCTCATCGACTCGAGCGACACCACCCTCGTCCCAGGCGAGTACGACTTCACCGAGATCATCATCAACGGGGTCTGGGACGGCCGTTACACCTTCATCGAGCCCATGATCACCCGGGACTGGCTCCTGACCGGCCCCAGCCTCGAGAAGCCCCTCAAGCAGCCGGCCGCGTATCAGGAGAGCGGCTACTACCCGACCACGTACGCCGTCCACGTCGACCAGCAGACGGAGGAGTACGTCGTCGCGCTCACCGACCTGACGATGCGCACCTCGTCGTAGACACCGGGAGCGGCCGGCGCCGCCGTCCAGACGACGGCGGTCAGGTCATGTCGACGGCGACCTTCAGCTGGCCGGGCCGCGGCACAGCCGCGGCGCTGAAGGCCGCCTGCACGTCGGCGACGGGGTGGACGTCGCTGACGTAGCAGCTCCGCAGGCCGGGGTGGGCCGCCAGGTGGGCGCCGGCCTCGGCCAGCACCCGCTGCCGCTCCCAGGTGACGCCCGAGCGCAGGGTCAGGTTCTTGCGCAGCAGGGTCATCATGTCGACCGGGTAGACGGGGTCGTCCGGGACGCCGAAGTAGAAGACCTGACCGCCGGGTGCCACGGCGTCCAGCGCCGGCTGCAGCGTCGAGATCTGGTGGCCGACCGCCTCCACGACCACCGACGGCCGGTCGGCGTCGGCCAGCGAGCCCGACCAGCGCTCGGCCCGGGCGGTGACGACCTCGTCGACGCCGAAGGCGGCCGCGACGTCGGTGCGGTCGACCGGGTCCACGCCGGTCACCCGGGCCGCGCCGCGGGCCTTGAGGACGTGGCTGAACAGCAGGCCGATCGGGCCCTGACCGATCACCGCCACCGCCTGCCCGGACACGTCGCCGAGCCGCTCCACGGCGTAGAGCACGCACGCCAGGGGCTGCAGCATGACCGCCGTGGTGGGCGGCAGGCCGGTGTCGTAGCGGGTCAGCCCGTCGCCGTCGGTGACCACGAGCTCGGCGATGCCGTCGAACATCGACGCCCAGCCGACGACGAGGTCGCCAGGGGAGTGGTCGGGGTGCCGGCTGGCGACGACCTCACCGACGATCTCGTGCAGCGGGAAACCCGGCGCCCGCGTGGCGCCCCAGCCGTCCTCGGCCGCCGGGTGCGGCCACACGGCGCCGCGGAAGTTGGGCAGGTCGCTGCCGCAGATGCCGCCGGCGCGGGTGGCCAGCAGCACGTGCCCGGGCGCCAGGGCGGCGGGATCCGGGGCGGCGACCTCGACCTGCTCGAAACGGAAGGGACCGCTGAGCGTCTGTGCCCACATGGGGTTCTCCGTCCTGCCGTCGTCGCCCGCCGCGTCAGCGGGCCTCGGCCCGGGACGGCGCGGCCACGCCGGACGGGTGGATCGCGCCCAGGCCGTGGTGACCGTTGCGGGCCTTCGCGGAGAGGTACCCGGCGTTCGCCTCCGACGCGTGCACGCCGGTGGGGACCCGGGCCGCCACGGTCACGCCGAGGCGCTCGAGCTGGGCGGCCTTGTCCGGGTTGTTGCTGAGGAGGGCGAGCGAGGACACGCCGAGTGCCCGCAGCATCTGGGCCGCGACCGTGTAGTCGCGCTCGTCGGGGGCGTGGCCGAGGGCGACGTTGGCCTCGTAGGTGTCCAGGCCGGTGTCCTGCAGCGCGTAGGCGTCGAGCTTGTCGTAGAGACCGATGCCGCGCCCCTCCTGCCGGAGGTAGAGCAGGTAGCCGCCGGCGACGGTGATCCGCTCGGCCGCTTCCCGCAGCTGCGGGCCGCAGTCGCAGCGCTGGCTGCCGAAGACGTCCCCGGTCAGGCACTCGCTGTGCGGGCGGACCAGCGGGAGGGCCGCCGGGGTGCCGAGCGCGAACGCCAGGTGCTCCCGGCCGTCGACGAGGCCGCGGAAGCTGGTGACGAGGGCCGTGGTGGTGTAGCCGTCGGGGAAGCGCAAGGGGATCCGCACCTGGGTGCGGATCGCCGCGTCGGCCGGGCGGGGTGCCATCAGCCCTCTCCGGCGGCGTCGTCGGCGCAGAACCTCTCGGACAGCGCGTACCGGAGCAGCACGACGTCACCGATCTGCCGGACGCCGGCCAGGGTCGCCCGGCGGTGGGCGTTCCAGGGGAACCGGCCGTCGCCGACGAGCCGGGGTGCGCGGGAGTCGCCCACGAACAGCGGCGCCACCACGAGGTGCAGTTCGTCCACGAGGTCGGCACTGAGGAACTGGGTGAGGACGTTCCCGCCGCCCTCCACCATCACCCGGTCGACCCCCCGGGCCGACAGGTGCTCCAGGACCTCGCCCACGTCGACGTCCCGCGCCGGGCCGGTGTCGACGACGGTCGCGACCGCACCCAGCCGGGCCCGGACGTCGTCGACGACCCGGTTGGGGCAGAAGACGATCTTGTCGGAGTCGCCGGTGGTGAAGAAGGCCGCCGTCGCGGCCAGGTCGCCCCGCCGGGTGAGCGTGACCTTGACCGGTGAGGCGGGGAACCCGCGCGACAGCCGCTCGGCGCGCCGGGCCGGGGAACGGACCAGCAGGCGCGGGTTGTCGTTCCGCACGGTGGCGGCACCGACGAGGATCGCGTCGCAGCGGGCCCGCTCGGCGTCGACCCGGTCGAAGTCGGCGGCGTTGGACAGCTGCAGCCGGGCGGCGTCCGTGCTGTCCAGGTAGCCGTCGATCGACATGCCGCAGCTGAGCAGGGTGTAGGGCCGATCAGCCATGTGCCGCACCGTCCTCTCGGGTCGCGCTCTGCAGGCAGCCGGCCTCCGCGGCCCGTCGGGGGGCCGGGAGCCGGGGACCCCGCGGCCCCGGCTGCCGCCGGGCCGCGAGCAGCACGACGGCGCCGGGGAGCACCGCCACCAGGGTCAGCACGCCGAAGGCGGTGGCGACCGATGCACCCGCGGCCGCCCCCCACGGGGTGGCCGCGAAGACCCACGCGGCCACCCCCTCACGGGGCCCCCACCCGCCGACGTTGAGCGGGATCGCGGCGGCCAGCAGCACGACCAGCGCCAGCGGCAGCAACTCCAGCGCGGGGCCGTCCACCCCGGCGGCGCGGGCGGCGAGCAGGAACGTGCCCAGGTGCCCGCCGACCACGAGGAGGGACGCGAGCAGGACCGGTCGCGCGGTGGCCGGCTGCAGCAGGACGCCGCGGGCCTCGGCCCCGGCCGTGCGGAGGGCCCCGGCAGGCCGGGACGCACCGTGCCGCGCCACGCCGCGGCCCGTGAGCAGGAGGACGCCTCCGGCCACCGCGACCGCGGTGGCGACCGCGGGCACCGCCGCGGGCACCGGTGAGGGGAGGGTCAGCAGCACCGCGACCGCCACCGCCGCCTGGACCGCCTGGCCCGCGACGCGCTCCCAGACGACGGCGCGCAGCCCGCGGCCGAGATCGCCGGCGTCGAGGCCGTGCCGCAGCCCCCGGTGGACGTCGCCGAGCACACCGCCGGGCAGCGCGCTGTTGAGGAACTGCGACCGGTAGTAGGCGGCGGTCGCGGCCGGCAGCGGCAGGCCGACGCCGAGCGCCGCGGCCACGACCCGCCAGCGCCAGGCGGAGCAGACCGTGGTCGCGGCGCCGATGGCGAGCGCGGTGAGCAGCGTGCCGGGGCCGAGGCCGCGCAGGCCGTCGACGAAGGGTTCCGCGCCCAGCCACCGGACCAGGACGGCGAGGATCAGGACACCCCCCAGGAGGCGTGCCCCGGCCCACGCGCGTCGTCTCACGCCATCGGTCTCCGTCCCTGTCACTGGACTGCACGGATCCGTGGCGCATCCGGTTCACCCCCGACCGCGGACAGGACGCCGCGGACGCGCTCGCCGGTGCACCGCCAGGCCGGCAGGCACTCCCTGCGGCGCAGTGCGGCGTCCCGGAGGCGGTCGCGCAGCGCGGCGTCGGTGAGCCAGCGGGCGAGGGCGGCCGCGAGCGCACCGGGGTCCTCCGGGGGGACGAGGAGGCCGGGCCGGCCCGCCGCGGTGGTGCCCACGGCCTCCCGGACGCCGCCCACGGCGGTCGCGAGCACGGGCACGCCGGCGGCCAGGGCCTCGGGGACCACCATGCCGAACGTCTCCGCCCGCGAGGGGAGGACGAGCAGGTCGGCGTCCCCGTACTCGCGGCGCAGCGCCGCCCCGGTGCGGGTCCCCGGCATCCGGACGCGGTCGGCGATGCCGGTGGCCGTCGCTGCGCGCGCCAGCGCCGAGACGAAGTCGGGGTGCCGGTCGAGCGGGCCCACCAGGCTGCAGCGCCAGGGGAGGCCGGTCAGGGTCCCCAGTGCCTCCAGCAGCAGGTCCTGGCCCTTGAGCCGCGACAGGGTGCCGACGCACAGCAGCCGCCCGCCGCCGGTCGTCCGGGGGCTCACGGGCGCCGGCTCGGTACCCGGGTGGGCGACGTGCACCCGGCCCGCCGGCAGCCGGTACCGCTCGAGCACCCGTCGGCGGGTCCAGTCGCTGGTCGTGACGACGGCCCGCGCGCTGCCGAGCACCGCCGACTCGTCGTCCTCCGCGACGGCCACGCCGTCGAGGTCCCCACCGTCGAGGTGCACGCCGCCGAAGAGCATGTGCACCAGGACCACGAGCCGCAGCCGCCGCGCCCGGGGCACGAGCACCGCACGGGCGGCGGAGGCGACCAGCCCGTCGACGAGGACGAGGGCGTCGTCCGGCAGGACGTCGAGCGACCGCGCGAGGGCGGCCTGCGCCGGCGCGTCGGGTCGTGGCCACGAGCCCTCGGCGGCGATCTCGGTGACGCTCCACCCGGCGTTCCGCAGCGCGGCGCAGACCTCGCGGTCGTACCGGTTGCCGCCACTGATCCGCGCGGGGTCGTGGATGCCGGCCGGGACGACGACGTGGACCGCGCTCACAGGGGCCGGTCGTAGCTCGCCCAGGCGACGTGCGACTCGTGGAGGGTGACCGCGAGACCCTCCAGCCTGACCCCGCCGGGCCCCAGCGCGCCGTCGCGGATCCGCAGCGCCATCCGGTCGGCGACCACGCGCGCCAGGACCTCGGTCGTGGTGTTCGTGCCGGCGAGGTCCGGGTCGTCGTCGAGGTTGCGGTAGGTCAGCGCCCCGAGCACCTCGTGCAGCAGGGCGGCGGCCGCGCCGATGTCGACGACCACCCCGTCGGCGTCCAGCTCGGCGCCGCGGAACGTGGCGTCCACGACGTAGGTCGCGCCGTGCAGTTGCTGGGCCGGGCCGAACACCCCGCCCGTGAAGCTGTGCGCGATCATCATGTGGTCACGGACCGTCACGCTGAACACGGGCGTCCTCCTGGTCGTAGGCGATCGTGTGGCACAGGGCCGGCAGGCGGCCGTCGGCCAGCCGCGCCATCACGTCGGGCAGGTCGTCGAACGGCGAGGACCCGGTGAGCAGCGCGTCGAAGGCCGGGTCCCGCAGCACGTCGAGGGCGAGCGCCAGCCGGTCCCGGTGGCTCCGCGAGCTCCGGCGCGCCGGCGCCACGGTGCCGACCTGGCTGGCCCGCAGGTCCAGCCGGCGGGAGTGGAAGGCGCCGCCGAGCGCCACCGTCACCTCGCGGTCGCCGTACCAGCTCAGCTCGAGCGCGGTGCCCTCGGCCCGGAGCAGGCCGAGCGCCAGCTGCAGGCCCGCGGCGGTCGCGCTGGCGTGCACCACGAGGTCGCGGTCGCCCGCGGCGTCCCCCGGCGCGACGAGGGGCACACCGAGCCGGGCGGCCACCTCGGCCCGGCTCGCGTCGACGTCGACCAGTTCGACGTCGACGCACGGGAACCGCGCCAGCAGCCGCGCGACGCAGCACCCGACCATGCCGGCGCCGACCACGGTGACGCGGTCACCGAGCAGGGGCGGGGCGTCCCACAGCGCGTTGACCGCGGTCTCGACCGTGCCGGCGAGCACGGCGCGCCGGGCCGGGACGCCGTCCGGGACGGGGACGACGGCGGTCGCGGGCACGACGTAGGCCGTCTGGTGCGGGTACAGGCAGAAGACGGTCCGGCCGAGGAGATCGGCGGGGCCGCGCTCCACGACCCCGACATTGAGGTAGCCGTACTCGACCGGGCCCGGGAAGTCGCCGGCCTGGAAGGGGGCACGCATGACCTCGCGCTGGCTCTCGGGCACCTCGCCGCGGAAGACGAGGGTCTCGGTCCCCCGGCTGATCCCCGAGTGCAGCGCCCGCACGACGACGTCGAGCGGGCCCGGCTCGGGGAGCCGCACCGGCCGGATCTCCCCGGCTCCGGGTTCCCGCAGCCAGAAGGCGCGGGCTCCGTCGGTCACCGCGGGGACCCGAGCGCCTGCGGGTCGACGCCGTCGGTGAACGCGTCGAGGAAGCGGTCGCGGAAGGCGTCCATGGGCCACACCGGCGCGGCGGGGCCCGGCAGCAGCCCCTCCTGCCACTCCCAGCCGGCGAGGCGGTCGAGCACCGCGGGGTCCGAGGCCACGACGGAGACGGGGACCTCGTGCGTGGCGTCGGGTCCGGTGACCACGGTGAGCGGCTGGTGGTCACCGAGCAGGACGAGGACGAGGTCGTCGTCCGGCTGGGCGGCGACCCACTCGACGACCGCCTGCAGGGAGTACTCGATGGACTGCCCGTACAGCCGGCGGACGGTGTCCGGGTCGCGCCAGGCCTCGTCCGGCGACGGGCCCCGGGCGGGCATGGGGTCGAAGACGGAGCCGTCGCCGACCTGGTCCCAGGGCACCATGGTCGGCAGCGGGGTCCACGGCTGGTGCGAGGAGATGAGGTCGATCTCGGCCATCACGGGGGGACCCCCCGGGGCGAGCTCGAGCCGCTGGAAGGCGGCCAGGGTGTACTGGTCGGGCATCGTGACCCAGCTGAACCCCGGGCCCTGGTAGCCGAGGTCGTACCGGCCGTAGACCTGGTCGTAGTGGTAGAAGGCCGTGCCCTCCGGCCACGGCTGGTCGTTGGCGGGGTTGACGCTGACGGTGCGCCACCCCGCCCGGCCGAAGGCGCTGGCCAGCGTCCGCCGGTCGCTGGCGAGCAGTTGTTCGTAGCGCGCCTGGCTGTCGATCCACAGCCCCGACTGCAGGGTCGCGTGGGCCAGCCAGCTCTGCCCGCCGAAGGTCGGGGAGTCCAGGAAGGCGCTGCGCGCCTCGATCCCGGCCCGGGCCAGCCGGCTGGTGCCGTCGCGCAGGACGGCG
Source organism: Geodermatophilus sp. SYSU D01186 (assembly GCF_054050215.1). Taxonomy (NCBI): domain Bacteria; kingdom Bacillati; phylum Actinomycetota; class Actinomycetes; order Geodermatophilales; family Geodermatophilaceae; genus Geodermatophilus; species Geodermatophilus sp. SYSU D01186. The sequence continues at coordinate 39,902 of NZ_JBJGYW010000027.1, read as the reverse complement.
GTGACGCCCGGCGCCATCGGGGAGCCCTGGACGGCGACCCGTCCGTAGCTCTCGACGAAGGCCACGACGACGTCCTTGCCGCGCAGGCCGGCCAGCAGGTCCGCCCCGGGGAGGCCGGCGGACGGGTCGGCGGCCCGGGTGGCCGCCTCGAAGCGTTGCTGGTCCCGGACGGCGGCGCCGACGTCGCGGCCGTGCGCCACGGCCAGCGCGGCGGTGCCGGCCGAGGCGACGGGACCGGCCGGCGCCAGTTGCAGCGACAGCGCGGCGGACACCACCCACACCAGGCCCAGGACGGCGACCCCGGAGGCGGAGCGGCGCCGGTGGCGGGCGGTGCCGCTGCTGAGCCGGACGGTCGAGGCGACGACGACGGCGACCAGCAGCACGACGGCGAGACCGGCGAGGACGACGGCGACGACGGTGGCCGCCGTCCCGATCGAGTCGCGCAGCACCCCGATCGCCGGCGCGAAGGTGCCCCCGTCGAGGACGGGGTTGAACGGCCGGTTGAGCTGCGCGGTGAAGCCGGCGTCGAGGAGCTTGACGAGCGTGAGCAGGCCGAGCGCGACCCCCGCCGCGGCCGCCACGACCCGTCGGGCCCGGGCCGGGAGCACCAGTGCGACCGCGACCAGCGCCAGGCCCTCCAGGGGGATGCGGGCGAAGGCGGCGGGGGTGAGCTGGTCGAGGCGGGGCGGCGCGACGAGGACGGCCCAGACGACCGCGCCCGCGACCAGCGTGGTGGCCGACCGCAGCGCCCGGCGGGAGCGCGGGCCCGCGCCGGTCCGGTACAGCCAGACGACGCTGCGGCCGAAGGACTCGGCCAGCAGCACCAGCGCGACGCCCACGGCGAGCGCGGCGACCGGCCGCGGCAGCACCCCGGAGACCGCGGCGGTGAGCACGATGCCCTGGACGGCGGCGACCACCTTGCCCCAGAACCGGGGGGGCAGCGGTGCGGCCAGCCACGGGACCAGCCACCCCGCGACCAGCAGCACGTACCGGGCGGCGCCGATGGCCAGCACCCAGCCGCCGAGCTCCCGGGACGCCGCGACGCTCAGCGCCAGGATGAGGAAGGCGTCGACCTCACCGTCGAAGCGGGCCCCGAACGGCGTCACGGTCCCGGTGCGGCGCGCCACCCGCCCGTCCACGCTGTCGAGCACGAGCGCGACGCAGGAGAGGACGACCAGCGCGGGGACCGGCAGCGGACGGCCGACGGAGTCGGCGACCAGCCCCGCGACCCCCGCGCTGAGCAGCGCCCGGGTCAGGGTGACCCGGTCCGGCGGGAGGATCGGCTGCTCCCTGCGGGTGCGGCCGGCCGCCAGCAGCGCGGTCGCCGTCCAGCCGGACGCCAGGCCGACGCCCCATCCGGCCGGACCGAGGCCCGTGGTCAGGGAGAGGACGCCGAGCAGCGCGGGCGTGGCGAGCGTGCCGGACGCCGTCTCCACCCGAACCGAGCGCACGGCACCTCCGTGACGATCCGCTGCCGTCACCCTGGAGCACGGACCTGCCGGCGGAACGGTTCAGCCGGGGGACCGGCCTGCGACGTCCAGCTGGTGGGCCAGGTAGACCAGCTCCCCGTCGGCGAGCTGGCGGCGGCGGACGGCGAGCCAGTCCGCGAGGCCCGACGGCGCCGCCGGCCCCTCCAGGGCGTCCTGCACCGTCTGGAGGATCGCCTCGACGAAGTAGGCCTCGTCACCGGGGTAGGTGCCGTCCGGGCCGGCCAGCACGACCCAGTCGGAGGAGCCCGCCGACAGCGGGGGCGCGCCGGCGGCCCGGAGATGGCCGAACAGGTGGCGGCCCGTGCGGCTCTCCCCGGCCGACCGGCCGTAGCGGACGCGGTGGTCCATGGTGCGGTGGTAGGCGCCGATGACCTCGTCGTCGGCGGGGTGCTCGGGCTGGAAGACGCTCTCGCCGTCGAAGTTCACCGTGAACCAGTAGGTGCCGCCCGGGAGCAGCAGCCGCAGCAGTCCGGGCAGGACGGCCGGCACGTCCACCAGGTCCAGGAAGGCGTTGGCGATCAGCAGGTCCGCCGGTGCCCCGTTCCCGCTCTCCAGGTGGCGGCCGAGCTCGGCCTCGACGAGGCGCACCCGGAGGTCGCCCAGGCGCACGCCGTCCGGCAGCGGTTCGGCGTCGAGGCCGCGGGTGCCCGCCCAGCCGCAGAGCCACGCGCGGGAGTCCTGCAGCAGCCGGCGGTCGACGTCCAGCAGGGTGTACTCGCCGGCGGTGACGACCCGCCACTCCAGCAGCCGGGCCACCATCGTCCCCAGGCCGGCGCCGATCTCCAGCACCCGGAGGCGGCCGGGCGGGACCAGGCGGCGCAGCTCGTCCAGCACGGAGCGGTTGAGGGCCCGGTCGTCGACGCTCTTCTTCGCCGCCAGGTAGCGGCTGTAGGCGTAGGTCATCGCTTCTCGGCCACCACCGCGAACTTGCGCACCCGCCCGCGGCCCAGCCAGTCGCGCCACAGCTCGTGGGCCGCGATCAGCTCGGTCAGGGCCTGCCCCCCGACCTGCGGGGCGATGACGCTCGACCGGGCGCGGAACTCCCGCAGCAGGGACGCCGCCGTCGCGGAGTGCGCGGCGCTGCACTCCTCCTGCCAGGTCACCGCCAGCCCGGCCTCGTCCAGCAGGGCGGTCATCTCCGCGATCTCGAGGAGCCAGACGGTGTCGGCGTCGGGCATGCGGACGCGTTCGTCCGCCGTGAGCGGCGCGCCCTCCTCGAGGGTGAAGGCGAACCGGCCGCCGGGCTCCAGGACGGAGGACACCTCGGCCAGCACGGCGCGCTTGTCGGGGAAGGCCAGCATCGTCTCCAGGAGGAGGACGACGTCGAAGGGGCCGTCCGGCAGCGGCGGGACCTGCGCGCACGCGAAGGCGCACGGCAGGTCCCCGGCCAGGCCGCGGGCGATCTCCACGGCGCTCGCAGAGGAGTCCAGCCCCAGGTAGTGACAGCCGAGCTCGGCCACGATCAGCCGGCCCGGGCCGGCCACCCCGCAGCACAGGTCGAGGACGGAGACGCCGGGGCCGATGCCGGCCCGGCAGGCCAGCCGGCGGATCTCGGCGGCCCGCATGAAGCTCTCCTGGCCGACGTACTCGCCCGCGGGGTAGGCGGCCTCCCGTGCCTGCTGCAGCCCCGCGACGAAGGGGGCACGCTGGTCCTGCCTCACCGCCCGGGGCTCACGGTCGTCCCGCGGCGGGTGTGCGTGCACGGGCCTCGTGCGGACGCCGGCCGGCGGGCCGGGCGGGACGGGTCTGCCATGTGCGCCTCCGGAACTCCCTCGCCCATGTCACGGACCGGCCGGCCGGGTGGTTCAGCGCGGGGACGTCGCCGTGCGGCTCCGCGCGCACCCCACCGCGGCACCCGCGGACCTCGAGGGCCGGCCGCAGCGACGGCGAGCGGGCCCCGGGCGGCGCGGGTGCGGTGCGTCCTCGCCCGCGGGGGCCGTCAGGCCGTGCCGCGCCGGGGGTGCATCAGCCGCTCCATCTCCGTGGCGGCCCGCTGCTCGTTCCTGCGTTCCCTGCGCTTGGCCTTGACGGCCTTGCCCGACTTCTTCGCGGCGTGGTTGTCGTGGGGCGACTTGTCGGCCATGGGAGTGCTCCCTCGTCGACGGCCGGGACCGCTCCTCCCTACCGCTCATCGTCGCGACGCGCCAGGGTCCGCCGCGTCCCGTTCGACTCCGATGCGAGACCGGTGCCTATACTTCGAGACGAACAGGTATATACCCGATCGGGGGCAGCGCGGTGACGAAGCGGTTGATCGACCTCGACGACGAGTTGCTGGCCCGGGCGCAGCGCGAACTGCACACCAGCGGCATCTCGGACACGGTCCGGGCAGCGTTGCAGCAGGCCGCGAGCGCGGCCGCACGGGCCCGGCAGGTGCGCTGGCTGCGGGAGGGCGGCCTGGAGGAGATGGCCGATCCCGCTCAGCGGGCAGACGTGTGGCGGTGATCGCCCGCTTCCTGATCGACACCAGCGCGGCGGCCCGGATGCGGCTGCCCGTCGTCGCGGAGCGGTTGGAGCCACTCATCACCGGCGGCCTGGTGGCCACCTGCGCGCCCCTGGACGCCGAGGCGCTCTTCAGTGCCCGCAGCCCGGGGGAGTACGAGGAGATCCGCGCCGACCGCCGCGCCGCCTACGAGTACCTGCCCACCGACGACGAGCACTGGCAGCGCGCGTTCGACGCGCAACGGGAGCTGGCCCGCACCGGACGACACCGGGCGGTGGGCATCGCCGACCTGCTGACCGCCGTCCTCGCGGCCGAGCACGGGATGACCGTCCTGCACTACGACGCGGACTTCGAGATCGCCGCCGACGTGCTGGACTTCGCCCACCGGTGGGTCCTGCCGCGGGGGAGCCTGTAGCCGCGCGACACCCGCGGCGTGTGTGGCGTTCCGTGCCGGCCCCGTCCGCGGGTACCCGGTCCCCCGGACGCGCGAACGCCCCGGCCCGCGGGTGCGGGCCGGGGCGTCCGAGCGGGGGGACTACTTCACGTCGAAGCGGTCGAGCTCCATGACCTTGACCCACGCCGAGACGAAGTCCTGCACGAACTTCTCCTTCGCGTCGTCGGCCGAGTAGACCTCGACGATGCCGCGCAGGATCGAGTTGGAGTTGAACACCAGGTCGGCCGCGGTGGCCGTGCGCACGACGTTGCCGTCGGCGTCCAGCCCCTCGTAGACCCCCTCGGCCTCGACCGCGGTCCGCCAGGAGATGCCCAGGTCCAGCAGGTTGCGGAAGAAGTCCTGCGACAGCACGCCCGGGCGGTCGGTGAAGACGCCGTGCTGCACGCCGCCGGTGTTGGCGCCGAGGACGCGCAGGCCACCGACGAGGAGCGTCATCTCCTTGGCGGTGAGCTCCAGCATGTACGCCCGGTCGATCAGGAGCGTCTCCGGCTGGAGCTTGCTCCCGGGCGCGATCCAGTTGCGGAAGCCGTCGGCCCGCGGCTCGAGCCAGCGGAAGTTGTCGACGTCGGTCTGCTCCTGCGAGGCGTCGGTGCGACCCGGGGTGAAGGGCACGGTCACCGTCACGCCGGCGTCCGCGGCGGCCTTCTCCACCGCCGCACTGCCCCCGAGCACGATGAGGTCGGCCAGCGAGACCTTCTTGCCGGTCTGCTGCTCGAACTCGCCCTTGACCCGCTCGAGGACCGGCAGCACGTCCCGGACGCCCTCGTTGGCCGCCCAGCCGATCTGCGGCTCCAGGCGCAGCCGGGCGCCGTTGGCGCCGCCGCGCTTGTCCGTGCCGCGGTAGGAGGCGGCGGCGGACCAGGCCGTGTGCACCAGCTGCGAGACGGTCAGCCCGGAGGCGAGCAGCCGCTGCTTGAGGTCGGCGATCTCCGCCTCGCCCACGAGCTCGTGGTCGACGGCCGGGACCGGGTCCTGCCAGATGAGGTCCTCGGCCGGCACGTCCGGGCCGAGGTAGCGGACCTTCGGGCCCATGTCGCGGTGCAGCAGCTTGAACCAGGCGCGGGCGTACTGGTCGGCGAAGTACTCCGGGTCGTTGCGGAAGCGCTCGGCGTACGCGCGCAGCTCCGGGTCGACCTTGAGCGCCATGTCCGCCGTGGACATCATCGGCGGGTTCTTCTTGCCCTCGATGTGCGCGTCGGGGACGAGCTCCTGCGCCTCGGGGTTGGACGGCTGCCACTGCTTGGCGCCGGCCGGGCTCTCGACGAGCTCCCAGTCGTAGCCGAACAGGGTCTCCCAGTAGGAGTTGTCCCACGTGGTGGGCGTCGGGGTCCAGGCGCCCTCGAGGCCGCTGGTGATGGTGTCGGCGCCCTTGCCGGTGCCGTGCTGGCTGATCCAGCCGAGCCCGTTGCCGTGGACCGGGCAGCCCTCCGGCTCGGGGCCGACGAGCTCGGGGTTGCCGGCGCCGTGGGTCTTGCCGAAGGTGTGGCCACCGCCGATGAGGGCGACGGTCTCCTCGTCGGTCATGCCCATCCGGCGGAAGGTCACCTTGATGTCGTGGGCCGAGGCGAGCGGGTCGGGCTGGCCCTTCGGGCCCTCGGGGTTGACGTAGATCAGCCCCATGGTCACGTTCGCCAGGGGGCCCTCGTCCAGGTCGAGCGGCTCGTCGCCGGCGTAGCGCTCGTCACCGAGCCAGGTGTCCTCCGGACCCCAGAAGATCTCGCCGGGCTGCCAGTTGTCCTGGCGGCCGAAGGCGAAGCCGAAGGTCGGCAGGCCCATGTCGTCGTGCGCGACGTTGCCGGCGAGGAGGAGCAGGTCGGCCCAGGACAGCTTGCGGCCGTACTTCTGCTTGACCGGCAGCAGCAGGCGGCGGGCCTTGTCCAGGTTCGCGTTGTCCGGCCAGCTGTTGAGCGGGGCGAAGCGCTGCCCGCCCTCGCCGCCCCCGCCGCGGCCGTCGGCGATGCGGTAGGTGCCGGCGGCGTGCCACGACATGCGGATGAACAGCGGGCCGTAGTGGCCCCAGTCGGCCGGCCACCAGTCCTGCGAGGTGCGCATGACCTCGACGATGTCGCGCTTGACCGCCTCGACGTCGAGCGTGGCGACCTCGGTCCGGTAGTCGAAGTCCGCGCCGAGCGGGTCGGAGTCCTTGGAGGGCTTGTTCAGCACCGACAGGTCGACCTGGTTCGGCCACCAGTCCCGGTTGCTCTGCGGCCGCCGGTTGGTGACCTGGGTCGGCGAGGGGATCGCCGGGTTCTCGCTCTCGCTGGTGCTCTCGCTCTGGTTCTTGTCGATCTCGTTGGTCACGACGTACCTCTCTGTGTGGTGCGGGGTGAGGGGGCGGGAGCAGGGCCGGCTGCACAGGACGCGCAGCGTCCCCAGAACACGACCTCAGCCTCGTCGATGACGAAGCCGGCGTCGGCGGAGGGGGTCAGGCAGGGTGCGGCGCCGATCGCGCAGTCGACGTCGACGATCGCGCCGCACTCGCGGCAGACGAGGTGGTGGTGGTTGTCGCCGACACGGGCCTCGTAGCGGGCATCGGAGCCCTCCGGCTGGATGCGCCGCACGAGGCCGGTGCCCACGAGCGCCTGCAGCACGTCGTACACCGCCTGGTGCGACACCGCACCGAGGCGGGCACGCGCCGCGGTGATCAGCGACTTGGTGTCGAGGTGCGGCTGCGCGTGGACGGCGTCCAGCACGGCGAGGCGCGGTCGGGTCACCCGCAGACCGGCCGCGCGCAGAGTGCGCTCGAGGTCTGCGGTGTCCGGCACGAGGCCATCTTGGTGCCTCTTCCTTGACCGAGTCAAGAAACGACGCCGCCGTGGTCGGCCGTGTGGCCCCGCCATCGCTCCGCGGTGCTCCGGTGCCTCCGGCGCCGCCCGCGGGCGAGGACCGCCGGTCAGGACCCGCGGGTGCGTGCCGCGGCTGTGTCACCACGCCCGGTGGGCGGGACGGTCCGGCACTCCGGAGGATCCGGCGGGACGACGGCACCGATCGCTGCGGCCAGCGTGCCCCTGAGCGCGGCGTCACGCCGTGGCCCGGCGAGCCCTGCCAACGCGCCGACCGACACCTCCAGGCGACGGCGGCCGGTCCCCAGCCGGTACAGGGGATCCAGCAGCCGGGCCAGCCCGGCGCGCGCTCCGCTGCCGGTGACGCGGGCGCACCGCTGCTCGGCGCGGTCGAGGTGCCGGTCCAGGGCCCCCGGGTCCGCCGCTGCCGCCCGGGCAGCCCGCACGGTGGCGCGGACGACGGCGGCGGTCCGGCGGGCGTCGGCGGAGGGGCCTGTCGCAGCCAGGGCCGGGGCGAAGGCCGCGAGCAGCGGCCGGCCGTCGTCGCTGGTGGCGTCGTTCACCAGCCGGGCCAGTGCGGCCAGCGTGGGGTCGGTGCAGCGCGGGTGGTCGCCGAAGGCCGTCCCGGCGAGGACGGAGACGTACTCCATGAGACAGGCGCCGTCCTCCGGTGACAGGTGACACCCCGCCTGGAGCTGAGGGAGCCCGTCGGGTACGACGGGGCGATCCGTCCTTCTCGTCATCGGACCACCACCAGGTCAGGTCGTGAGGACGACCGCACGTCCGGAGCCGCGGCGCGGCCCCGATGTGTCGGGATGCCGGCGTGCACAGCCTTCCCCGGTGCGTCCGGTCGCACGTCCCCCGCGCCGGATGAGTCCCGACCGTGGCCGCTCGGACGGCCGACGGGAGCTGCCGCACGGCCGGGGTCCCGGGTGAGCCGGTCGTTCCACGGATCCGCCGTCGTGGGCTCGAGAGAGCCGCTCGTCCTCACCGGGTGCTGTGCCCCGTCCGGCGATCGCCACCCTGCAGGCCCTGGGGTGCCGGGCTCGTCCGGCGCGGCGCGGGAGCCCCGGGCGTCCGGGAGGAGTGCGTGATGGGGGGTCGCCGTCCTCTCCGTCCGGACCGGGACCTGATCGTCGCCTGAGGTCGGTGCCGCCGACGCGGGCGCCCGACGTCGGCACTCCCCGTGGGGCGGACGGCCGCGGTCGTGGCCGGTCCCCTGCGTGGGCAGGAGGTCGATCGCCCGCGGGAGAGGGCTTCGCGATCGCGAGGCGGGAGGCGTCCGGGCGATCGATCAGGTGCCGACGGACGCCTCCGCCGCGAGCAGCTCGACGGGGTCACCGACGCGAACCGGCCCCGGCTGCTCGATCGTGGCGTACACGCCGAAGACGACCTTGCCGCCGTCCGGGAGGTGGGCGACCGGCGTGGTGAGGTCTGCGGCCAGCTCGCCGCGGTAGCGCGCGATGGCCTTGAGGGTGCTGAAGTCCACCACTCCGCTGTCGGGGTTCTCGTTGGTGACCACGCAGCGGGGGACGGGGCCGACCACCCGCACCGTGGCGCCTCCCAGCCGGACACGTCGGCCGGCCCAGGTGTCCTCCTCGTGCACCCCGCACCCGTCGACCTCGACCAGCATGCGGAACCGCCGGTGGTCCAGGCGCTCGCCGCCGGGGGCCACGCTGCGCAGGTGCTCGATGGTGGCCGAGGAGACCAGGGTCACCGGGTGCACGTCGACCGCGGCACCGGGGGTGTCGGCGGCCACCAGGTGGACCGGCGCGCCGACGAACTCGGTCAGCGCCGACGACCACGGGCCGGTCACCAGGCGACCGGCGACGTCGCGCCCGTAGAAGTCGGTGACGACCGCCTCGCCCAGCTCGGTCGTCCCCCGCACCGGCTCACGCCCGGGGATCTGCAGGGACAGCTCCCGGCGCTGGTCGTCGTACTGAGCGGTGAGCCGGACCAACGGTCCGTGGTGCTTGCCGTTGAACAGCCGGCCCCGGGCGTCGACGAGGTGGAAGCGCCGGTTGTCCTCGACGCCGTTCCCGGTGAACACCAGGCTGGTCGGGTGGTGCAGGGCGGTGCCCTTGACGGGGGTCGTCGAGAAGCGCGAGACGACGGGCATGGGTCTCCATCCGGTCGGGCGTGGCGGCACCGAGCGTAAGGAGCGGGGAGTGGAGCCGCGCGACGCCCCGGTCCCCAGCGGCGCCGGGCACGCGGAGGACCGCACCCGGGCCGGAGGCGTTGATGCGCCGACCCGCGGGGAGGACGCTCCAGCCATGACGACTGCCAAGGAGAAGGCGTCGGTCGAGGAGGCTCCGCGGTCGACCGCCCGAGTGAGCACCAAGTACTACGAGCGCGAGCTGGTCCGGCTGCAGGTGGAGCTGGTCAAGCAGCAGGAGTTCATCCGGGCCGAGGGCCTGCGGGTGGTCCTGCTCTTCGAAGGCCGCGACGCCGCCGGCAAGGGAGGGGCGATCCAGCGCATCACCGAGCCGCTCAACCCCCGCTACGCCCGGGTGGTCGCCCTCCCCGCGCCGACCGACCGCGAGCGGGGGCAGTGGTACTTCCAGCGCTACGTGCCCCACCTGCCGGCCCGCGGTGAGATGGTCCTGTTCGACCGCTCCTGGTACAACCGCGCCGGCGTGGAGCGGGTCATGGGCTTCTGCACCGACGAGGAGTACTGGGAGTTCCTGCGTTCCTGTCCGGAGTTCGAGCGGATGCTGGTCCGCAGCGGCATCCAGCTGGTCAAGTACTGGTTCTCGGTCAGCGACTCCGAGCAGGAGCGGCGTTTCCAGCAGCGCCTGACCGACCCGACGAAGCGCTGGAAGCTCAGTCCGATGGACCTCGAGGCGCGCAACCGCTGGGTGGACTTCTCCCGCGCGAAGGACGCGATGCTGGCCGCCACGGACATCCCCGAGGCGCCGTGGTGGGTGGTGGAGGCCGAGGTCAAGAAGCGTGCCCGCCTCAACGTGATCAACCACCTGCTCGCGCAGGTGCCGTACGAGGACCTCACCCCCGAGCCGCCCCGGCTGCCGCCCCGGCCACCGGTGCGCTCGGACTACGTCCGGCCGCCCAAGGAGAGCCAGCACTTCGTGCCCGACGTCGTCCCCGGCTGATCGACCGCCCGCCGCCGGCAGCACTGGCTCGGCGGCTGACCGTCGACCGAGCGCTCCCGCCCGTGCTGCCGGCGGCTCACCGCGGGGCCACCCGGAAGACGGGCCAGCCGATCTCGGTGCGCCAGGCGGCCGGGTCGGTCGTGTCGCGGGGACCGACCAGGTAGGTCTCGCGCACCGGCCCCGCGACGGCGAGTGCGTTGGCCACCACCCAGGCGCCGAGTTCCCCGTAGGTGACGTCGATGTCGTCGTGCTGCCCGACGTGGGTGGTGACGGCCAACTCGACGGCCGGCAGGGTCACGGGGTGGACCCGCCCGCTGCGCGGCGGCTCCGGCGTCGGCAGGTACAGGAGCAGGTGTCCCCGGCCGGCCTCGAACAGCGCGTTGTCGTACAGGCCGCCCGGGACGCCGGTCGGTCCGCCGACCGCCGCATCGAGCTCGGCCATGGCGCCGGAGTACCAGGCGAGCACGTCCTCGTGGTCGACGTCGTCCTCGACGGCGGCCACCGTGCTCGCCGGCACCGCGCGGAGCTCGACGTCCAGGGGAGGGGGTTCCGGCTGCAGCAGTCGGCGCAGGGACGCCACGGCGGCGCGGGTCCGGTCCAGCTCCGACTCGAGGCGCGCCAGGTGCTCGGCCACGAGCGCGCCGCGGGCGCTCGGGTCGGGGAGGCGGAGGAAACGCTGGACGTCGGGCAGCGGGACGTCGAGCGTGCGCAGGCGGTGGATGACCTGGGCGGTCGGGATCTGGTCCGCGCTGTAGTAGCGGTAACCGCTCGCGGGGTCCACGGTCGCGGGCTCGAGCAGCCCGGCGTCGTGGTAGCGGCGGAGCGTGCGCACGCTCAGATGGGTCAGCCGGGAGAACTCGCCGATCGCCAGCACGCGAGCACTGTGCACCCTCTCCCCGGGGGAGGGTCCAGTGCTTGACCCTCCCGGTGCGGGAGGCCGCACCGTCGGGACATGACCACACCGACCAGCATCCAGCCCAGCGAGCTCCCTGCCACGCTCCGCGACTTCCTCGACGCCCACGCGGCCCGCGACGTCGACGCCGCCATCCGCGCCTTCACCCCTGCGGCCGTGGTCGTCGACCAGGGTCAGACCTTCCGGGGGAGCGGCGAGGTCCTCGACTTCCTGCGCAACGCCGGAGCCGAGTTCACGTACACGACCGAACTCGTCGGCGCACAGCGCGTCGACGGGACACGGTGGGTGGCCGTCAACCGCCTGGAAGGGGACTTCCCCGGCGGCGTCGCGGAGCTGCAGTACCGCTTCGCGCTGGACGGCGGCCTCATCGCCGAGCTGGTCATCGCCCCCTGAGCGGGAGGCCTCCCGCGCGCCGCAGTCTCCCGGCTGCGGCGTCGGACCGGGGCCCGCCCCGTCGCGAGACGCCATCGGGCGGGACGGGCCCCGCACCCGGTCCCGGAGCCAGGATGCCCGCGCTCGAGGCAACGGCGACGGTGCTGCCCACATGCCCCCAGCTGACCGGCAGCCGATGGGGGACCGACGAGGTGGGACCCGCGGCGAGCGCCGCGGGTCCCGTCCCTCGTATCTGCGGTCCAGGTCAGCTGCGGGCGGTCAGCGCCAGCCGGGCGAGCGGGATCAGGGCCACACCCTGCACGAGCGCCCCGACGACGCTCACGGCGTTCGGGAACTCGCCGCTGGCGAGCACGAAGCCGACGACGGTCACGACCGAAGGCCACCAGCCGATCTCTCGGCGCGAGCGGTGCATGGCCACGGCGAGCGCGACGGTGCCGAGGATGGCGCACACGAGCAGCAGCCCGACCGGGTTGATGATCGCCTCCTGCAGGCGGATGAAGGCGGCGACACCGCCGGGCAGGACCGTGCCGTCCTCGACCAGAGCGAGCGCGGCCAGCCGCAGGCCCACGAACACGCCTCCGCCGATCGCACCCAGCGTGAGCAGTGCCGCGGACACCGCCGAGACGATCGGCGCGGTCCGCCGGAGCGTGACCGCAGCGAGCGCCCCGATCGCCACCATCGACGTCATCGCGACGCTGTAGGACACCGTCGACGCCATCATCGCGCCGCTGTCGGATGCGACGGCCGTCAGGTACACCGCGGCGTCCTGGCGCGGCAGGCCGGCGCTGTTGAGCGCGTACTGCAGGGCCAGCGCGACGGGGGACACGAGAGCGGCGCCGGCGAGGGCGCCTCGCCGCCACCTCGGGGCCCGGTGTGCGCGTCCGGCGGTCGTGGCGTCGGCGGCCGCCCCGTCACCGGTGAGGACCGCGTGGTCGGGTGCGGTGAAGTCGGAGCTCATCCGGATCTCGGTCGTGGGGGCAGGCGTGCTGGTGTGCTGCGTCATGGGAGTCCTCCGCGTCGTCTCGGCGGCGGGGGTGCCGCGGGAGCCGACCGAAGACTCACGGCGGCGACGTCCTGCCGTCATCGGACGCCGGTCCCGATCGGGTGGCAGGACCGTCGTCCCTGCCGCCCGGGACGCCGTCTGCTGAGAACATCCGGTCATGCACCCGGGCTCCCCGAACGGCGGTCACCGTGGACGTCGGTCGCGCTGGCCGGCGACGGCCGGTGGCGCAGCGTGCGTCGGGCTGGCCCTCGCCACCCTGCTGCTCCAGGTGGTTCCGTCGGACGGGCCGGAGTACTCCGCGGGTGGCGCGTTGCGCGGCGTGATCGCCGGCATCGCGTACGGCACGCTCGGTGCTGTGGTCGCGGCGCGGGTGCCGCGCACGCCCGTCGGCTGGCTGATGATCGGCGTCGGTCTGAGCAACGCGGTCTCGTCGTTCAGCGGGTCGCTGGCGCACCTGCTGCTCACCGGGGCTCCCGGTCACGAGGTGGGGGCGGCGCTGTACTGGATCGCCACGTTCACGTGGGTGCCCGGGTACACGCTCGTCCCTTCGGTGCTCCTGCTGTTCCTGCCGTCCGGGGCGCTGCCGTCCCCGCGATGGCGCTGGGTGGCCCGGGTCGCCGTGGTGGCCACGGTGACGGCCACGACGGCCTGGGCCGTGACGCCGTACGGGCAGCGGGACATCGCGCCGCCGGCGTCCTACGGGCCGATCGAGAACCCGGTGGGCGTCGACGGCGCGTGGACCGTGGTGAGCGCGACCCTGCCGGTCGTGGTGCTCGGTGCGCTGCTCGGCGTCGCGTCGCTCGCGGTCCGCCTGCGGCGCAGCTCGGAGCGGGAGCGGGACCACGTCCTCCTCGTGGCCGCCGGCGCGCTCGCGACCCTGGCGCTGCTCGTCGCGGGGTGGGTCCTGCCGGTCGCGTCGGCTGCGTTCGTCGCCGCGGCGATGGTGCCGCTGCCCGCCGCCGTCACCTACGCGATGGTGCGCCGCCGGCTGTGGGACGTCGACGTCGTGGTGAACCGTGCTCTCGTGTACGGGGCGTTGACCGTGCTGACCCTGGCGGCGTACGGCGGGCTGCTGGCGGTGCTGACCGGAGCGGCGCAGCGGGTGACCGATGACTGGGACCTGCTGTTGTTCGTCCTCGCGGCGATGGCGGTGCAGCCGCTGAAGGACCGCGTGCAGCGGGCGGTGAACCGGCTGCTGTACGGCCAGGCCGACGAGCCGTACGCGGGGCTGACGCGGCTGGGCGAGCGACTGGCGACGGCGACCTCGCCCAGCACGGTCCTGCCGACCGTCGTGGAGGTGGTCGCGCGCACGCTGCTCCTCCCGTATGCCGAGCTGCGCGTCGCCCAGCACGGTGCGGTGGTGCACGGACGGCGCGACCCGCAGGCGGAGACCCTGACCGTGCCGCTCGTCTACTCGGGGCGTTCGGTCGGCGAGCTCGTCGTCGCCGTGCCGGCGGGCGGGCTCGGCGAGCGCGGGCTCCGGCTGCTGGAGGAGCTGGCCCGCCACACCGCGGTGGCGGCGCACGCCACACGGCTGCAGGCGGAGCTGCACCGCTCCCGGGAGCACATCGTGACGTCGCGGGAGGAGGAACGCCGGCGGCTACGGCACGACCTGCACGACGACCTGGGGCCCGGCCTGGCCGCCACGGCGATGCAGCTGGACGTGGCCGCCGACCTCGTGCACACCGATCCCGATCGAGCCGCGGCGGTCCTGGAGGCCGCTGCGGAGTACCTGCGGGACAGCGTCGCCGACGTCCGGCGCATCGTGGACGACCTGCGGCCGGCGGCCCTCGACGACCTCGGCCTGCTCTCGGCGGTGGAGGAGCTGGCGGAGCGGCTGCGCACCGGCGGCATCGCCGTGACCGTCACCGAACAAGGCCGGCTGACCGGGCTGTCGGCGGCGGCCGAGGTGGCGGCTTACCGGATCACCGCGGAGGCGCTGGCCAACGTGGCGAAGCACTCCGGGGCGCGGCGCGTCGACGTCCGAGTCGGTTCCGACGATGGCACGGTCACCGTGCGGGTGGCCGACGACGGCGTCGGGCTGCCCGTGCAGGCGACGGCGGGGGTGGGTCTCACCTCGATGCACCAACGCGCCACCGAGCTGGGCGGGACGTGCACGGTCACCGGCAGCAGCGACGGGACGACGGTCGTGGCGACCCTGCCGGCGGACCTGCCGGCGCAGCCGTCCCCGGAGCGGCTCGCGGACGTGGCGACGTGACGAGGCAACTGTCGGTCCTCGTCGCGGACGACCATCCGATGTTCCGGGAAGGCATCGCCGCGCTCGTCGACGCGCTGCCGTGGGCACGCGTCGTCGCCCAGGCGGCGGACGGTGACGAGGCGGTCGCGCTGGCCGTCGCCGAGCGGCCCGACGTCGTCCTCATGGATCTGCACATGCCGGGCACCAACGGGCTCGACGCGATCCGGACCCTGGCAGCCGAGCTCCCCTCGGCGGCCTGCCTGGTGCTCACGATGGTGGAGAACGACGACACGGTCGCGGCGGCGCTCCGCGCGGGCGCGCGCGGATACCTGCTCAAGGGGGCGAGCCGGCAGGAGATCACGCGCGCCCTCGAGGCCGTCGGGCACGGCGAGGTCATCCTCGGCGCGGCGGTCGGTCCGGCCGTGCTCACCCGGCTCATGACCCGCACCGCGCGGTTGACGCCGTTCCCGCAGCTGACCGAGCGCGAGAACGAGGTGCTCGACCTGGTCGCCCGCGGCCTGAGCAACGGAGAGATCGCCCGCCGCCTGTACCTGTCGGAGAAGACCGTTCGCAACGTCGTGTCGACGGTGCTCACCAAGTTGCCCGCGGAGTCCCGCCCGCAGGCGATCGCGATGGCGCGCGACGCGGGGCTGGGCGGGGCGGAGCTGCCCTGAGGGCGTGACCCGGCGGGAGCCTCGCCAGGTCGCGTGACCGGTCCCGCGGCCGGCCTGGACGGGCGGTGGAGCGACAGCGCAGACACCAGATGACGACTGCCTCCACGGCAGCTGCAGCTGGAGGTGCAGCCGCGCCGCCCGCTCGTGTCGATCAGAGGTCAGAAACGGCCGCGGTACAACGAGCAGCCGGCGCACACCGGGGGTGGGTCGTCGGTGAGCAGAGCAGTGCGGAACTCCGCATACGCTTCGCCGGTCCAGATCTCGGCGAGGTCGGCATCGGCCAGGCTCCCCATCGAGATCCGGTCATCACCCATGACCATGCAGCACGGCTGGACCGTGCCGGAGCTCGTGATGTAGGCCGCGTCCCACGGCCAGGTGCAGCCGGGCTCGCCGGGTTGCCGGACCGGCGGCTGCCCGTCCGGAGCGGGTAGCCGCAGGCGCACACCGCAGCGCTCGGCCTGCTCCCGGGCCGCCGCGAAGACGGTTGCGACGTCGGCCGGAGCGACGTGCTCCAGGGACTCGGCGCGGGCGAACGCCCGGATCTCGGCGTAGCCGCCTGCCGGATCGGTGTCCCCGAAGTCGTGCGACAGACCTTGCACGTGCAGTTCGTCGATCTCCCACTCGGCGAGCAGCCGCACGAGGTCGGGCAGTTCGTGCAGGTTGCGTCGCATGGCCACGAACACCACCCGCACCCACGGCTCGTCCGACCCGGCCGCCCGCTTCGCCGCCTGCAGACCGCGCAGGTTCCGGGCGACCCTGTCGAACTCCGCCCCGGCCCGGATGTCCTCGTGGGTCTCGGCGGTGGCGCCGTCGAGGGACACGTGCAGCCAGTCCAGCCCGAGCGCGACGAGGCGTTCCGCTCGATCGCGCGTCAGCAGCATCGCGTTGCTGTTGAACCCGACCTCGATGCCCCGCTCCTTGGCATGGGCGACCATCGCCAGCAGGTGGGGCTGCAGCAGCGGCTCACCGAGCCCCTGCAGGGTCAGTCGCGCCAGCCCGGGGGTGCCGTCCACCAGTCGCCGGAACAGTTCGATGGGCATCGCGCCCTCGGCCCGGTTGACCGCCGGTCGGTAGCTGACCAGGCACATGGCGCACGACAGGTTGCACGCCGAGGTCACCTCCAACTGCAGGTGACGCGGCAGAGGAGGCGAACTGAGGGACCGGGGGGCGCTGGGCATGTCTGAGCGCCTTTCTCGCCACGAGACCGTCGACTCGGCGGTCGAAGCTACCGCTGCCTCTCCCCGGGCGCTGTGTGAACGGAGCTCACGTCCCACCACTGGCACACGACACGTGCGCACACGGCTGGGGGCACCCTCACGGATCGCGCCGCGGCGTCCCGACCGGTAGGACGGGGAGCGGGACGCCGCGGGCGGCCTGACCCATCTCCGACGAAGCGAGGGCCCACGTGACCGCCCCGAGACTGGACACCGCTCCGTGGCTGATCCGCGAGCCGCACGTGGATCCCGGGACGCTCGCCGTCACCGAGTCCCTCTTCAGCCTCTGCAACGGCTACGTCGGGATCCGGGGAACGCTCGACGAGGTCGAGCCCAGCGGCATGCGCGGCACCTACCTGTCCGGGGTCCACGAGACCCATCCGCTGTCCTATCCAGAGGGCGGCTACGGGCACCCCCAGGAGGGGCAGGCGCTGCTGACCGTCGCCGACGGCACGCCGCTGCGCCTGCTGGTCGACGGTCTCCCGCTCGACGTGCGCGAGGTCCGGCCGCAGGTCCACCAGCGCACCCTCGACCTGCGCGCCGGCACGCTCGACCGCCGCGTGCGCTGGACCGCGCTGTCGGGCACGACGATGGAGGTGTCCTCGCAGCGGCTCGTCTCCCTCGTCGAGCGGTCGGTGTGCGCGGTGCGGTACGAGGTCCGCGCGGTGGACGGGCCCGCGCACGTCGTCGTGCGGTCCGAGCTCGCCGCGGGGGAGGTGACCCCCACGGGCGTGGAGAACGACGACCCGCGCGTCGCGGAGTGCCTGGACGAGGCCTTCGAGCCGCGCGCCCAGATCCGCTCCGAGCACGGTGGCGCCCTGGTGGAGCGGACGCGTCGATCGGGCATCACGATCGCCACCGCGGTCGGCCACGAGGTCGACGGCGGGCGGGTCACCTCCTCCGTCGACGAACAGCACGTCGTCGTCACGGCCGCGGCCGACCTGCTCCCCGGGCAGAGCCTCACGATCGTCAAGGCCCTCGGGTACAGCTGGTCCTACGACGCCGGGTCCGACTCCGTCCTCGCGGAGGCCTCGGCAGCCGTGAGCTCCGCCCTCGACCTGGGGTGGGACGGCCTGCTCGCCGCCCAGCGCGCCGCGCTCGACGAGCTGTGGACGACGGCGGACGTGGAGGTCGACGGCGATCCCGAGCTCCAGCAGGCGCTGCGCTACGCCGTCTTCCAGCTGTTCTGCTCCGCCGCCTGCATCTCGCAGGCCCCCATCGGCGCCAAGGGCCTGACCGGTATGGGCTACAGCGGCCACACCTTCTGGGACGTCGAGGGGTTCGTCCTGCCCGCTCTGACGCTGCTCCGCCCGGACGCGGCGGCCCGCCTCCTGCGGTGGCGCTCCGGCACGCTCGACTCCGCCCGGGAGCGCGCCGCGACGCTGGGACTGACGGGGGCTGCCTTCGCGTGGCGCACCATCAGCGGCCCCGAGGTCTCCGCGTACTGGCCCGCGAGCACGGCGGCGATGCACGTCAACGCCGACATCTCCCGCGCCTTCTGGCTCTACCAGAACGTCACGGGCCGGGACCTCGCCTCCGTGGGAGGGCTGGCGGTGCTCGTCGAGACGGCCCGGTTGTGGATGTCGATCGGCCACGAGGACGCGGCCGGCGGCTGGCACCTGTTCGGCATGACGGGGCCGGACGAGTACACCGGGGTGGTCGACGACAACGTCTTCACCAACCTCATGGCCCGGGCCAACCTCCGGCGCGCCGCCGACGCGTGCCGGCGACACCAGGAGCGCGCCGCGGAGCTCGGGGTGGACTCCACCGAGACCTCCGCCTGGCGGGCCGCGGCGGACGCCGTGCACGTCCCGTGGGACGAGGGCCTGCGAGTGCACCCGTCGAACGCGAACTTCACCACCTACCGGGAGTGGCCGTTCGAGGACCAGCGCGACGCCTACCCGGTCCAGGAGCACCAGCACTACGCCACGTTCTACCGGCGGCAGGTGCTCAAGCAGGCCGACCTCGTGCAGGCGCTGTGGTGGTGCCGGGACGAGTTCACCGCCGAGGAGGTGGCGCGCGACCTCGACTACTACGAGGCCCGCACCGTCCGGGACTCCTCGCTCTCGGCCGCCGTCCAGGCGGTCGTGTGCGCCCAGGCGCAGCACCCCGACCTCGCCCTGCGCTACCTGCGCGAGGCCGCCCTCGTGGACCTGCGCAACATCACCGGCGGGACCGCCGACGGGCTCCACATGGCCTCCGTGGCCGGCAGCTGGCTGGCGTTCGTCGCCGGCCTGGGCGGACTGCGCGAGGACCACGAGGACCTCGAGCTGGCGCCGCTGCTGCCGGCCTCGCTCTCGCGCACCGCCTACCGCGTCACCTGGCGCGGGCGGCTGCTGCGCGTCGAGACGACCCAGGAGGGCACCACGGTCACGCTGGTCCGCGGCGAGGAGCCGGTGACCGTCGTCGTGGACGGCGCCCGTCTGTCGGTGACGGCGGCCGCACCCGTCTGCGTGCCGCTGCGTGCGCCCTCCCCGTTGCTCGACGAGCCGAGGCAGCCGGTCGGGCGGGAACCGCGCACGTGAGGGTGTGCGTCGACCGCCGGTGCCGGCTGCGCGACGACCCGCCACGCAGACGGCTGCCGGTCCACCCCGCACCGTCGGCCGGGCCGCGACCCGGCGCGGATCGAGGCCCGACGTCGAACGCGAGATCCCGTAGAGGCTGGAGCAGGCGTGCGGCGCGGTGGGACATCTGCCCGCTGCGACAGGCATCTCGAGCTCGGAGCTCACGTGCGGCTTGCGCGGCGGGACCGTGAGAAGTGTGGCTCGACCCTCCGAGAGCGGTGACGCTCAGCGACGGTCCTACTCCTTGGCAACGATCGCATGGGCGCTGTCCCGGCCGGTCACCGGCGTCCGCGGTCACTTCATGATCTCCCGTCCCTTGCCGACCACGGTGATGCCCGCCTCGGAGACGACGAGACCACGGGCGCGGTCGTCGTCCTTGTCGACGCCGATCTCGACGCCCTCGCCGATGCGGACGTTCTTGTCGACGATCGCGTCGCGCACCACGGCCCGGCGGCCGACGTGCGTGCCGTCCAGGATCACGGACCGCTCGACGGACGCCCAGCTGTGCACGACCACGCCGGGGGAGAGCACCGACTCATGGACACAGCCGCCGGAGACGATGACGCCGTTGGACACGATGCTGCTGATCGCCCGGCCGACCCGGTCGCCGTCGTCGTGCACGAACTTCGCCGGCGGCCGGGACGGGATGTGGGTCAGGATGGGCCAGCGCTCGTTGTAGAGGTCGAACGCCGGCATCGTCGCGCAGAGGTCCATGTGGGCGTCGAAGTAGGAGTCCAGCGTGCCGACGTCCCGCCAGTAGCGCTCGGTGCCGGCCTTCTCCCCGGGGACGTCGTTGGTGTTGAAGTCGTACACCTGCGCCGCACCCTGCCCGACCAGCAGCGGGACGATGTTGCCGCCCATGTCGTGCTTGCTGTCCTCGTCGCCGGCGTCCGTACGCAGGACGTCGAGCAACGCCTCGGTGCTGAAGACGTAGTTGCCCATGGACGCGAAGGTCTCCTCGGGGCGGCCGGGCAGCGCGGGCGGATCGGCGGGCTTCTCCAGGAACGCCTCGATCCGCTGCCCGTCGTCCGCGGTCTGGATGACGCCGAAGGCAGTGGCCTCCTGGCGGGGCACGGGGATGCCGGCAACCGTCACGCCGGCGCCCCCGTCGAGGTGCTGGCGCCACATCTGCCCCGGGTCCATGCGGTACACGTGGTCGGCACCGAAGACGACGACGAGGTCGGGGCGCTCGTCGTTGATGAGGTTCAGCGACTGGAGGATCGCGTCGGCCGAGCCGGTGTACCAGCGCGGGCCGAGGCGCTGTTGCGCCGGCACCGTGGTGACGTAGTTGCCGAGCAGGTTCGACAGTCGCCACGTCGTCGTGATGTGCCGGTCGAGGCTGTGGCTCTTGTACTGCGTGAGCACAGCGATCTTGAGGATGCCGGCGTTGACGAGGTTGGACAGGGCGAAGTCGATCAGCCGATAGAGGCCGCCGAACGGTACGGCGGGCTTTGCCCGGTCCTCGGTCAACGGCGCGAGCCGTGTGCCCGCACCACCGGCCAGCACGATCCCGAGGATCCTCGGCTGCGCCATCCCACACCTCCTGAGCCGCCCGCGAGGGGCCTCGACGACCTGTCGTCCCGTGGTGGATGACCGTGTGACCCCCGGGCCTCGAGCGTGGCCTCCTGGTGAGCCGGGTCACATCATGCTCGTAGGGGCCCGCGATCGAAACCGGAGCCGGGGACACCGGTCGGGGTGACGAGGCCGCCGTTCCAGGGCTCCGGTTGGACCACCGGACGGCGACCGGCAGCCGGAGGGACACGCTGCGCCGCCGGTCTCCCCGACCGGCTTCCGGTGGCACCGGGTGCGGGGAGGGGGCAGAGTCCACAGTGCTCTGGATCACACCGCACCCACGGACCGGGGGGCGACCATGGCACTCGCGATCGGCGTGGACATCGGCGGCACCAAGGTCGCCGCCGGCCTGGTCGACGAGCAGGGCGGCATCGTCGCCAGCGCCCGGCGTGACACACCGTCGCACGACCCGGCCATGATCGAGGAGATCATCGCCGGCGTCGTCGGGGAGCTGCAGGCATCCCACGAGGTCGAGGCCGTCGGCATCGGGGCGGCCGGGTTCGTCGACGCCGCCCGGTCCACGGTGGTCTTCGCGCCCAACCTGGCCTGGCGCGACGAGCCGCTTCGCCTGAACGTCGAGAAGCGGTGCGGGCTGCCGGTCGTCGTCGAGAACGACGCCAACGCGGCGGCCTGGGCCGAGGCCCGCTTCGGTGCAGGGCGGGGGCAGCAGTACCTCGTCGTCCTCACCGTCGGGACCGGCCTCGGCGGCGGGCTGGTCATCGGCGGGGAGCTGTACCGGGGGCGGCAGGGGATCGCCGCGGAGTTCGGGCACGTGACGGTGGAACCCGGCGGACGGCGGTGCGGCTGCGGTGGCCGTGGTTGCTGGGAGCGCTACGCCAGCGGCCGGGCGCTCATCCTCGAAGCTCAGGAGCTCGCCACGGTCTCGCCGGCCATCGCCGGTCGATTGCTGGAACTGGCCGGTGGCCGGCCGGAGGCGATCACCGGGCTGCACGTCACGCGCGCCGCCCAGGATGGGGACGAGGCCGCGCTCGAGGCGTTCCGGGTGATCGGCACCTGGCTCGGTCAGGGCATGGCCGCCCTCACCGCGGTCCTGGACCCGGAGGTGTTCGTCCTCGGCGGTGGGGTCTCCGCTGCCGGGGAGCTGCTGCGCGAGCCCGCAGAGCGGTCGCTGCACGAGCGGATCACGGTGCGCGCGTACCGGCAGGTACCGGACGTACGGCTCGCCGAGTTCGGCCCCGAGGCCGGGATCGTCGGCGCGGCCGACCTGGCACGACTCCGGTGAGGCAGGACGGGGGGAGGGGACTCGCGGGGGTGTGAGACGGCACGGCCAGGCGGCACAGGGGTGTGGCGCGCGGGACAGCGGAGGGGGATCCGGTGAGCGAGCACGGTTCGTTTGATCAGCACGCGTCCATCTACGACGAGACGGACACCGGCAGCGGTCGCAGCGCGGTGCGGATCGCCTCCGTGGCCGCGCTCGGCGGATTCCTCTTCGGCTACGACAGCGCGGTCATCAACGGTGCCGTCGCCGCCGTCGAGGACCGGTTCAACGCGGCCCCCGGCCCCCTCGGCTTCGCCGTGGCCTCGGCCCTGCTCGGCGCCGCGGCCGGCGCCCTGACCGCCGGGAGGTTCGCCGACCGCTTCGGCCGGCTGTTCACCATGAAGGTGGCCGCGGTGCTGTTCTTCGTCAGCGCGCTGGTCACCGGGTTCGCGCCCAACCTGATCGTCCTGATCATCGGTCGCATCGTCGGCGGCGTCGGCGTCGGCGTGGCCTCGGTCATCGCCCCGGCCTACATCGCGGAGGTCGCGCCGGCGCGGATCCGGGGCCGACTCGGCTCGCTGCAGCAGCTGGCCATCGTCAGCGGCATCTTCCTCTCCCTGCTGGTCGATTTCGCCTTCGCGGCCGCGGCCGGGGGCTCGCGGGAGCCGTTCTGGTTCGGTCTCGAGGCGTGGCGGTGGATGTTCCTCGCCATGGCCGTCCCGGCTGTGGCCTACGGTCTGCTCACCCTGACCATCCCCGAGTCGCCGCGCTACCTCATCGCCACGCACCGGATCCCCGAGGCGCGGCGGATCCTCAGCGCCCTGCTGGGCGAGCGCGGTCTCGACATCAAGATCAATCGGATCCGGCAGACGATGGAGCGCGAGAAGCCGCCCTCCTGGGCCGACCTGCGCGCGCCACGGAGCGGGCTGCTGCCGATCGTGTGGGTGGGCCTGGGCCTGTCGGTCTTCCAGCAGTTCGTCGGGATCAACGTGATCTTCTACTACTCGAACGTCCTGTGGGAGGCCGTCGGCTTCAGCGAGGCCGACGCCTTCGTCATCACCGTGATCACCTCCGTGGTGAACATCGCGACCACCCTGATCGCGATCGCCACGGTCGACCGCTTCGGCCGCAAGCCCCTGCTGCTCATCGGCTCGGTCGGCATGGCCGTCACGCTCGGCACCCTGACGTTCATCTTCGGGACCGCACCGCTGAACGCCGAGGGCAACCCGGTGCTCTCGGGTGCGACCGGCCCGATCGCGCTGATCGCGGCGAACCTGTTCGTCGTCGCGTTCGGCATGTCCTGGGGGCCGGTGGTGTGGGTCCTGCTCGGCGAGAAGTTCCCCAACCGGATCCGCGCCGCGGCGCTGGCCTTCGCCGCCGGCGGTCAGTGGGTGGCCAACTGGCTGATCACGGTCAGCTTCCCGGTGCTGAGCGACGCGTCCCTCGGCCTGGCCTACGGCTTCTACACCGTGTGCGCGGTGCTGTCCTTCTTCTTCGTGCTGCGCTGGGTTCGGGAGACCAAGGGCGTCGAGCTGGAGGAGATGCGCGACGACGCCGGGGCGGTCCGTGGCGGTGCTGGTCACTCCGGCTGACGACGGTTCTCACGCTCGTCCCCGCACGGCGGGCGGGTCCCTGGCCCGGCGGCGGGCCGGTTCCTAGACTCCTCCCGGAGGTCGACAGGCGGAGGTCGATCACATGCGCAGGTATCTCGTCGTCGCGAACCAGACGCTCGGTGGGCGGGAGCTCCGGGAGGAGATCCGCAGGCGGGCGGTGGCGGGTGAGTCCTCGTTCTACGTGCTCGTGCCCAACACCCGCGCCGCCCACTACCACGTGGTGCCTGCGGCCGGCGGCGTCGTCCCCATGCCGAGCATGGCCACGAGCTACGGCGGGCCCGAGACCGACGAGGAGGCGACCGAGGAGGCCCGGGAGCGACTGTCTCAGATGCTGGCCGACCTCGCCGAGTCAGGAGTCGAGGCCGAGGGGCATCTGGGCAGCCCTCAGCCGCTGGCGGCCGTCGAGGAGGCGCTCAGCGACCACGAGTTCGACGAGGTCATCGTGGCGACCCTGCCCAAGCGGGTCTCGCGCTGGCTCGGTTCGGACGTCCCGCACCAGGTCGAGCGCCGCTTCGGTCTGCCGGTCACCACGGTGGTCAGTCGAGCCTGACCGGCAGACGCTGGTGCGGGCAGCACATCACCACTGTCGGACGACGTCCTGTCCGATGCCGGGCGCTGGTCACATGCGGGCGGCCGCGACCGGATCCGGGGGCGTTCCCGCCGTCGCCGGCGTCTTTGCCGCGCACGCTGCCTTCCTGCCATCGGTGACCCCTGTGTCCGGCACCCATCCCGAGGTGGCCAGGCGGGCCGCAGCTACGCGGAAGAGTTCACCAAGGCCGTTGTCGCCGTGGCCATCTCCCTTGGTCCGGTGTTCTGCCGGTCGACCGTGAGCGCGTCGTCCTCGACCGTCTTCGCCGCGTTGGTCAAGCGCACGGCGTGCGGAGTGGCGCGTCTCATGCCTGGACGCCACCGCACGGCGGCGGACGACGTCGCAATCAGGCCGACCATGAGCCCTTGCCCGGAGCCGTTCGACTATATCACGGGGGTATCACGAGGGCCTCACAGGCCCCGACAGCAGAACACCCCGGGCTCCTGACCTGCAGGAACACCGGGGTGAGGCTGTGTCCGAGGGGGGACTTGAACCCCCACGCCCGATAAAGGGCACTAGCACCTCAAGCTAGCGCGTCTGCCATTCCGCCACCCGGACGAGTGCGAGACAGAGACTACCGGACGTCCGGACGACGATCACGCACCCCCTCCCGCCGTCCGCGGGTGTCGGGCCGCCCCGCCCCTCCGGGGGACCCGGCGGACCGGTGGCACGATCGGCGCATGTCCGAGACCTCGCCCGCCCCGCTCGCCTCCGCCCAGGCCGAGGTCGCGGAACTGCTCAGTGACCTCATCCGCATCGACACGACCAACACCGGCGACACCGCCACCGGCAAGGGCGAGCGCGCCGCGGCCGAGTGGGTCGCCGGCAAGCTCGACGAGGTCGGCATCGGCAGCGTGATCCACGAGTCGGAGCGGGGCCGGGCCAGCCTGGTCGCCCGCATCCCGGGCGCCGACCGCAGCCGCCCCGCCCTGCTGGTGCACGGCCACCTGGACGTCGTCCCCGCCGACCCGGCCGAGTGGAGCGTGCACCCCTTCTCCGGGGAGGAGCGCGACGGCTACGTCTGGGGCCGGGGCGCGGTCGACATGAAGGACATGGACGCGATGGTTCTCGCGCTGGTCCGCGACTGGGCCCGCACCGGCGTGCAGCCGCCGCGCGACGTCGTGCTGGCCTACGTCGCCGACGAGGAGGCCGGCGGCCGGCTGGGCGCCCGCTTCCTCGTCGACGAGCACCCCGACCTGTTCGAGGGCTGCACCGAGGCGATCAGCGAGGTCGGCGGCTTCTCCATCACCGTCCGCGACGACCTGCGCCTCTACCTCGTGCAGACCGCCGAGAAGGGCCTGGCCTGGATGCGGCTGACCGCCGGCGGCAAGCCCGGTCACGGCTCCTTCGTGCACGACGACAACGCCGTCACCCGGCTGTGCCAGGCCGTGGCGCGGCTCGGCTCGCACCGGCTGCCCACCGTGCTGACGCCGCCGATGCGCCAGTTCCTGGCCGCCGTCGAGGACGCCTACGGCATCGAGATCGACCCCGACCAGCCGGAGGAGGCCCTCGCCCGCCTCGGCAGCATCAGTCGCATGATCGGCGCGGCGCTGCGCAACACGGTCAACCCGACGATGGTGCAGGCCGGCTACAAGGCCAACGTCATCCCGGGCACGGCCAGCGCCACCGTCGACGGCCGCTTCCTCTACGGGCAGGAGGAGGAGTTCGAGCGGCAGCTGGCGAGCCTGCTCGGCGAGGGCGTGCAGCGCGAGTGGATCGTCCACGACCAGGCCGTGGAGACGACGTTCGACGGCCCGCTGGTCGAGCAGATGGTGGCCGCCCTCCAGGCCGAGGACGACGGTGCGCGGCCGGTGCCGTTCACGATGAGCGGCGGCACCGACGCCAAGAGCTTCGAGCGCCTCGGGATGCGCTGCTTCGGGTTCTCCCCACTGCGGCTCCCGCCGGACCTCGACTTCGCCTCGCTGTTCCACGGCATCGACGAACGGGTGCCGGTCGAGTCGCTGCGGTTCGGCATCCGCGTGCTGGACCGCTTCCTGCGCGCGGCGTGATGTGATGAGCACGTGACCGAGCTCGCGAGGTCACGAATCGACGGAGCACCCAGGGCGCGTGGTTCGACGAGCGCCGGCGAGGAGAGCCACGTGACCCAGCACACACCCGGTCCCGGCTCCGTCGCGCTGATCACCGGGGGCACCGGCGGCTTCGGCCGGGCCCTGGCCGCCAAGCTGAGCGCGGGCGGCGTCACCGTCGTCCTCGCCGACCTCGACGGGGAGCGGGCGCGGGCCACGGCCGCCGAGCTCGGCTGCGGGTTCGCCGTCCTCGACGTCACCGACCGCGGGGCCAACCGGGCCGTCGTCGAGCAGGTGGAGGCCGAGCACGGCCGGCTGGACGCGGTGTTCCTCAACGCCGGCATCGCCGGGTTCGACTCGACGGAGCTGCTGGACGTCGACGGCTTCCTGCGGGTGGTCGACGTCGACCTGTTCGGCGTCGTCTACGGCACCGCGGCCGCGCTGCCGGCGCTGCAGCGGGCCGGCGGCGGCGCGATCGTCGTGACGGCGTCGCTGGCGGGGCTCTCGCCGATGGCCACCGACCCCGGGTACAGCGTGGCCAAGGGCGGGGCGGTGGCGTTCGTCCGCTCGATGGCGCCGCGGCTGACCGCCGAGGGCATCACCATGACCGCCGTCTGCCCGGGCTTCGCCGACACCGCGATCATCGACCCGATCCGCGAGGAGTTCGAGAAGGCCGGCTTCCCGGTGCTCACCGCCGAGGAGGTGGCCGACGCGATGGTCGCGGCCTGGGCGTCGGGGGAGCCCGGTGCGGCCTACATCGTCCAGCCGGGCGTCGGCGCCGTCCCGTACCGGTTCAAGGGCGTGCCCAGCGCGAAGACCGCGACCGGGGAGACCGCCGTCGTCCCGGAGGCGCTGCGCCCGCCGTCGATGCGCTGACCTACTGCGCCGGGCCGGTGGGGCCGGAGCAGGCGAACAGGAACGCCGGCGGCACGTTCCACGGGGAGACCCGGCGCCGCACGGAGGCGAAGCGCCGGCGCAGCTCGCGCTCCATCAGCGGCGAGTACTGGATGACCAGCGTCACGCCCTGCGGGGTCATCGCCTTGGGCAGCACGTCGAGGATGCGGCGGCGCAGGCCCGGCTCCAGCGAGGTGTAGGGCAGCGCCGAGACCACGACGTCGGCCAGGGAGCCGTCCAGGTGGGCGTCGAGGAACTCGGCGGAGTCGCGGACCACGGTCAGCCGGGGGTCGCGGTGGCGCTCGCCGAGCAGCTCGGCCAGCCGCGGGTCGATCTCCAGGGCGATCAGCCGCGCGTCCGGCCCCAGCCGCGCGAGGATCTCGCCGGTCTGCGAGCCCGTGCCGGCGCCGAGCTCCACGACCAGCCGCGCCCCGGGCAGGTCGGCCAGGTCCAGCATGTCGCGCACCGCCCAGCGCGACGTCGGCAGGATCGCCCCGACCTGGCGGGGGTTGGTGACGAAGGCCTGCAGGAAGCGCAGCCGGTCATTCAGGTGGGAGATCATCGACGTCCTTCCCGGCCGCCCGGGGAAACGGCGACCGACGGTCCGCACCCTGTCACGGCCGCGCCGCGGCGGCGAACCGGGCCGCCCGGAACGCGGGTCCCCGGCGCGTCTGGCAGGGTCGCGGGCATGCGTGCATGGCGGGTCCGCGAACTCGGGAGTCCCTCGTCGGTGCTGCGGCTCGAGGACGTCGAGCAGCCCACCCCCGGCGACGGCCAGGTGCTGGTGCGGGTGCGGGCGGCGGCGCTGAACTTCCCCGACATCCTCATGGTCCAGGGGAAGTACCAGGAGCGGCCCCCGCTGCCGTTCACCCCCGGCGTCGAGCTGTGCGGGGAGGTCGTGGACACCGGTCAGCGGGTGATCGGTGGCCCCTCGGGCGGCCCCGGCGCGTTCGCCGAGTACGCCCTCATGGACGCCGACGGCGTGTGGCCCGTGCCCGAGGGGATGTCCGACGAGAAGGCCGCCGCGCTCTACCTGACCTACCAGACCGGGCACGTGGGCCTGCACCGCCGGGCGCACCTGCAGCCGGGGGAGTGGCTGCTGGTGCACGCCGGCGCCGGCGGCGTCGGGTCGGCCGCCATCCAGCTCGGCAAGGCGGCCGGCGCGAAGGTCATCGCCACCGCCGGCGGAGCGCGCAAGGTCGAGGTCTGCCGCGAGCTCGGCGCCGACCACGTCGTGGACTACACCGGCGAGGACTTCGTGGCCGTGGTCAAGGAGGTCACCGGCGGCCACGGCGCCGACGTCGTCTACGACCCGGTCGGCGGCGACGTCTTCGACCGCTCCCGGAAGTGCATCGCCTTCGAGGGGCGGCTGGTGGTGGTGGGCTTCACCAGTGGCCGGATCCCGGAGGCCCCCGCCAACCACGCGCTGGTGAAGAACTACAGCGTCGTCGGCCTGCACTGGGGGCTCTACCGCACCCAGGAGCCGTCGCTGATCGCCAGCACCCACCAGGCGCTGACCGAGCTGGTCCAGAGCGGTCAGGTCGACCCGCTGCTCGGCGACGTGCTGCCGCTGGACCAGGCCCCGCAGGCGCTGGCCCGGCTGGCCGACCGCGGCACCGTCGGCAAGGTCGTGCTCGTCCCCTGAGCGGGGCGCTAGATGTGCGGCTTGGGCAGGTAGGACAACCGCGCCCGCCGGCGCAGGATGGCCTTCCGCGTGCCGTCGGCGTGCAGCTGGAGCCGGGCGAGCTCCCAGCCTCCGACGTCCGACTGCAGGCTCAGCATGGTCGCCGCTGCGGAACGGGACGTACCCGGTGGGATCCGCAGCGGCGCGAACTCGTAATCCCCGGCAACCGCCTCCATCGGCCCGATTGTGCCCGCCGAACGCCTGCAGGGCACGTGTTCGTCGTCTCCCGGACTGCCGGTCGCCCGGGCGGGCGGCAGGATGGGCGGCACCGGCGACCGCACGACGAGAGCGAGGACGACGTGACCGACCCCGGCACCGACGCGACCGACGCCGACCGCGCCGAGCAGCAGGACCTGGTCGATCCGCCCGAGGTGTCCCTCGCCGCCGACGCCACGCCGCCCGCGGGGGACGTGCCCGAGGCCGATGCGCTCGACCAGCAGATCGTGGCCCGGCCGCGGGGGACCGGGGCGCCGCTGCGGCCCGTCGGCGATCGGGAGGCCGACGACGCCGACGTCCTGGAGCAGGAGGCCGACGTGCCCGCGGAGGAGGACCCCGACCTGACCTGACGCCTCCCGGGGCGCGGGTCGCGGTCAGCGGCCCCCGGTGAGCAGCGTGGTCAGCACGTCGGTCCGCGCCGACGTGCGCTCCACCGTCGGGACCGGCGCCGGCGCCACGAACGGCACCTCCTGCTGGCACACGGTGCCCTCGGCCGGGAGGACCACCTCGAGCAGGTAGGTGTCGGCGGCGCCGGTGATGCACGCGGAGTTGCGCAGGTAGGCGGTGTGGTTGTCGCCCTCCATGGTCAGCAGCCGGGCGTTGCCCAGCTGCGCGGTCAGCCGCTGCGCCCACGCGTACGGCGTGGCCGGGTCGTAGGTGGTGCCGATCACCAGCACCGGCGGCGAGGACGCCGGGACGGCGAACGGGCCGTCGAACGCGTCCTCGTCGTGGACCGGCCACAACCCGTAGCTGATCTCGGCGTACCCGCTGTTGACCCAGAAGTGCGGGAAGGACGCCCACGACTCCGCGCCGCGGTCCAGGTAGACCGCCAGGTCGCCCTGCGGGTACTGCTGCTCGGTGGCGCCGATGGTGAAGTAGCGGTCGAGGGTGGGCTCGTACGTGCCGTCCTCCCGCCGCCCGTAGTAGTCGGCCACCAGCGCCCGGACCGCCGAGCCGTCCCCGGCCGCCGCGGCGGCCAGCGCCTGCCCCAGCGCGCCCCAGCGCCGCTTGGAGTACAGCTGGCCCATCGTGGCGACGAGGATGTCGTCCCCGCTGACCGCCCGCGGGTCGGCGGCGTACCCGTCGGCGGGGATGGGGGTGGCGTTGGCCGCCTCGACGAGCCGGTCGTAGGCCAGGTACGGGTCGGTGCCGCCGAAGCCGGAGCACGCCACCTGGTCCACCGCGCACGCCTCGGTGAAGCGGGCCAGGGACTGCTCGAAGCCCGCGGTCTGCTCGGCGATGTTGCTCAGCGGGTCGGAGACGTACTCCTCGGCGTCGACCGCGCCGTCCAGCACGAGAGCGCGGTACCGGTCGGGGAACAGCGCGGCGTAGGTGGCGCCGAGGAAGGTGCCGTAGGAGAAGCCGAGGTAGGTGAGCCGCTCGTCGCCGACGGCGGCGCGCAGCACGTCCATGTCGCGGGCGACGTTGGCCGTCGACACGTGCTCGAGGATCGCGCCGTTGGCCAGGCAGGCGTCCACGTAGCCCTGCGCCTTGGCGACGTAGGCGTCGACGTCGATGTCGAGCGGGGTGGGCACCGGCATCGAGTAGATGCCCTGGGTCTCCTGGTCGACGTGGCAGTCGATCGACGGGGTGCTCTGGCCGACGCCGCGCGGGTCGAACCCGACGACGTCGAACCGCGCGGTCAGCCCGGGCAGGAACGCCGCGCCCACCGCCTGCAGGACGTCCACGCTCGTGCCGCCCGGCCCGCCGAAGTTGAAGAACAGGGAGCCGATGCGGTTGGCCGGGTCGGTGGCCGGCACCCGGGCGACGGCGATCTGCACCTGCTCGCCGGCGGGGTCGTCGTGGTCCAGCGGCAGCGGCGCGGTGGCGCACTGGACACCGGCCGCCCGCCCGGCGTCGGTGGTGCCGCAGTCGGTCCAGGTGAGGGTGGGGGCGACCGGCTCGGCGGCCGGCGCGGGGAGCCCCTGCGCGTCGGCGACGGTGCCGCCGGTTCCCAGGGCGAGGGCCGTGACGACCCCGAGGACGGCGGTGCGGCGGCAGGCGGGTCCGGTCACGGCAGCTCCCTGGTCGGTGTCAGCGGATCGTCCGGAGCGGGACGAGCTCGGTCGCCAGCGTCGTCTGGACGGCCACCGGGGCCGGGGCGGTGAACGGCACCTCCTGGGGGCAGACCGTGCCCTCGGGGGGCAGGGTGAGGCCGACCAGGTAGGCCTCGGTGGCCGCGTCGATGCAGGAGGACTTGCCGCCGTAGGCGGTGTGCCCGTCCCCGTCCATCGTGAGCAGCCGCGCGTTGCCGAGCTGGTCGGTCAGCTGCGCCGCGGCCGCGTACGGGGTGGCCATGTCGTAGGTGGTGCCGATGACGAGTGCGCTCGGGGCGGTGGGGGAGGCGGTGAACGGCCCGCCGAAGGCGTCGGCGTCCGAGTGGGGCCACAGGGCGAAGCCGACCTGGGCGTAGCCGAACGACGCCCAGAAGTGCGGGAAGGCCACCCACTCCTGCGCGCCGCGGCGGAGGTAGGCGTCGACGTCGCGCGGCCACCGCTGCTCACTGGCGGAGATGGCGACGAAGCGGTCCGGGCCGGGGTCGTCCGAGCCGTCCTCGGCCTCCGGGTAGACGGCGACGTCGAAGATCAGCCGCATCGTCGACGCGTCGCCCGCGGCGGCCTGGGCGAGGGCCGCGCCCAGCAGGCCCCAGAGCCGCTTGGCGTACAGCAGGGTCTGGGTGACGTCGCGGATGACGTCCGCGGAGACCGGCTCGGGGTTCGCCGTGTAGCGAGGAGCCGGGATGGGCGTGGCCGCGGCCGTGGCCAGCAGCGCGTCGTACGCGGCCAGCGGGTCGCTGCCGCCGAAGCCGGAGCAGGCCACCTGGTCGGCGGCGCAGGCCGAGGTGAAGCGGTCGAGGGCCCGCTCCAGCGCGGCCTCCTGCGCGGTGGCCGACCCCACCGGGTCGTGGATGTAGGCGGTGGGGTCGATCGCGCCGTCGAGGACGAGGGCGCGGTACCGGTCGGGGAACAGCGTGGCGTAGGTGGCGCCGAGGAAGGTGCCGTAGGAGAAGCCGAGGTAGGTCAGCTGCTCCTCGCCGAGGGCGGCGCGCAGCACGTCCATGTCGCGGGCGACGTTGGCCGTCGACACGTGCTCGAGGATCGCGCCGTTGGCCGCGGTGCACGCGTCGACGTACCGCCGGGCCCGGTCGAGCAGGGCCTGGGGGTCCAGCTCGATGGGCGACAGGAACGGGTGCGCCCAGAGTCCCTCGGTGACCTGGTCGACGTGGCAGTCGATCGCCGGGGTGCTCTGGCCGACGCCGCGGGGGTCGAAGCCGACGACGTCGAAGCGCCGGTTAAGGTCCGCGAAGACGCCGGCGCCGTTGGCCTGCAGGTAGTCGACCGACGCGGCACCGGGCCCGCCGAAGTCGAAGAACAGCGAGCCGATGCGGTTGGCCGGGTCGGTGGCCGGCACGCGGGCGACGGCGATCTGCACCTGCTCCCCGGCGGGGGCGTCGTAGTCCAGCGGCAGCGGCGCGGTGGCGCACTGGACACCGGCCGCCGTCCCAGCCTCGGCGGTGCCGCAGGCGGCCCAGGTGAGGGTGGGGACCACCGGCTCGGTGGCCAGTGGCGGGAGCTCCTCGGCGGCGGCGACGGTGCCGCCGGTGCCGAGGGCGAGGGCGGTGACGACGCCGAGGACGGCGGTGCGACGGCAGGCGCTCACGAGCACGGCAGCCCCCAGGTGGTCCAGGCGCCGCGGGCGGGCCCCGGACTGTGCCCATGGGACACCCGTCGGTCGGCCGGGGGCAACGGTCCGCCGGGGCGTCGCGGCGTGTCTTTCTGAGACCGGCCGGTCCGGAGGTTCCCCTTCCGCCGCAACTGTGGTTAGGCTCGCCTAAGTCCTGTGTCGCAGATCTCGAGGGAGCGTCCATGACGACCAGCCCCGGCCGGAGCCCCGCGCCGCCCGCCGCGCTGGCCGACCCGGCCGAACGGGCCCGCACGGTCGCCTCCCGCCCGGCCGCCGCGCTCTGCGTCCGCGGCCTGGCGCCCGGCCGTCCGCTGGCCCACGCCACCACCCGCGACGGGCGGGTGCTCGTGCTCGTGCCCAGCGCGGGTGAGGTCGCCGCCGCCCTCGCCGGGGAGCCCGACATCACCGCGGTGCTGATGGTCAGCGACCGGGCGCCGGTCCCGCTGCGCGACTCGCTGCGCGCCCAGCTGTGGCTCTCCGGCTGGCTCACCCCGATCGGCCCGGCCGACCAGCGTGACGCCGCGATGGCCTTCGCCGACGTCCGCCCGGTGGGGGCGCTGCTCGACGTCGGCGGCGACGCCACCCTGCTGCGCCTGGACCTCGCCGAGGTGGTGCTGCGCGAGGGCGCCGGCTGCGCCGAGATCGGGCCGCCCGACTACGCCACCGCCCGCCCCGACCCGCTGGCCGGCGTCGAGGCGGCCATGTTGCGCCACCTGGACCGCGACCACCCCGAGGTGATGCGGCTGCTGCGCAGCCGCATCCCGGCCGGCGAGCTGGGCCCGCGCGACGTGGTCCGGCCGCTGGGTGTCGACCGCTTCGGCTACCGGCTGCGCATCGAGCGGCTCACCAGCACCCGCGACCTGCGGATCCCGTTCACCCGGCCGCTGACCTGCGCCGGCCAGCTGCACGCGGCCACCCGGCAGCTGCTGTGCGCGGTCCGCGCCGCGCTCGCCGGCCGCGACTGACGGCCTCCCTGCAGGGCCCGCCGCGAGCGTGCGCGCGGTGGGGGGCAGGGAGGTCCTCCTAGTTCTCGGCCAGCAGCGCCGCCAGCCGCGTGCGCCGCGGCCGGACGTCGACCTGGCTCACCGCCCGGGCCAGGGCCGCGCCGCTGGCGTGCACGATCGACAGGTGCCGCTGGGCGCGGGTCAGCGCGGTGTAGACCAGCGGCCGCGAGAGCATCCCCCCGGCCTCCGGCGGCAGGACGACGACCACGCCGGCCCACTCCGACCCCTGCGCGCGGTGCACGGTGATCGCCCAGCCGTGCCGCAGGTCGCTCATCGCCGAGCCGCTGACCGTGACCGGCCCGGAGGCGAAGTCGACGTCCAGCGTGCCGTCGCCGGTGCCGGTGACCACGCCGACCTCGCCGTTGGCGAACCCGATCGGCTCGAGGTCCAGGTGGTTGGCGGTGGCCACCACCCGGTCGCCGACGTCGAAGCCCCACACCGTGCCGTCGCCGGGGTTCAGCTTCGCCTTGAGCGCCTTGTTCAGCTCGATGGTGCCGGCCGGCCCGCGGTGCACCGGGGTGACAACCTGCACCGTCGCCGGGTCGATGCCCAGCGCCCGGGGGATCGAGTCGGTGACCAGCTGCACCACCCGCCTGGCCGCCTCCGCGCTGCCGGTCGCCGGGACGACGACGACCTCGCGGTCGGGTGAGTCCACCGGCGGCAGCTCCCCGGCCCGGACGGCGTTGGCCAGCCGGGCGATCGCGCCGCCCTCGGCCTGCCGGTAGAGGGTGGTCAGCTCGACGACCGGGACGACGCCGGAGTCGATCAGGTCGCCCAGCACGTGGCCGGGCCCGATCGAGGGCAGCTGCGCGGGGTCGCCGACCAGCAGCAGGTGGGTGCCGTCCTGGCAGGCCTCCAGCAGCGCCGCGGTCAGCTCGACGTCCAGCATCGAGGCCTCGTCGACCACGACGACGTCGGCGTCCAGCGGCCACTCCTCGTTGCGGGCGAACCCGCCGGAGGTGCCCTGGGCGCCGAGCAGCCGGTGCACGGTGACCGCCGGGTGGTCGGTGAGCTCCTCCAGCCGCTTGGCCGCGCGCCCGGTGGGGGCGGCCAGCGCGACCTCGCTGCCCTTGGCCCGCAGCAGGGACACCACCGCCGCGACGGTGCGGCTCTTGCCGGTGCCGGGCCCGCCGGTGAGCAGCGAGACGCCGGCGCCGAGCACCTGGGCGACGGCCTTCTTCTGCGCCTCGTCCAGCCCCTTGGCCACCGACCTGACGGCGGCGGGGTCGGCGATCCGCTCCGCGGTGGCGGCCAGCCGGGCGACGTTCTCCGCGACCGCCTCCTCGGCCATGCCGTAGCGGGCCAGCGACAGGGTGCGCAGCGCCGGATCGGGCTCGGGCAGCTCGTCGGGATCGGCGTCCTCGTCGACGTCCGGCTCCGGGGGTTCGTGCTCCAGCACGTCGCCCGACTCCACGGCGGCGACGATCGCCGCCGCCGGGTCGGCGACCTGCTCGGCGCGCAGCGCCGCGACCACCAGGTCGGCGGGCAGCACGGTGTGCCCGTCGCGGGTCGCCGTCCGCAGGGTCATCGCCACGATCGCCCGGCCGCGGCGGGTGTCCTGCCGGTCCGCGCCGGGCAGGACGGCGATCGCCAGCCGGTCGGCGTCGGTGAGGGTGACCCCGGGCAGGCTCAGCAGCGCCCACGGATCGTCGCGCAGCCGGCGGGCGGCGTCGGTGCCCAGGGCGTCGGCGGCGGTGGCGGCCAGCCTCGCCTCCAGGCCCGCGCCGACCAGCAGCGCCACCACCTCGTAGGTGGGCTGCGCGGACAGGAAGCCGGAGAACAGCCGCTCGGCGCGCTGCCGCCCGACGCGGGGCAGCTTGAGCAGCCGGTCGGCGGTGACGTCGTCGGGGGAGGTGATGCCCGCGGCGGGGAGCTCGGCCGCGGCCCGTTTGCCCAGGCCCGGCCACAGCCCGGCCGCGCAGAACGCGGCGAAGACGGGGTCGGTGGCCACGGCCGGCGGGGTCATCGCCGCTCCGGGTAGCCGAAGTAGGGCGCGGAGACGTCCTCCAGCGCGGTGCGGATCGCGGCCGGCAGCCGCACCGCCTCGGCGTCCAGCGAGGCCTGCAGCTGCTGGGCGGTGCGCGCCCCGACCACCGGCGCGGTGACGCCGGGCCGGTCCCGCACCCAGGCCAGCGCGACGGCCAGCGGGCTGGTGCCCAGCCCGTCGGCGGCGGTGATCACGGCCTCGACGATGC
Organism: Geodermatophilus sp. SYSU D01186; assembly: GCF_054050215.1. NCBI lineage: Bacteria > Bacillati > Actinomycetota > Actinomycetes > Geodermatophilales > Geodermatophilaceae > Geodermatophilus > Geodermatophilus sp. SYSU D01186. The sequence continues at coordinate 3,970 of NZ_JBJGYW010000027.1, read as the reverse complement.
GGTCGGCGGTGGCGCTGCGCAGCCCGTCGATGAAGCCCTGCCACTGCGGGGAGGCGCCCCGGGACTCCGGCGGCGTGGTGTGCCGGTACTTGCCGGTGAGCAGCCCCCGGCCCAGCGGCGACCAGGCCAGCACGCCCAGGCCCAGCGCCTCGGCGGCCGGCACCACCTCGCGCTCCACCCCGCGCTGCAGCAGCGAGTACTCCACCTGGGTGCTCACCACCGGCACCCGGCCCGGCCAGGCCCGCTGCCAGGTCGCGGCCTGGGCGGTCTGCCAGCCGGTGAAGTTGCTGATCCCGACGTAGCGCACCCGCCCGGAGGAGACGGCGGTGTCGCAGGCGGCCAGGGTCTCCTCGACCGGCGTCGTCTCGTCCCAGGCGTGCAGCTGCCACAGGTCCACGTGGTCCAGGCCCAGCCGGTCCAGGGAGGCGTCGAGGGCGGCGAGCAGGTGCCCCCGGGAGGCGCCGCGCCCCATCGGCCCGGGCGCGGTGCGCCCCACGGCCTTGGTGGCGACCAGCACGTCCGAGCGGGGGACGACGTCGGCCAGCAGCCGGCCCAGGGTGCGCTCGCTCTCGCCGTCGCAGTAGACGTCGGCGGTGTCGACCAGGGTGCCGCCGGCGTCGACGAACGCCGTCAGCTGCATGGCGGCCTCGTCCTCGTCGGTGTCCCGGCCCCAGGTCATGGTGCCCAGCGCCAGGCGGGAGACGACCAGGCCGCTGCGCCCCAGCGCGCGTTGTTCCACGGGGGGCCAACCTACCGGCGCCCCGGGCCAGAAGCCGGGGACCGGCCGGGTCGGTGGACGGCGCGCCGGGCTGTGGACGGCGCCACACCGGAGCGGCGCCCGGGCACCGGCACGCGCCGCGCCTAGGCTGGCCTCCCGTGCTCCGCAGAACCGCCCCCGCCCGCCGCCGCAGCCCCGCCGCCCGCCGGGGGATGAGCGCCCGATGAGCTGGATCGAAGCCGTCGTCCTCGGCCTGGTGCAGGGCCTCACCGAGTTCCTGCCGATCTCCTCCAGCGCGCACCTGCGCGTGGTGGGGGAGGCCTTCGGCTGGGGCGACCCCGGCGCGGCGTTCACCGCCATCACCCAGATCGGCACCGAGGCCGCGGTGCTGCTCTACTTCCGCCGCGACATCGGCCGGATCATCGCCGCCTGGGTGCGCTCGCTGGGCGACCGGTCGATGCGCCGCGACCCCGACGCCCGCATGGGCTGGCTGATCATCGTGGGCAGCCTGCCGATCGTCGTCCTCGGGCTGCTGTTCCAGGACGACATCGAGACCACCTTCCGCAGCCTGTGGATCGTCGCCGTCGCGCTGATCGCCTTCTCCCTGATCCTGTTCTGGGCCGACCGGGTGGGCTCGAAGAAGCGGGAGCTGGACAAGCTCACCGTCGGGCACGGCATCGCCTTCGGGTTCGCCCAGGCGATGGCGCTGGTCCCCGGCGTCTCCCGCTCCGGCGGCACGATCACGATGGGGCTGTTCCTCGGCTACTCGCGCTCGGCCGCGGCCCGCTACTCGTTCCTGCTGGCCGTGCCCGCCGTCCTCGGGTCCGGCTTCTTCCAGGCATACGAGGCGCTGACCGGCGACGTCGAGGGCGAGACGGTGTCGTGGGGCCCGACGATCCTCGCCACCGTGCTCGCCTTCGGGGTGGGCTGGACCGTCATCGCCTGGCTGCTGCGCTACCTGGACCGCGGCAGCTTCACGCCGTTCGTCGTCTACCGGGTGCTGCTGGGCGGGCTGCTGCTGGTCCTGCTCGGCACGGGGGTCCTCGCCGCCTCCTGACGCCCGCAGCGGTCGACGGGGGGAGCGCGGCGGACCGGCCCCCTAGGCTGCGGCGTCGTGACCACGGTCCTCCTCCTGCGCCACGGCCGGTCGACGGCCAACACCGGTGGCGTGCTCGCCGGCTGGACCCCCGGCGTGCAGCTCGACGAGACGGGGCAGGCGCAGGCCCGCGCGGTGGGGGAGCGGCTGGCCCCCGTGCCGCTGGCCGCCGTGGTCAGCAGCCCCCTGGAGCGCTGCCGGCAGACCGCCGCCGCCGTCCTCGACGGCCGCGACCTGGAGCTGCAGACCGACGACCGGCTCGGCGAGGCCCGCTACGGCGACTGGACCGGCCGCCAGCTCAAGGACCTGGTCAAGGAACCCATGTGGAAGGTCGTGCAGCAGCACCCCTCCGCCGCGGTGTTCCCCGGTCCCGAGGGGGAGGGGCTGGCGCAGACCCAGGCCCGCGCCGTCGCCGCCGTCCGGGCCTGGAACGCCACCCTCGGGCCGGACGCGGTCTGGCTGGCCTGCAGCCACGGCGACGTCATCAAGGCCGTCCTCGCCGACGCTCTCGGCCTGCACCTGGACCAGTTCCAGCGGATCGTCGTCGACCCCGCCTCGATCTCGGTGGTCACCTACACCGAGACCCGACCGTTCGTCGTCCGCATGAACGACACCGGTGGGGACGTCGCCGCGCTCGTCCCGCCGAAGAGGAAGGGACGGCGCCGGAAGAAGGCCGACTCCGACGCCGTCGTCGGCGGCGGGGCCGGCGCGACCGTGTGACCTGGGTGTCTCGGGCTCGCCCCGGACGCCCGTCCGCGTAACCTGGGGCCCGTGCCGCGCCAGGTCCATCTCTTCGACCGCCCCTCCCGGTTCGTCGCGGGCACGGTCGGGCAGCCCGGCGACCGCACCTTCTACCTGCAGGCCGCGGACTCCGCCGGCCGCGTCGTCAGCGTCGCGCTGGAGAAGACCCAGGTGCAGGTGCTCGCCGACCGGATGAACGAGCTGCTCGACGAGGTCGCCACCCGTCCGGGCACCGTCGTCCCGCCCGATGCCGAGGTCGACGACCTCGAGCCGCTCACCGCGCCGGTCGACGAGGAGTTCCGCGTCGCCGCCATGGGCCTGGCCTGGGACGGCGAGGCGCAGGCCGTCGTCGTCGAGGCCGTGGCCGCCGGCGAGGAGCCGGTCGACGAGGACGCCATCCTCTCCGACAGCGAGGAGGGGCCCGACGCGCTGCGGGTCACCATCACCCCCGCCGCCGCCCGCGCGTTCGTCGTCCGCGCCCGCCGGGTGATCGCCGCGGGCCGCCCGTCCTGCCCGCTGTGCTCCCTGCCGCTGGACCCCAGCGGGCACGTGTGCCCGCGGCAGAACGGCTACCGCCGCTGAGCCCCGGCCGCCCCACCCCATGACCGAACGCCCCGCCGACCCGGCGTCGGACCTGCGCGCCCCGGCCGGGGACGACGAGGCCCGCGCGCTGCTCCTCGACGGCGAGATCGACCTCGAGGGCCGGATGCTCGACGCCAGCAACGTGACCCTGGTCGGCGCCATCCGCACCGGCGAGCTCGAGGCCGAGTGCGTGTACAAGCCGATCGCCGGCGAGCGCCCGCTGTGGGACTTCCCCGACGGCACCCTCGCCGGCCGGGAGATCGCCGCCGCGCTGGTCTCCGAGGCCACCGGCTGGCGCGTCGTGCCCCCCACGGTGCTCCGCGACGGCCCGTTCGGCCCGGGCATGGTCCAGCTGTGGATCGACGGCGACCCCGACGTCGACCTCGCCGCGTTCGTCCGCTCCGACCACCCCGGGCTGCGGCGGATGGCGGTGTTCGACGCCGTCGTCAACAACGCCGACCGCAAGGGCGGGCACATCATCCCCACGCTCGACGGCCACGTGTACGGCGTCGACCACGGCATCTGCTTCTCCGTCGACCCCAAGCTGCGCACCCTGCTGTGGCGCTGGGCCGGCCAGCCGCTGCCGGCCGAGGCGGTCGAGGTGCTGGAGCGGCTCTCCGCCGACCTGCTCGGCGACCTGGGCGAGCAGCTGCACGAGCACCTCACCCGCCGCGAGGTGCGCCGCACCCAGCAGCGCGTCGCCGAGCTGCTGCGCACCGGCCGGCACCCGCAGCCCAGCGGCGACTGGCCGGCGCTGCCCTGGCCGCCCTTCTGAGCCGATTGCCTCCGCGAGATCGGCGACGTGGTGGCCATCAGCGCCAGATGGCCACCAC
>NZ_JBJGYW010000026.1:0-79105 GCF_054050215.1 Geodermatophilus sp. SYSU D01186 | reverse complement strand
CGGCGGCCCCCGTCCCCCCGGGTGGCCGCCGCGCCGCTGCACACCGGACACGACGAGGGAGGAGGTGGGGACCGGTGCCCGACCGGTTGCTGGACCAGCGCGGCGCGGCCGCGGTGGAGTTCGCGTTCATCGTGCCCCTGCTGGTCGTCCTGGTCCTGGGCATCGCCGAGTTCGGCCACGCCTTCCAGGTGCAGGGCACCCTCTCCGCCGCCGCCCGCGAGGGCGCCCGCGTCATGGCGCTGCAGAACGACCCGGCCGCGGCGCGCACCGCCGTCCGCGAGGCCACCCCGACCCTCGACCCGGCGATCGCCGACGCGCAGATCGCCGTCACCCCGGCCGCCTGCCCGGCCACCGGGGCCGGCACGACGAACGTGCGCGTGACCATCGACTACCCGATGCCCTTCCTGACCCGCTTCTTCGGGGCGAGCCTCGACCTGACCGGGACGGGGGTCATGCGGTGCAACGGCTGAGGAAGGGCCCCCGGCGCCGGCTCACCGACGAGCGCGGCGCGTCGGCGGTGCTGCTCGCGCTGCTGCTCGTCCCGCTGCTCGGCTTCACCGCCATCGCGGTCGACATCGGCGCGCTGTACGCCGCCAAGGCGCGGCTGCAGACCGCGGCCGACGCCGCCGCGCTCGCCGTCGCCCAGGACTGTGCCCGCGGAGCCTGCGGCGACATGCAGGCCACCGCGCAGGGCATGGTCGACGCCAACACCGGGAGCGCCGAGGCCGCCCCTCCGGTCCTCGCGAGCAACCCGAACCGCGTCACCGTCTCCGGGCAGACCCCCCAGGAGCACTGGTTCGCACCGGTGATCGGGCACGACGCGACCACCGTCTCGGCCACCGCGACGGTGGCCTGGGGCGGCCCCAGCGGCGGCACCGCCGTGCTGCCGCTGACCTTCTCCTGGTGCGAGTTCGAGCAGCAGACCGGCGGTGGCCTGCCGTCGACCACCATCGAGCACACCGTCTACCTGACCAAGTCCTCGGAGACGGAGGACTGCACCGGACCCTCGGAGAACATCGTCCCCGGGGGCTTCGGCTACCTGGTCAGCGACCCGGGTGACTGCCGCGCCTCCAGCGCGGTCGGGGAGCGGTCGTACTCGTCGACGGGCAACACCCCGCCCAGCACGTGCACCGCAGCCCACTTCGCCTCGTGGGTGGGGCGGACCGTGCTGCTGCCGATCTTCGACCGGTACGGCGACACCGGCAGCAACGCCTGGTACCGGGTCTACGGCTACGCCGCCTTCCGGCTGACCGGCTACCACCTGGGCGGCCAGTTCAGCTCCAGCCCCCGGCCGTGCGGCGGCAGCGAGCGCTGCGTGACCGGCTACTTCACCCGCTTCGTCGACCTGGGCGACGCCTTCGACTACGACTCCGGTGCACCCCAGCTGGGTGCCTGGGTCCTCCGACTCATCCGATAGGGGCTCTCGTGAGACGCCGACTGCTCGCCGCTCTCGCGGCGCTCGTCCTCGCCGTCGCCGGCACCGTGGTCCTCCTGGCCTACGTGCGCGGCGCCGACGCCCGTGCACTGGCCGGGGTCCGCACCGTGACGGTGCTGGTGGTCGACCAGGTGGTCCCCCAGGGGACGCCGGGCGAGGACCTCTCGGACCTGGTGCGCACCGAGCAGCTGCCGGCCAAGGCGGCCGTCGACGGGGTGGTGACCGACCTCGCCGCGCTCGCCGGGCGGGTCGCCACCGTCGACCTGCAGCCGGGGGAGCAGCTGCTGGACAGCCGCTTCGCCGTCCCGGAGGACCTCGCCGCGCCCGGGACCGTCCCGGTCCCGGAGGGGGCCTCGGAGGTCAGCGTGCTGCTGGAGCCGCAGCGCGCGGTCGGCGGCCGGATCGCGGCGGGCGACGAGATCGGCGTCTACGTCTCCATGACGCTGGAGAACGACGCCGGCAAGACCATCGGCGCCACCCACGCGACCCTCCACGGCGTCCTCGTCACGCAGGTCCAGGGGGCCCCGGCGCCCGCGGACGGGGACGGGACCGAGACCGCCTCCTCCGGCGCCGCCGCGCCGACGAACAGCCTGCTGGTCACCCTCGCGGTGCCGGCGCGGGACGCGGAGCTGGTCGTCTTCGGCATGGAGCACGGCACCGTGTGGCTGTCGCACGAGCCCGAGGGAGCCGACGACAGCGGCACCAGGATCGTCACCCAGGGCAACGTCTACGGCGACGCGCTCGCCGGCCTGGGCAGTGTCTACGGGGGGTCGAAGTGAGTCGCGTTGTCCTGGCCGCTGCCGACGACGACCTGTCGGGGCGCGTGCACGCCGCCGCCGACGGCGACGTGCACGTCCTCCCGCCCGGCCGCCTCCCGGGCGACCCGGCGCGCCTGTTCGAGCAGCTGAGCGACGGCGAGCTGCCCGACGTGCTGCTCATCGGCCCGCTGGCGCCCCCGCAGGAGGTGCTGACCCTGGCCGGGCGGCTCGACGTCCAGTGCCCGGGGATCAGCGTCGTCCTCCTGGCCGACCCCTCCCCGGAGATGTGGCAGGCGGCCATGCGGGCCGGGATCCGGGATCTGCTGCCCCCCGGCGCCGGTGTCGAGGAGATCCGTGCCGCGGTGGAGCGGGCCGGCGCCGCCTCGGCCGGCCGCCGGCGGGTGCTGCGTCCGGTCGAGGAGACCGCGCGCTACACCGGCCGGGTCATCACCATCGCCTCGCCCAAGGGCGGGGTGGGCAAGACCACGGTGGCCACCAACCTGGCGATCGGGCTGACCGCCGCCGCGCCGCAGTCGACGGTCCTGGTCGACCTGGACGTGCAGTTCGGCGACGTCGCCTCCGCGCTGAGCCTCGTGCCGGAGTACACGCTGCCCGACACCGCCCACGGCCCGGCCAGCGAGGACACGATGGTCCTCAAGACCTTCCTGACCCAGCACCCCAGCGGCCTGTACGCGGTGTGCGGCGCGGAGTCGCCGGCGGCCGGCGACACCGTCACCGCCGCCGACGTCACCCGGCTGCTCGCCTCCCTCGCCCGGGAGTTCCGCTACGTCGTGGTCGACACCGCGCCGGGCCTGTCGGAGCAGACCCTGGCCGCGCTGGACCGCGCCACCGACGTCGTGATGCTCAGCAGCATGGACGTCCCCGGTGTGCGGGGGCTGCGCAAGGAGCTCGACGTCCTCCGCGAGCTGTGCATGATCCCGGCGGGCCGGCACGTGGTCATGAACCTCGCCGACCCCAAGGGCGGCCTGTCCGTCCGCGACGTCGAGACCGCGATCGGCACCGGGGTGGACGTCGTCATCCCGCGCTCGGCCGCGGTGCCGGCGTCGACCAACCAGGGCGTGCCCATCCTGGCCGGCGGGCGCAAGGACCCCGCGGTCAAGGAGCTGCGCCGGCTCGTCGCCCGCTTCGCCGCCACCCCACTGATGAAGCCCGGCCGCTACCGGGCCAAGCACCGGGCGGCGTCGTGAACCTCGCCTCGCGACTGGCCGCGGCCCAGGGCCGGCACACCGCGCCGGAGACCGTGGCGGCGGTGCACCCGCCGGCGCCCGTCCCCGCGCCCCGCCCGGGGCCCGCGGCCGCGCCTCCGGCCGACGCCCTCAGCAGGCTGAAGGACCGCGTGGCCAAGGCGCTGTTCGAGCGCATGGGCAACCGGATGAACGACCCGACGCTGTCCGAGGACCAGCTGCGCACCATCGTGCTCGGGGAGCTCGACGAGGTGGTCGAGGAGGAGCGGGTCCCGCTCAGCGCGGAGGAGCGCCAGCGCCTCACCGCCGAGCTGGCCGACGACGTCCTGGGCCTGGGCCCGCTGCAGCGGCTGCTCGACGACCCCACGGTCACCGAGATCATGTGCAACGGGCCGGAGATGGTCTACGTCGAGCAGGGCGGCAAGCTGGTGCGCACCGGCTCCCGGTTCACCTCCGAGGAGCACCTGCGCCGGGTCATCGACCGGATCGTCTCCCGGGTGGGACGGCGCATCGACGAGTCCTCCCCGCTGGTCGACGCCCGCCTCGCCGACGGCTCCCGGGTGAACGCGATCATCCCGCCGCTGGCCTTCAGCGGGTCGACGCTGACCATCCGCAAGTTCGCCAAGGACCCCTTCGGCGTCGACGACCTGATCGGCTTCGGCACCCTCTCCCCGGAGATGGCGGAGCTGCTGCAGGCCTGTGTCGAGGCCCGGCTGAACATCATCGTCTCGGGGGGCACCGGCACCGGGAAGACGACGCTGCTCAACGTCCTGTCCTCCTTCATCCCCGACGGGGAGCGGATCGTCACCATCGAGGACGCCGTCGAGCTGCAGCTCCAGCAGGACCACGTGGTCCGCCTGGAGTCGCGGCCCCCCAACATCGAGGGCCGGGGCGCGATCACGATCCGAGACCTGGTGCGCAACTCCCTGCGGATGCGGCCGGACCGCATCGTCGTGGGGGAGTGCCGTGGCGGGGAGAGCCTGGACATGCTGCAGGCGATGAACACCGGGCACGACGGCTCCCTGTCCACGGTGCACGCCAACTCCCCGAGGGACGCCGTCGCCCGCCTGGAGACGCTGGTGCTCATGGCCGGGATGGACCTCCCGCTGCGCGCCATCCGCGAGCAGATCGCCTCCGCCGTCGACGTCGTCGTCCAGCTGACCCGGCTGCGCGACGGCACGCGAAGGGTGACCCACGTGACCGAGGTCCAGGGCATGGAGGGGGAGACGGTCACGCTTCAGGACGCGTTCGTCTTCGACTACTCCGCCGGCGTCGACGCCTCCGGCCGGTTCCTCGGCAAGCCGGTGCCCACCGGGGTGCGGCCGCGGTTCACCGACCGGTTCGACGAGCTCGGCATCACGGTCTCGCCCCGCGTCTTCGGCAGCGTCGCGCCGCGGCGGGGGTGGGCCTGATGTCCCCGGCGCTGCTGCTGCTCGGCCTCGCGGCGCTGACCGGGGCACTGCTGCTCGTCGCGCTCGTCGTCCTCCCGACCGGGCCGCGGCGGGTGCCGCTGAGCCGGCTGGACCCCCAGGTCGCGCCGCCGTCCTCCGCGCTGGCCGGCGCCTCGGCCGCCGCCGGGGCGGCCGTCGAGCGTGCGCTGGTCAAGCGCGGCCGGGGAGCCGCCGGGACCGCGGCGCTCGAGCGGGCCGGCATGACCATCGCGCTGCCCGACCTCGTCCTGACCGTCGGTCTGGGCACCGTCGTCCTCGGTGCGCTCGGCTTCCTCGCCGGCGGCGTGCTCACGGGCCTGGTGCTGGCGGTCCTGCCCCCGGTGGGCGCCCGGCTGCTCCTGGCCGTGCGCACGGCCCGGCGGCGCGCGGCCTTCGCCGACCAGCTCGACGACTCGCTGCAGCTCATGGCCAGCAGCCTGCGGGCCGGGCACAGCCTGCTGCGGGCGGTGGACTCGGTGGCCACCGAGGCCGCGGCGCCCACGTCGGAGGAGTTCGCGCGCATCGTCAACGAGACGCGGGTCGGCCGCGACCTCGGCGACGCCCTCGACGAGGTGGCCGAGCGGATGGGCAGCGACGACTTCCGCTGGACCGCCCAGGCCATCGCCATCCACCGCGAGGTCGGCGGCAACCTGGCCGAGGTGCTCGACACCGTCGGGCACACCATCCGGGAGCGCAACGCCATCCGCCGGCAGGTCAAGGCGCTCTCGGCCGAGGGCAAGCTCTCCGCGGTGGTGCTCATGGCGCTGCCGTTCGGGGTCCTCGGCTTCATCTCGGTGTCCAACCCCGGTTACCTCGCCGCCTTCACCGAGAGCCTCGCCGGGCACCTGATGCTCGCCGGCGCGGCGGTCCTGCTGGTCGTGGGCGGGCTCTGGCTCAGCAAGACCGTGCGGATCACGTTCTGATGACGCCCGCTCCCGTGGTCGCCGCCGCCGCGGCCGTCGCCCTCGCCGTCCCCCTGCTCGGCTGGGCGCTGGTCGCCCGCCCGCAGGACGCCGCCGCGCGCACGCGGGCCAACCTCGCCCGCGGGCTCGACCTCCCCGGCGGGTCCGCGGGCGTCCGTGCCCGCCCGCGGGTCCTGAGCCGGCTGGCCCGGGCGCTGACCCCGGCGGGCACCGTGGCCCGGCTGAACCGCCTGGCCGGTGCCGCCGGCCGGCCGGCGGACTGGCCGGTGCCCCGCCTCGTGGCCGCCAAGCTGGTGCTCGCGGCGATGGCCGCGGCGCTCGGGCTGCTGGTGGTCGCCGCCCGGCCCGGGGCGCTGACGGTGCTCATGACCGTCGTCGTCGCCGGGGTCGCCTACGTGGTGCCCGAGCTGCTGCTGTACAGCCGGGGCCAGGAGCGGCAGCAGGCGATCGCGCTGGAACTGGCCGACACCCTCGACCAGATGACCATCGCGGTGGAGGCGGGCCTGGGGTTCGAGGCGGCGATGGCCCGGGCCGGGCGCAACGGTCGCGGGCCGCTGGCGCAGGAGCTGGTCCGGACGCTGCAGGACATCGCCGTCGGCCAGCCGCGCCGGGAGGCCTACCTGGCCCTGGCCGAGCGGACGTCGGTGCCCGACCTGCGCCGCTTCATCCGGGCGGTCGTCCAGGCCGACGCGTACGGCGTCTCGATCGCCGACGTGCTGCGCACCCAGGCGCAGGAGATGCGGCTCAAGCGGCGGCAGCGGGCCGAGGAGAAGGCGATGCAGATCCCGGTGAAGGTGATCTTCCCGCTGATCCTCTGCATCCTTCCGACGCTGTTCATCGTGCTGCTCGGTCCCGCGGCGATGGACATGGTGGACGCCTTCAGCGGATGACCGGCGTGCGGGAGCGCGGCGGTCCTGCGCTCCCGCACCCGCGGCGGCTCAGCCGGTGGAACGCGGCTGCGCCGGGTTGGTCGGGTCGCCCTGGGACGGCGGGTTCACCGGGGGACCGGAGGTGGCCTCGGAGACCTTCGACCCGGTCGAGGCGTGCACCGGGTCGTCGGCGGCCGCGGCGGCGGGGTCGCCCCCGGACGGCTGGGCGCCCTCGTGCAGCGAGGTGAGGCGGTTCTCCATGATCGTCACCACCTGCAGCCGGTTGGCGTGGGCGCGCTCGTACTCCAGCAGCGTCTCCAGACCCGCCGCGTCCAGCGTGCGGATCCGCGAGGTGAGGCCGTCGACCGGCAGGTGGTCGTAGTCGGGCAGCGGCAGCTGGTCGTGTTCGGTCATGGCAGCGCGCCTACCCCTGCCCCACCGATCCGACACCGGGTGTGAGCCCCCGGTCGGTGGGTAGGCGGCGGAGGCGGGAGTGCCCCGTCAGGGCCCCGCGGTTCGTCTTCCGCCAGCGATCGAGGAGTGGTTCCCACCCCATGGACGTGTCCTTCCTGGAGCCGGTCTTCAGCGCCACCGGGCCGTACGCCACCGTGTGCGCCGACGTCACGCACACCACCGAGAACGCCGACACCGAGGTCGAGCTGCGGGTCCGCGCCCTCGCCGAGAGGCTCACCGAGCAGGGCGCCCCCGAGGTGGTCGTCGAGGCGGTCCGCGGCCGGCTGCTCGAGGCCAACGACGGCGGGGACGTCGCCACGCTGCGCGGCCGGGCCGTGGTCGTCGCCGCCGACGGGAGCGTCGTCCTCGACCAGCCGCTGGTCGAGGCGCCGCGGCAGGAGGTGGCGCAGTGGTCGCCCCACGCCGACGTCCTCCCGGTGCTGCGCGAGCTGCCCGGACGGATCCCGCACATCGTCGTCCTGGTCGACCGGACCGGCGGTGACATCAGCTACGTCGGCATGCCGGGCGAGGGCGGCGAGGAGGAGACGGTCTCGGGCGAGACCTTCCACATCCGCAAGGTGAAGGTCGGCGGCTGGGCCCACGACCACTGGCAGAACAGCGCCGAGGGGCAGTGGGAGGACAACGCCGGCCGCGTCGCCGACCGGATCTCCTCCTACGCCCGCCGCCTGTCCCCGCGGTTCGTCCTCGTCGCCGGCGACGTCCGTGCCCGCACGCGCCGGCCGGCGCGGGGGGGGGTGGCGTTAATCGACCTGGGCTTACCCTGGGGGGGGGCCGCCCGCGCGCCCGCCGCCGACCGCGAGTCGGTCGACCGGCGGGCCGCCGAGCTGGTCGCCGAGCACGAGGGGCACGACGAGGCCGACGCGGTCGAGAAGGTCCAGGCGGCCGGCGCGCACGGGCTGGCCGTGACCGGCACCGCGGCGGTCGTCGAGGCGCTGCGCAAGGGCCAGGTCGAGACCCTCGTGCTGGCCGACCAGCCCGACGACGGGGCGACGCTGCTGGTCGGCAACTCCCCGCTCGAGCTCGGGGTCGACCAGCACGACATGGACGCCCTCGGCATCCACGGCACCGTCGTCCCGGCCCCCAGCGCGCTGCTCGCGGCGTCGGTCGCCAGCAGCGCCGGCGTCGTCGTCGTCCCGCGGGCGGCGATGCCCGACGGCGTCCCGGTGGCCGCCGTCCTGCGCTACACCGACGCGTCGACGCCGTCGGCCCAGTGACCATCCCCGACGACGGAGGGACCTCCCGATGACCGACCCGCACACCCCCGCCACGTCCCCCGGCACCTCCGAGGCCGACGTCGAGCGCCGCGCCGCCATCGCCGAGGCCCTCGGCAAGGAGGTGTGGCCGGCCGACCGCGACACCCTCGTGGCGAAGGCGCAGGAGTCCAACGCCACCGACCGCGTGCTGTCCGACCTGCGCCGTCTGCCCGGGGGGGAGCAGTTCACCAACGTGCAGGACGTCGCCCGCGCGCTCGGCATCGGCACCGAGCAGGAGCGCTTCTGAGATGACCACGCAGAAGGAGCCCAGCCCCGAGGCGCTGGCCAACGTCACCGAGGACAACGTCCGCACCCGGTCGCAGCTGCTGCCCGAGGAGGAGGACCTCCACGGCAGCGGCATGGAGGAGGTCGCCGCGGAGGTGATCCTGGCGGAGTCCGAGGAGCGGACGGTCCACACCGACCCCGACGACGCGCAGGGCGGGCACCGGCAGTCCGCCGACACCGCGGACCTGCCCTGAGCGTCCACGAGCACGAGGTCCAGCTGCGCTGGTCGGACCCGGACTCCCTCGGCCACGTCAACCACGCGCGGGCGCTCGCCCTCATCGAGGACGCGCGGCTGGCGATGACCGAGGGGGCGCCGGGGGACGGCGGGGTGATCCTCGCCCGGCTCGAGGTCGACTACCTGCGCCAGCTGTACTACCGGGTGCGCGAGCGGCTGTGCGTGCGCAGCACGGTCACCCGGCTCGGCACGAAGTCCCTCACCCTGCGCCAGGAGCTGCTCCAGGACGGCGAGGTGGCCATCCGGGCCGACGTCGTCATGGTGCTGTTCGACTTCGTCACCGACACCAGCCGGGCGATGACCGACGCCGAGCGGGCCCACTGGTCGCGGTTCGCCGCGGCCTGAGCCGCGGAGGACCTGGTCGCGACGCCGGCCCCGTCGCCGCGGATGTGATCTTGGCGCGTGCCGCGGGTAGGGGCGGCCCATGCCGAAGACGACGAAGAAGGGCACCGCCAAGCAGGACGAGCTGCCCAGCACCCTGCGGCGCTCGCCGAAGAAGGCCCAGCGGACCTTCACCAAGGCCTACGACTCGGCCATGGACTCCTACGACGACGAGCAGCGGGCCAACCAGACGGCCTGGTCGGCGGTCAAGCACAGCTTCGAGAAGGTCGGGGACCGGTGGGCGCCGAAGGAGGGCGGCAGGAAGGGACCGTCGGACGCGCAGGCCGCCGGTGGCCGGGACACCGATCGGAAGACCAAGGGCGGGGTCGACGCCAACGCCTCCAAGGAGCACCTGCTGGCGCTGGCCAAGAAGCTCGGCGTCTCCGGCCGCTCGAAGATGAAGAAGAAGGAACTGGTCGACGCCGTCCAGAAGGCGAACGACGAGAAGACCGCCGAGGCGCGCAAGAAGAAGGGGTGAGGGCCCCGCTCAGCGGATGAGGATCAGCTCGGTCTGCCGGTCGCCGAGGTAGGTGACGCCCTCGTCGGTCAGGGCGATGCCCTCCTCCAACGCGCAGCGCACCGGCTGGCCGCCCCACTCGGGCACCGGCACCCGCACGCACAGCTCCAGCGCGTACACGGTGTCGGGGTGCAGCACCCGGTCGCCGGCGCCGGGGACGCCGTCCTGGTCGTCCCACAGGCCGATGGCCGGGCCGGCGCCGTGGCCGTGGAAGCCGACGGGGTGGGAGTAGACGTCCCCGTCGATGCCCTCCGCCGCGGCGGCGGCGCGGGCGGCGGTGAGCACCTCGTTCCCGGTGCGGCCCACGAGCAGCTCCGCGGTGGTGAGGTCCTGCAGCCGCGTGCCGGTGGCCAGCGCCCGGTGCAGCCCGGCCGGGGCCTCGCGCTCACCGGGACACAACACGTACCCCGTGCGCTGGCTGTCGCTCTTCAGCCCCAGGCTGGACGCCCCGACGTCGCAGTGCACGAGGTCGCCGGGGAGCACAGGCGAGTCGTAGGGGACGGCGGGCAGCAGCGCGCCGCACTCCTCGATCGGGGGCACGCCGGCACGCTGCAGGTCCACGACCGGGTGGAACCACGGGTCGACCCCGCGGTCGGTCAGCCGCTGCCGGATCCACCAGGCGAGGTCGGTGGCGGTGGTCGCCCCGACGGACAGCACGGCGGGGGAGAAGGCCTCGGCGACCACCTCGGCGACCAGCCGGTTGAGTCCGTGCAGCGCCGCGATCTCCTCGGGCAACCGCGTCTCCAACCAGCTGACCGCGAGCTCCTCGGCCGACACCAGCCGGCCGGCGTAGGGGCCGAGAGCCTCGGTGAGCTGCCGGTGCTCGGTGTGGGAGAGGCCGTCGGCCAGCGCGAAGTCCGCCGACACGTCGATCCCGATCCGCCGCGGGTCGGCCTGCTCCACGATGCGGCGCACCTCGGCCCACTGCGCCTCCTCGGCCGGCCGGTCCCCGGCGTCCTCCGGCGACCAGGCCGGCAGGAACTGACCGACCGGGTAGCGGGAGGCGGCCGCCGCCGTCACGCCGTCGTCGCTGCGGTGCAGCACCAGGATCGTGCGCCGCCGCGCGGACAGCCAGGTCGCCGGCAGCAGCGTCGCCAGCACCGGGTCCTCGTTGTACTCGCGGCCGACCACGAGCCACAGGTCGATCCCGGCGCGGTCCATGAGGCCGGGCAGCAGGTCGAGCACCCGCTGGGTGAGCCACCGGTCGCGGACGTCGGCCTGCTCGCGCAGCGGCAAGGGCACCGTGCGGGTCGGGTCGGGCGCGACGAGGGTCATGGGGACAGGGAAGCAGAGAACCGGCGTCCCCACCGGTCGAGAGCTCAGGCGGGCTCGCCGGCCGCCGGCAGGTGGTCACCGGCGGTGCGCTGCCGCGGCAGGACGGCGGCCACCCGGTCCCGCCCGGCCTGCTTGGCCTCGTACATGGCGCCGTCGGCCCGGTCGATGAGCCGCCAGGTCGCGGCCGCGGCGTCCTCGCCGTCGACCGGCCGGACCAGCGCGATGCCGATCGAGGCGGTGACCGAGTGCCCCGCCACGCTGCGGCTGGTCGAGACCGCCGTCCGCAGCCGCTCGGCCAGCCGGCCGGCCTCGGCGGAGTCGCTGACGAGGCCGAGCACGACCAGTTCCTCGCCGCCGATGCGGGCCAGCACGTCCGTGGGGCGCACCGTCGCCGCCAGCGAGGCGGCGACCGCCCGCAGCACCGCGTCACCCGCGGCGTGCCCGTGGGCGTCGTTGAGCTGCTTGAAGTGGTCGAGGTCGAGCACCATGGCCGCGACCCGGGTGCCCTCGCGGCGGGCCTGGCGCCACACCCGCGGGGCGTGCTCGACGAGGTAGCGGCGGTTGGCCAGGCCGGTGAGCGGGTCCTGGAGGGACAGCGCCTGCGTGGCTCCGAGCAGTCGCTGCACGCGGCGGCGCAGTACGTAGACGCCGAGGGACGCGGCGTTGAGCACCCCGGCGGCGATCGCGACCTGGATGAGGACTGCCAGCACGGAGCTCTCGGAGTGCGTCAGCGCGATCGCACAGGACAGGACGGTCATCAGCATGCTGACCCCGACCATCCACGGGCCGAGGAACCACGCTGCGACGAAACACGGGAAGAGCAGCAGCAACGGTGGTGCGTGCCGGGGCTCCTCGATGCTGAGGACGGCGACGACGTAGACCACGTGGCCGAGGAGCACCAGCCCGAAGGTCGCCCAGGGGCCGGCCCGCTGCCGCACCGCCAGCGACAGGGAGACGACCAGGCACGTGAGCATCACGGCGGCGTACCAGAGCCGCGCGGGCCCCGGGTGCACCGTGCCGTCGAAGAGCAGCGCCACCGAGCCGACGAGCCCGCCGAGGAAGGTGAGGACGGCGAGGACCATCACGGCCACCCGGTGCTCCGGCCCGCGGTTCACCGCGCTGCTCGGTGTGTCGGTGCCCATGCGTCGCCGTCCGGTCACGGAAGCAGGATGCCGTACCGGGCAGGCGGCCGGAAGTCGCAGGCCGTCGCGAGTCTTGCGAGTTCCGTATGGGCGGCTGAACTCGCCGCGCGGAGGTCGACGCGGCCCGCTCGCGGTGCCAGGGTGGCGGCCATGTCGCACCCGGAGCCCGGGCTGGTCGTCGTCCGCACGCTGTCCGAGCACCCGATGGTGGCCAACGGCGAGACGAGCGCGCTGCGCATGGTCGCGCCCGGGTCGGTCACGGGCGGCCGGTACGGCCTGGTCGAGTACTCGGTCGCGCCGCGCAGCCGCGGCGCGGCCCCGCACTACCACTCGACCTTCTCCGAGGCGTTCTTCGTGCTCTCCGGCGAGCTGACCGTCTACGCCGACGGCACCTGGCGGCCGCACGCGGCGGGGGACTACGCGCTCGTGCACGAGCGCGGCGTCCACGGGTTCCGCAACGACGGCGACGAGCCGGTCTCCTTCCTCATCCTCTTCGCGCCCGGCATCGCCCGGGAGCACTTCTTCGCCGAGATGGCCGAACTGCGCCGCAGCGGCCGGCAGCTGTCCCCGGAGGAGATGACCGCCTTCTACGCCCGGCACGACCAGGTGATGGTGGACGTCTGACGGTGGGAGGGTGGGCGGACCAGCCCGATCGCGAGGAGGTCGCACATGGCGCAGGGACCGTGGTTCTACTGCCTCAAGCACCACACCGTCGAGGACCAGGACGGCTGCGCCGAGCGGCACCGGCTCGGCCCGTACGCCACCCGCGAGGAAGCCGAGCACGCCCTGCAGTCGGTGGCCGAGCGCGAGGAACGGCTGACCAACGAGGACCGCGCGTGGGAGGGCGACTGAGCGGCCGGTTCGGGTCGCCGGCCGTCCGGGCATGATCAGCGGCGGGGTGCCGGGCGGTCCGGCGCGCGAGAGGTGGCGACGTGGCTGACGGACGTTCGGTGGAGGAGCTGGTCGTCGGGGTGCTCGGTGGCACCGGACCCCAGGGGCGCGGGCTCGCCGTCCGACTGGCCGCCGTCGGACAGCGGGTGCTGCTCGGGTCCCGCGACCCGGAGCGGTGCACGGACGTCGCCGCCGAGGTCGCCTCCCGGGCCGCCGTCGCGACCGGCGGCGCCGAGGTCTCGGTGCAGGGCGGGTCGAACGTGGACGTCGCGGGTGCGGCGGACCTGGTGATCGTCGCGGTGCCGTTCGCCGGGCACGCCGACACCCTCGCCGAGCTGGCCACCCCGCTGGCGGGGAAGGTCGTCGTCGACTGCGTCGTCCCCATGGCCTTCGACGAGCTCGGCGCCTACGTGCTCGACGTGCCGGAGGGGTCGGTGGCCCAGCAGGCCGCGGCCCTGCTGCCCGACTCGCACGTGGTCGGCGCCTTCCACCACCTGTCGGCCGTCCTGCTCGAGGACCTCTCCAAGCCGACCCTGGACGGCGACGTCATGGTCGTCGGCGACGTGCGCGAGGCGACCGACACGGTGCAGGCGCTGGCCGGCCGGCTGCCCGGGATGCGCGGGGTCTACGCCGGCCGGCTGCGCAACGCCCGCCAGGTCGAGGCGCTCACCATCAACCTGGTGTCGGTGAACCGCCGGTACAAGGCGCACGCCGGCATCCGCGTCACCGACGTCTGACGCCGTCCGCCGCGCTCGACGCCCCTGCTCTGCCGGCATTTCCCGAGCTCTGCGGGCACGATCTCGCCCGTAGAGCTCGGAACTCGCCGGCAGAGGGAGACGACAGCGCCGTCCACAGGCGGGGGCGCCGTCCACCGGTGCGGCCGCGGGCCGCCGGGTGGGCTGCCGACCGACGACGGTCGGGCCCATGGACTCCTCGCTGCCACCCGACCTCGTCCTGCGCCGCCGCGCCCTCGCGGAAGGTTGGTCTGACGAGGAGCTGACCCGCCGTCTCCGGGCGGGGGACCTGGCCCGGCTGCGGCCCGGTGCCTACCTGCCGGACGTGCAGTCGGACCCGGTGTGGCGGCATCGGCACCTGGTCACCGCGACGCTCGCGGGCCTGCACCGCCCCGCCGTGGTGAGCCACCAGTCCGCCGCGGTCCTCCTCGGGCTGCCGCTCTGGGCGACGCCGCTGGACCGCGTCCACGTCAGCCGCCGGCCGCCCGCCTCCAGCGAGGTCGGGCGGTACCTGCGCTGCCACGTCGTCCGGCTGCCGGATGAGGACGTGGTCTCCGTGGGCGGGGTCGCGGTGACCCACCCTGCCCGCACGGTCCTCGACCTCGCACGGACCCTGCCGTTCGAACCCGCGGTCGTCGCACTCGACGCGGCGTTGCGGCTGCGCCTCGTGCAGTGGCACGAACTGGAGCGCCGGTTGGCCGACGTCACCGGGACGCCGGGGAGCCGCTCGGCCGCCCGTGCCGTGCGGTTCGCCGACGGGCGCAGCGAGTCCGTGGGTGAGAGCCGCAGCCGGGTGCTGCTGCACCGGCTGGGACTGCCACCGTCCACGCTGCAACTCGACGTGCGGACCGTCTCCGGCCGCTCGGTCGGCCGCGTCGACTTCGGCTGGGAGGAACACCGTGTCCTCGGCGAGTTCGATGGGCGGGTCAAGTACGGGCGGCTGCTGCGGCCGGGCCAGGAGCCCGGCGACGTCGTGTTCGAGGAGAAGCGGCGGGAGGACGCGCTGCGCGACGAGGGCTGGGGCGTGGTCCGGTGGACGTGGGGCGACCTCGTGCCCCGGGTGCTCGGCCCGCGGGTGCGGCGGGCGCTGGACCGCGGGCAGCGGAGGAGCGGCTGAGGCCTCGCTCTGCGCGCGTCCTCGGTGCTCTGCGGGCGACATCGCGCCCGCAGAGCACCGAGGGCACCGGCGGAGGGCTACTCGAAGGAGTGCTCGGGGCCGGGGAAGGTGCCGGTGCGGACGTCGTCGGCGTACTCGCGGGCCGCGCGCAGCAGCTCGGCCCGCAGGTCGGCGTACTGCTTCACGAACCGCGGCACCCGCCCACCGGTCATCCCGGCCATGTCCGGCCAGACCAGCACCTGGGCGTCGCAGTCGACGCCGGCGCCGATGCCGATGGTCGGGATGGCCAGCTCCTTGGTGACCTGGCCGGCGATCTCGGCCGGGACCATCTCCATGACGACCGAGAACGCCCCGGCCTCCTGGACGGCGTGCGCGTCGGCCAGCAGCTGCTCGGCGCCGGCCCCGCGACCCTGCACCCGGAAACCGCCGAGGGCGTGCTCGCTCTGCGGGGTGAACCCGATGTGCGCCATCACGGGGATGCCGGCCTCGCTCAACGCCCGGATCTGCGGCGCGACCCGCACCCCGCCCTCGAGCTTGACCGCCTGCGCCCCGCCCTCCTTCATCAGCCGGACGGCGCTGGCCAGCGCCTGCTGCGGTCCGGCCTCGTAGCTGCCGAAGGGCAGGTCGGCCACGACCAGCGCGCGCCGGGTGGAGCGGGTGACCGCGCGGGTCATCAGCAGCATGTCCTCGAGGGTCACGGGCACGGTGCTGTCCAGCCCGAGGACGACGTTGCCGCCGGAGTCGCCCACCAGGAGCACCGGGATGCCGGCCTCCTCGAACACCGATGCGCTCACCGTGTCGTAGGCGGTGAGCATGGCCCACTTCTCGCCGCGCTCCTTGGCCTGCTGCAGGTGGTGCACGCGTACCCGGGCGGTCGAGGTCCCGCCGTAGAGCACCGATTCGCTCATGACTGTGCCGCTCCCTCGCGGACGCTGGGCAGGGACTCCCGCCAGCGGTTGGTGATCGGCAGACGCCGATCACGGCCGAACGCCTTCAGGCTGATCTTCGTTCCCGGAGCCGACTGCCGGCGCTTGAACTCGGCGGCGTCGACCAGCCGCAGCACGCGGGCGACCACCTCGGGGTCGTGGCCGCGCTCGAGCAGCTCGGCCATCCCGAGGTCGCGGTCGACGTAGTCGGCGATGACCGCGTCGAGCTCCTCGTAGGAGGGCAGCGAGTCGGTGTCCACCTGGCCGGGGGCGAGCTCGGCCGACGGCGGCTTGTCGATGGAGTTCAGCGGGATCGGCTCGGTCTCCCCGTGGTCGCGGGCCCAGGCGTTGCGCCAGCGGGCCAGCTCCCACACCAGGGTCTTGGGGACGTCCTTGATCGGCCCGAAGCCGCCCGCCGAGTCCCCGTAGAGGGTGGAGTAGCCGACGGCCACCTCGCTCTTGTTGCCGGTGGTCAGCAGCAGGTGCCCGGACTGGTTGGACAGCCCCATGAGCAGCGTGCCGCGCACCCGCGCCTGCAGGTTCTCCGCGGCGACCCCGCTGAGCTCGACCGACGCGTGGTAGGCGTCGACCATCGGCGCGATCGGCACCACCGTATAGTGCAGCCCGGTCCGCTTGGCGAGGTCCTCGGCGTCGGCCAGCGAGTGCTCGCTGGAGTACTTCGACGGCAGCCCGACGCCGTACACCCGGTCGGGGCCGAGGGCGTCGACGGCGAGGGCGGCGACGACGGCGGAGTCGATGCCGCCGGACAGGCCCAGCACCACCGAGGGCATGCCGTTCTTGTCGATGAAGTCGCGCAGGCCCAGGACCAGCGCCCGCCAGACCTCCTCGCAGTCCTCCAGCGGCTCGACGATGGACGGCGGCCGCGCGTCGAAGGCCGGCAGCGGCTGCTCGGACACCACGTGCCGGGTGACCGTCATCGGCCCGATGCGGCCCTCGCGCCGCTCGGGCACCGACGACGGGTCGATGGTCAGGTCGGCGGTCAGCAGGTGCTCGACGAACTGCGGGGCGCGGCCGAGCAGCTCGCCGTCCGGCGCCACGGCCATCGAGTCGCCGTCGAAGACCAGCTCGTCCTGCCCGCCCACCTGGTTGCAGTAGACGACCGTGGCCCGCGCCTCGGCGGCGCGGCGGCGGACCAGCGGCAGCCGCAGGTCGTCCTTGGCCCGCTCGTAGGGCGAGGCGTTGGGGGAGACGACCAGGTCGACCCCCGCCTGGCCGGCGACGCCGCACGGGCCGCCCTCGACCCAGAGGTCCTCGCACACGGTGAGCGCGACGTCGATGCCGTGCAGCCGCACGACCGGGAGCTCGGTGCCGGGCACGAAGTAGCGCGCCTCGTCGAAGACGCCGTAGTTGGGCAGGTGCCGCTTGTAGTAGCGGACGACGACGTCCCCGCCGTAGAGCAGGGCGGCGCCGTTGCGCGGTGCGCCGCGGCGCGGGTTGGCGTCGGCCGGGCGGTCGTCCTCGGGCATCGACTCCACCGGGGCCGGGCCGGCGCCCTCGGTGTGGGCCAGGTAGCCGACGACGACCGCCATGCCGCCCAGGCCCTGGTCGGCCAGGGAGGCGGCGAGGTCGACCAGCGCGTGCTCGCTGGAGCGCGCGAAGGACTCCCGGAGGACGAGGTCCTCGGGCGGGTAGCCGGTGAGGGTCATCTCGGGGAAGACGACGAGGTGCGCGCCGGCCTCGGCCGCCTTCGCCGTCCAGCGGGTCACCAGCTCGACGTTGCCGGGGATGTCGCCGACCCGGGTGTCGACCTGGGCCAGGGCCACCCGGAGTTGTACCTGCTGTCCAGTCACCCGGTCAGTCTCGTCGTCCTCCCGGGTCCCCGGCCAGGCGGGAGGGCTGTTCCCGTGATCACGAACGGACGGGGACGCCGTTGGTCACGGCGGGAGCCGCCACCGTCTCCGCCGGGGTGGTCCGCTCGAGGAACCGCAGCAGCTCGACGGGGAACGGCAGCACCACGGTGGAGTTCTTCTCCGCGGCGACCTCCACCATCGTCTGGAGCAGCCGCAGCTGGAGCGCGGCCGGCTGGGTGGCCATCACCTCGGCGGCCTGGGCCAGCTTCTGGGAGGCCTGGAGCTCGCCCTCGGCGGTGATCACCCGGGACCGGCGTTCGCGCTCGGCCTCGGCCTGGCGGGACATCGAGCGCTTCATCGACTCGGGCAGCGCGACGTCCTTGATGTCCACGCGGTCGATGTGGATGCCCCAGTCGACGGCGGGGCTGTCCATCATCAGCTCCAGCCCCTGGTTGAGCCGCTCGCGGTTGGACAGCAGGTCGTCGAGGTCGCTCTTGCCGATGATCGACCGCAGGGAGGCCTGGGCGACCTGGCCGATCGCCGCCTGGTAGTTCTGCACGTCGACGACCACGCGCACGGGGTCGAAGACCCGCCAGTAGACGACGGCGTCGACCTTGACCGTGACGTTGTCGCGGGTGATCCCCTCCTGAGCCGGCACCGGCATCGTGACGATCTGCATGTTGACCTTGTGCATGCGGTCGACCGCGGGGGCGATGAGGGCCAGCCCCGGCGCACGGGTCTCACCGTGCAGCCGGCCGAGCCGCAGGACCACGCCGCGCTCGTACTGGGAGACCACCCGCACGCTGGACACGGCCAGCACGACCAGGGCCAGGACCGCGATGACGACCACTGCCAGAACGGCGTCCATCTCGCCCTCCGCCACCGGCGCCACGGCCGGGCGTGCGGGTCGCGCCCGTGGCCGCGGCGCTCTCCTGGTGGCCGTCACATGCTAGATCCGGGCCGCGGCGAGGAGGGGGCGTCGGCCCCCGGTTCAGCCGCCGGCCAGCAGGGCGGCCAGCTGGTCGGCGTGGTCGCGCTGGTGGGCCGGGAGGAACGCGAGGACCTCGGCGAGGGTGGTGCGGCCGTCGACCTCGTGCCGGCCGGTCCGGTGGAGGTCGGCCGGGTCGAGGCGCGCCACGCTGTCGAACAGGGCGGCCTGGGCCCGCCGCAGCTGCTCGGCGAGCTGCACCGGCGGAACGGTGTGGTACCCGGCCACGCGGGCGGGCTCGTCGGTCTCGAAGTCGGGCAGCAGCGGGTCGGTCTCCGTGCGCAGCCGGTAGATGCGCTCGGTGAAGACCAGGGCGCTGTCGCGCAGGTGGCCGGCCACCTCGCACGGCGTCCAGTGCAGCTCCGCGTCGTAGGCGGGGAAGTGGCCGAGCGCGACCAGGCGGGCGCGGTCCGCGGCCGAGAGGGATGCGTCCCACCGTCCCGAGGAGACCGCCCGCGCGACCAGCAGGTCGACACGCGCCTGCTGACGCGCCAGGGCCTCGGCTGCTCCGGACACGCGGCTCGGTACGACGGTCGTCATCCGCGCAGCGTGGCCGACACGCGGACGGCTGACCAGGGACCTTGTCCTCGGACGGAAGTGTGGTACTCGTCACTCCCGCTCCGGCCCTCGACCGAGGAGGCCCCGTGGGGATCCGGCTCGCCCGCGTCCACGACGCCGACGGCGCCCGTGGGAGCGGGCCGCGCTTCCTCGTCGAGCGGTTGTGGCCGCGCGGCGTCCGCCGGGACGACCTGCCGCTGGACGGCTGGGCGAAGGACGTCGCGCCGAGCACGGAGCTGCGCCGCTGGTTCGGGCACGACCCGCAGCGGTGGACGGAGTTCCGCCGGCGCTACCTGGCCGAGCTCGAGTCCTCGCCCGGAGCGGTGCAGCCGCTGCTCGACGCCGCCCGCGCCGGGGACGTGGCGCTGCTGTACAGCGCCCGCGACCGGGAGCACAACAGCGCCCTCGTGCTGCGCGAGCACCTGCTCGCCCGGCTGGCGGGAGACTCTTCCGCCAACGACTCTGAGTCCTAGAATCCCGGGTGTGGACGCCGACCGGAGCGCGCGGGTCGCCGCGGTGGCCGCCCTCGCCGAGCCCACCCGGCGCCGGCTCTACGACTACGTCGTCCGGCAGCCGGCCGCGGTGAGCCGGGACGACGCAGCCGGCGCGCTCGGGGTCCCGCGCCCGACGACCGCCTTCCACCTGGACCGCCTGGTGGCCGACGGGCTGCTCGAGGTCTCCTTCGAGCGGCGCACCGGCCGGTCCGGGCCCGGGGCGGGCCGCCCCGCGAAGCTGTACCGGCGGGCGGGGTGCGCGGTCGAGGTCTCCTTCCCCGAGCGCCGGTACGACCTGGCCGGTGAGCTGCTCGCCGGCGCGCTGGAGGAGGCCGACGCCTCCGGTGAGCCGCCGCGGGTCGTGCTCGGTCGGCGGGCCCGCGCCCGCGGCCGGGAGCTCGGCGACTCGGCGGGGAGTGCGGGCGGCGAGCCGCGCGCCCGCGTCGTCGAGGCCCTGGAGGACGCCGGCTTCGAGCCCCGGACCGAGGACGGCGCGACCACGCTGGCCAACTGCCCGTTCCACGCCCTGGCCCGCGAGCACACCGCGCTGGTGTGCGGCATGAACCTGC
The DNA here is from genome assembly GCF_054050215.1 of Geodermatophilus sp. SYSU D01186. Lineage (NCBI taxonomy): Bacteria > Bacillati > Actinomycetota > Actinomycetes > Geodermatophilales > Geodermatophilaceae > Geodermatophilus > Geodermatophilus sp. SYSU D01186. The sequence goes on along the minus strand of NZ_JBJGYW010000026.1, from coordinate 58,835 downwards.
AGCTGCTGGAGGGGCTCCTGGAGGCGGTGCCCGGCACCGGCTGGGCAGCCCGGCTGGCGCCCAGCCCGGACCGCTGCTGCGTCCGCCTCGAGCCGTAGCCGGGAGGGATTGACAGGACTGTGACCCAGGTCTCTACTTCTAGCCATCGTTGGTTTTAGAAGGAGGGTCTGCCATGACGATCCACCTCACCCGGCCCCGCGCCACGGTCGCCGACCCGGCCCACCAGGCCTTCGTGCTGCTGCGCACGGTGTTCACGATCGCCCCGATCGCCTTCGGCCTGGACAAGTTCGCCAACCTGCTCACCGACTGGCCCGGCTACCTCGCCCCGTGGGTCGACGACCTGCTGCCCGGCACCGCGCAGCAGGCCATGTACGCGGTGGGCGTCGTCGAGGTGCTGGCCGGCGTCGTGGTGGCCGTTGCCCCCCGCTTCGGCGGCTGGCTGGTCGCCGCGTGGCTCGGCGGCATCATCGTCAACCTGCTGACGGTCCCCGGCTTCTACGACGTCGCCCTCCGGGACCTCGGGCTGCTCGTCGCCGCGGTCGCCCTCGCCCGGCTGGCCGCCCGCCACGACGCCCGCGCCGAGGCCCACGCGTGAGCGAGCTCGCGGCCGCGGCGGGCACCAGCCGGAGCGGCCACCTGCGGGCGGTCCGTCCCGGCACCGGGGTCGACGTGGCCGCCGCCGAGGAGGCGGTGACCGCCCTGCTCCGGGCCCTCGGCAAGGACCCTGGGTCCCCGCACCTGGCCGAGACGCCACGGCGGGTCGCCGAGTCCTTCGCCGAGCTGCTGACCGGCCGTCCCTTCGACCTCACGACCTTCGCCAACGAGGGCTACGACGAGCTGGTCATCGCCAAGGACATCCCGGTGCAGTCGCTGTGCGAGCACCACCTGCTCCCGTTCTCCGGGGTCGCGCACATCGGCTACCTGCCGGCCGGCCGGATCCTCGGGCTGTCGAAGCTCGCCCGCGTCCTCGAGCTGTTCGCCCGCGACCTCCAGGTGCAGGAGCGGCTGACCCAGCAGGTCGCCGACTGGCTGCAGGAGCACCTCGCCCCGCGCGGGGTCGGCGTGGTCATCGAGGCCGAGCACCTGTGCATGTCCCTGCGCGGCGTCCGCGCGCCCGGCGCCCGCACCGTCACCTCGGCGCTGCACGGCGTCCTCCGGTCCGACGCCCGCTCCCGCGCCGAGTTCTTCGCCCTGACCGGAACCACCGCCTGACCCGTCCCGGGAGGTCGCCATGCCCGCCTCGAACCCGTTCGTGATCGTCGGAGCCGGGCTGGCCGGCGCCAAGGCCGCCCAGACGCTGCGGGAGGAGGGCTTCGGCGGGCCGCTCGTGCTGCTCGGCGCCGAGCCGGAGCGGCCCTACGAGCGGCCCCCGCTGTCCAAGCAGTACCTGCTCGGCAGCGCCGAGCGGGAGAAGGCGTTCGTCCACGACGAGGACTGGTACGCCGCGCACGACGTCGAGCTGCGCACCGGCGTCGCGGCGACCGGGCTCGACGTCGCCGGCTCCCGCGTCCGGCTCGACACGGGAGAGGAGCTGCCCTACGCCCGGCTGCTGCTCACCACCGGGTCGGCCCCCCGCCGGCTGCCGGTGCCCGGCGCCGACCTCGACGGCGTCCGGTACCTGCGCACCCTGGCGGACTCCGACCGGCTGCGCGCCGACCTGACCGGCGGCGGGCGGCGGGTGCTCGTCGTCGGGGCCGGCTGGATCGGCATGGAGGTGGCCGCGGCGGCGCGGTCGCTCGGCAACGACGTCGTCGTCGTCGAGCCGCAGCCGACCCCGCTGTTCGGTTCCCTCGGCCGCCAGATGGGCGCCGTCTTCGCCCGGCTGCACCGCGACCACGGCGTGGACCTGTTCACCGACACGACCGTGCGCGAGTTCCGGGGGGACGGCGGCCGGGTCACCTCCGTCGTCACCGACCAGCACGCCGGGCTGCCGGCCGACCTCGTCGTGGTGGGCGTGGGCGTCGCGCCGCGGACGGAGCTCGCCGCCGCGGCCGGGCTCGAGGTGGACGACGGCGTGGTCACCGACGAGCGGCTGCGCACCTCGGCCCCCGGCGTGTTCGCCGCCGGCGACGTGGCGCGGTCGTTCGCCCCCTTCTACGGCCGGCACGTGCGCGTGGAGCACTGGGCCAACGCCCTGAACGGCGGGCCGGCGGCCGCCCGGTCGATGCTCGACCAGGAGGCGGCGTACGACCGGCTGCCCTACTTCTTCACCGACCAGTACGACCTCGGCATGGAGTACTCCGGGCTCGCCTCGCCCGAGGACACCGTGGTGTGCCGGGGCGCTCCCGAGGACGGCGCCTTCACCGCCTTCTGGACCGCCGGGGACCGGGTGACCGCCGCGATGACGGTGAACGTGTGGGACCTGACCGAGCCGGTGCAGGAGCTCATCCGGTCCCGGGTGGCGGTCGACCCGGCGCGCCTGGCCGACCCCGACGTGCCCCTGACCGAGGTCAGCGCCCCGGTGGGCTGAGCGCGACACGGGACGATTCCGGGCCCCGACCCGTGTGTCCGCCGTCCGCAGGGGGCAGGCTGGGGACGACGAAACGACCCGGAAACGACTGGACACGATCATGCCGAGCATGGACCGACAGCAGGAGTTCGTCCTGCGCACCCTGGAAGAGCGCGACATCCGCTTCGTGCGGCTGTGGTTCACCGACGTGTCGGGCTACCTCAAGGCGGTGGCCGTCGCGCCGGCCGAGATCGAGGCGGCCTTCGCCGAGGGCATCGGCTTCGACGGCTCGGCCATCGAGGGTTTCGCGCGCGTCTACGAGTCCGACATGCTGGCCAAGCCCGACCCGGGCACCTTCCAGGTGATGCCGGCGTCCTCGGGGCGGCCCAGCGACACCGCGCGGATGTTCTGCGACCTCACGCTGCCCGACGGCTCGCCGTCGTGGGCCGATCCCCGGCACGTGCTGCGCCGGACCCTGTCCAAGGCCGCCGACATGGGCTTCACCTTCTACACCCACCCCGAGGTGGAGTTCTTCCTGCTCCAGGACCTCCCCACCGACGGCAGCGCGCCGCAGCCGGCCGACAACGGCGGCTACTTCGACCTGTCCACGCACAACGTCGCGCACGACTTCCGGCGCGAGGCGGTGTTCGCGCTGGAGGCGATGGGGATCTCGGTGGAGTTCAGCCACCACGAGGTCGCCCCGGGCCAGCAGGAGATCGACCTGCGCTACGCCGACGCGCTGTCGATGGCCGACAACATCATGACGCTGCGGCACGTCGTCCGTGAGGTGGCGCTGGCCCAGGGCGTGCACGCCACGTTCATGCCCAAGCCGTTCACCGACCTGGCCGGCTCGGCGATGCACACCCACCTGTCGCTGTTCGAGGGCGACCGCAACGCCTTCCACGACCCGGCCGACCCGATGAAGCTGTCGACCACCGGCAAGCAGTTCATCGCCGGTCTGCTCCTGCATGCGAAGGAGTACACGGCCGTCACCAACCAGACGGTCAACTCCTACCGGCGGCTGCTGGCCGGCACCGAGGCGCCGACGGCGGCGACGTGGGGCCGGGCCAACCGCTCGGCGCTGGTGCGGCTGCCCTCGTACAAGCCGAGCAAGGCGCAGTCGGCGCGGGTCGAGGTGCGCTCCCCGGACTCCGCGTGCAACCCCTACCTCACCTTCGCCGTCCTGCTGGCCGCCGGGCTGCGCGGCATCGAGAAGGGCTACGAGCTGCCGCCGGAGGCCGAGGACGACGTCTGGTCGCTCACCGACACCGAGCGGCGCGCGGCCGGCTACGAGGACCTCCCGGTCTCCCTCGGTGAGGCGCTCACCGCGATGCAGGGCAGCGAGCTGGTCGCCGAGACCCTGGGCGAGCACGTCTTCCAGTTCTTCCTGCGCAACAAGTGGGAGGAGTTCAACGCCTACCGGCGCAACGTCACCCCGTGGGAGCTGCGCAGCTACCTGCCCGGCCTGTAGGGGTCCGTCGCCTACCCTCGGCGGCGTGGCCCGCCTGCTCGTCGTCGTCCCCCACGAGACCGACCCACCCGCCCGCCTCGCCGGGTGGTTGCGCGAGGCCGGGCTCGAGCTCGACGAGCGCCACCTCGGCACCGGCGACGAGCTGCCCGAGACGCTCCACGCGTTCGACGGGCTCCTGGTGATGGGCGGTCCGCAGTCGGCCATGGACGACGAGCAGACCAGCCCGGAGCTGGTCGGGGTCCGCCGGCTCCTGGCCGAGGCCCGGCGGGCCGACGTCCCCACGCTGGCGATCTGCCTCGGCGCGCAGCTGCTGGCCGAGGTCGGCGGCGGGCGGGTGCGGAAGGCCGTCGACGGCCCGGAGGTCGGCGCCCTGCTGGTCGCCAAGCGCGACGCGGCGGACGCCGACCCGCTGTTCCGGCTGCTGCCGCTGAGCCCCGACGTCATCCAGTTCCACCACGACGAGATCGCCGAGCTGCCGGTCGGCGCCACGCTGCTGGCGAGCAGCCCGATGTACCCGCACCAGGCCTTCCGCGTCGGCCGGCACGTCTACGGCCTCCAGTTCCACATCGAGACGACCCCGGAGATCGTCGCGGAGTGGGCCGGGCGCGACGTGGTCGGCGTGGCCGCCAGCGGGCTGGACCGGGAGACGATCTGCGCCCGCGCCGCCGCGGTGCACCCGGACCTGGAGGAGGTGTGGGCGCCGTTCGCCGCCCGCTTCGCCGACCTGGTGCGCGAGCGCGCCCGCGCCGCGGCCTGAGTCCGCCGTGACGACGAGCGACGCGACGGAGGTGCCCCGCCGGGCCGTGGTCCGGCTGGTGCGGTTCGGTTTCCTCGACGGGGAGCGGGCCGCCCGCCTGCTGTCCGAGCCGGCCATGGGGCTGTGGGACCTCGAGCGCAACGAGCCCGCCGATCCCGAGGCCGGCCCCGTGGTCTCGGCCCTGGCGCGCACCGGCGACCCCGACCTCGCCGTCCGGTCGCTGCGCCGGCTGATCGAGTCGCTGGACCGCGAGGACCCCGCCGGCGGCTCGGCCGCCGCCCTGCTGGCCCGCCTGCGCGGCTCGGCGCCGCTGCGGGCGCGCCTGCTCGCGGTGCTCGGCGCCAGCTCCGGTCTCGCCGACCACCTCGCCGCGCACCCCGGTGACTGGACGGTGCTGGACGCCGACGGTCGCGGCCCCTCCCGGCCCACGCCGCAGGCGCTGGAGCGCCAGATGCTGGTCGCCGTCGGCGCCGACCCCGACGACCCGCCGTGGGGCGTGCGCCTGGGCAAGGCCGCGCCGGACGCGAGCCCGCAGCGCATCGGCGAGCTGCGGCTGGCCTACCGGCGGGCGATCCTCTCCCTGGCCGGGCGGGACCTCGCCGAGAGCCTCACCGCCGACGAGGTCGCCGCCGAGCTGGCCGACATCGCCGCCGCCGTCCTCACCGCCGGGCTGGCGCTGGCCGTCGCCGAGCAGCCGGCCGACGCCGCGGCCTGCCGGCTGGCGGTCATCGCGCTGGGCAAGACCGGCGGCCGCGAACTCAACTACGTCAGCGACGTCGACGTGGTCTTCGTCGGCGAGCCGGTCGACCCCACCGAGACCGAGACCGCGGCGATCCGGAGCGCCACCCGGGTGGCCGCCGCCCTCATGCGGATCTGCCGGGAGGCCGCCTGGGAGGTCGACGCGGCGCTGCGCCCGGAGGGCAAGGCCGGCGCCCTGGTGCGCACCCTCGCCGGGCACGCCGCCTACTACGGGCAGTGGGCGAGCACCTGGGAGTTCCAGGCGCTGCTGAAGATGCGCCCGGTCGCCGGCGACCCCGACCTCGGCCGCTCCTACGTCGAGGAGCTGTGGCCGCTGGTGTGGAAGGCCGGCGACCGGCCCGGCTTCGTCGCCGAGGTGCAGGCCATGCGCCGCCGGGTGCTGGAGAACATCCCGCCGGCGCAGGTCGAGCGGGAGCTCAAGCTGGGCCGCGGCGGGCTGCGCGACGTCGAGTTCGCCGTCCAGCTGCTCCAGCTGGTGCACGGGCGGGTCGACCCCTCGCTGCGGGTCGGCGGCACGGTGCCGGCGCTGATGGCGCTGTCGGCCGGCGGCTACGTCGGCCGGGACGACGCGTCCACCCTGATCGCCTCCTACCGGTTCCTGCGCACCGTCGAGCACCGGCTGCAGCTGCTGCGGCTGCGGCGCACCCACCTGCTGCCGGCCGACGAGCAGCAGCTGCGCTGGCTGGCCCGGTCCCTCGGCTACAAGCCCGACCACCGCGGGGAGGCCGTCGACGTCCTGGACGCCGAGCTGGCCCTGCACACCCGCGAGGTGCGCCGGCTGCACGAGAAGCTCTTCTACCGGCCGCTGCTCTCGGCCGTGGCGCGGGTCCCCGGCGACGCCGGGCAGCTGGGGTCGAAGGCGGCCGGCGACTGGCTGCGCGCCCTCGGCTTCGCCGACCCGGACGGCGCCCTGCGGCACATGGGCGCGCTCACCGGCGGGGTGTCCCGGTCGGCGTCGATGCAGAAGTACCTGCTGCCGGTGGTGCTGCAGACCCTGGCCGACAGCGCCGACCCCGACGCCGGGCTGCTGGCCTACCGCCGGGTCAGCGAGGCCCTCGGCGGTAACCAGTGGTACCTGCGGCTGCTGCGCGACGAGGGCCAGGTCGCCGAGCGGCTGGCCCAGCTGCTGGGCTCCAGCCAGTACGTCGCCTCCCTGCTGACCCGCACCCCCGAGGCGCTGCGCATCCTCGCCGACGACGCCGAGCTGCAGCCGCGCAGCGCCGAGACCCTGGTCCGGGCGTGGCGGCAGGCCTCCGCGCGCGCGGCCGACCCGCAGGACGGCGTCCGGGTGCTGCGGGGGCTGCGCCGCTCGGAGCTGCTCCGGGTCGCCGCCGCGGACCTGCTGGGGATGCTCGACGTGCAGCAGGTCGGGCGGGCGCTCACCGACATCGCCGTGGCCACCCTGCAGGTGGGCCTCGACGCCGCGATCCGCGTGCACGCCGCCGAGGCCGGCACCGACCCGGCCGACGTCCCCACCGACGTGGCGGTCATCGGCATGGGCCGGCTCGGCGGCGGCGAGATGGGCTACGGCTCCGACGCCGACGTCCTGTTCGTGCACCGGCCCCGGGCAGGCGCGGAGGAGGCGAAGGCGACGGCCGCGGCCAACGCGATCGCGCACACGCTGCGCCGGCTGCTCGGCGAGCCGGCGCCCGACCCCGCCTTCGAGGTCGACGCCGACCTGCGGCCGGAGGGCCGGCAGGGCGCGCTGGTGCGCAGCCTGGACTCCTACCGCGAGTACTACGAGCGGTGGATGTCGGTCTGGGAGGTGCAGGCGCTGCTGCGCGCCGTCCCGGTCGCCGGCGACGAGGCCCTCGGGACGGCGTTCGTGGAGCTCATCGACCCGATCCGCTACCCCGCCGGCGGGCTGACCGTCGAGCAGGTCGCCGAGATCCGCCGGATCAAGGCGCGGGTGGAGCGCGAGCGGCTGCCTCGCGGCGCCGACCCGGCCACGCACACCAAGCTCGGCCGGGGCGGGCTGGCCGACGTGGAGTGGACCGTCCAGCTGCTGCAGCTGCAGCACGCCGCCGAGGTGCCCGAGCTGCGGCTGCCGTCCACGGTCGGCGCCCTGACCGTGCTGCGGGAGGCCGGCCTGCTGCGCGCCGACGACGCCGACGCGCTGCGGGTGGCGTGGGAGCTGGCCAGCCGCGCGCGCAACGCGGTGTTCCTGGTCCGCGGCCGGCCCAGCGACCAGCTGCCGCGGCCGGGGACGGAGCTGGCCGGCGTCGCCCGCGCCAGCGGCCATGGCCCCGACGTCGACCCCGGCCGGTTCCTCGACGACTACGGCCGCGCCACCCGGCGCGCCCGGGCGGTCGTCGACTCCGTCTTCTACGGGCAGCCGGCCGGGGGCTGAGCGGGACCGAGGTCCCTGGTCGCCGACTGCAGACCGGAGCAGCCTGACCGCAGTCCGCACCGCGGTCGTGGGGGAATCGGCACGGGGGCGCGGATGCGGCCGCGCGGAGGTGATCCGTTGCCCGCCACCCTCGTCCGCTCCCTGTTCGCGGAGTTCCTCGGTACCGCCCTGCTGGTGTTCATCGCCGTCGGCTCGGCGGTTGCCGGCATCGAGCAGCTGGGGCCCCCGGGCGTCGCGCTGACCTTCGGCCTGGTGCTGCTCGCCCTCGCCTACGCCATCGGGCCCGTCTCCGGCTGCCACATCAACCCGGCGGTCACCCTCGGTGTGCTGCTCTCCCGGGGGATGACGCTGCCGGAGGCGGCTGCCTACTGGGTCGTCCAGTTCGCCGGGGGCATCGCGGGGGCGGCGCTGCTGCAGTTGATGGTCAGCCCGTTCGGCGGCGTCACCGACCAGACCGGCGTGCTCGGCAGCAACGACTGGGGGCCGACCATCACCAGGGGTGGTGCGTTCCTGCTCGAGATGCTGCTCACCGCGGCGTTCGTCTTCGTCATCCTGCTGGTGACGGGGAAGGCGGGTGCGCCCGGCTTCGCCGGCCTCGCGATCGGCCTGGCCCTCACCGCGGTGCACCTGTTCGGCATCCCGCTGACCGGCACGTCGGTGAACCCGGCGCGGTCACTGGGGCCGGCGCTGTTCGCCGGCGGCGAGCCGTTGGCACACGTGTGGCTGTTCGTCCTCGCCCCGCTGGTGGGAGCGGTGCTGGCAGTGCTCGTGGCCCGGGTGCTCACCGTCCCGCTGGCGGCGGAGGCCGAGCCGGAGACCGGGGCGCTGGTGGACCGGACGGGAGTGGAGCTGCCGCCGGGGGCTGCGCCCACGCCGCGCGAGCCGTCCGGCGCGCAGCAGGCGGAGCGCCGGGTCCGGGACACCTGACGGATCTGGAGTGCTTGCCTCCCGGGGACGGTCGGGCGGACCATCGGTGCAGACCGCAGTGTCCGGGAGGAGAGCGGCATGTCGGATCCCGTCCACCGTTCGACAGAGCGCACGCGCGGCTACGTCGAGATGTCCCCGGCGGAGAAGCTGATGTGCGAGTGGGAGGCCCGCCACGACGTGGCCGCCCGGGGCGGCCGGGTGGACCCCACGGCGGCACTCCTGCACCACCTCAGCCACACCCGCCGCGAGGAGCTGGAGCACCACCACGAGCACCCCGAGCGCCGGGCCCGCCAGCGCAAGGCGAGCGAGGAGTTCGCCGCCGAGCACCCGTTCACGGCCTCCTGGGTCCGGTGGGGCGAGGACCGGCGCTGACCACTGCCCCGGGAGGGTGACCCGGGTGTGACGCCCGGCCGGGTGGGGCAGGGGGGCAGGGTGCCGCAACCCCTGCCCGCCCCAGCCGATCCGGACCTGCCCGACGACGACGTCCCGGGCCGCGCCGACGGCGCCACCATCACCCCGTACCGGGACGGCCCGCTGATCGTGCGTGGCGACTTCCGGTTGCTCGACCAGGACGGCGCGGAGATCGACCCCGGCCGGGGCACGGTGGCGCTGTGCCGCTGCGGCCGGTCCGGCATCAAGCCGTTCTGCGACGGCACGCACAAGCTGACCGGCTTCACCGCACCGAGCGCGCCGGCCCGGCCCCGGCCGGCTGCCCGCATCGTGCGGGAGGGCCGGCCGGGGTAGCGCCCGGGGCTCCAGGTGCGGGGGTCAGGCGGCCAGGACCCCCTGCCCGCGCAGCCCTGAGCGTCCGGCCTCCCAGGCGCCGAGCAGGTGCCGCGCGGTCAGCCCGTCGACGGCCAGCGAGCAGGCGGCGCCGAAGAGGACGTCGCCAGCCAGGTGCGGCTCCTCGGCCACCAGGGAGCCGCACATGTCCACCGAGGCGATCTGCTCGTGGACGGCGTCGGCCTCCACGTGCTCGTCGTAGAACACCCGGGTCGTCTCGTCGAACCCGAGCCGGCGCAGGCCGGCCGAGTAGCGGCGGGAGGGCTCCGAGGAGGTCATCTCCACGGCGGTGAGGTGGCCGAGCGCGGCACCGCGCCACCGGCGGTGCAGCCCGAACAGCGACATGGTGTTCACCGAGGCGAAGGCGCAGGCGGGCGCGTCGTCCCACAGGGCGCCGTACGTGGCGTCGAGGTCGAGGTCGCGCATCAGGCCGGCGAACAGCTCGCTGTGCATGCGCGCCGGCGCGCCGCCGCCGTACTCGTCGGCCTGGATCTCCACCATGGCCGCCTTCGCCCGGCCGCTGAGCCGGGGGACGGCGAAGGTGTGCGGGTCGCCCTCCTTCAGGTGGTAGACCGACCGCAGGGTCAGGTACTCCCGCCACTGGTCGAGGGAGCCGGAGCGGGCCAGGTACGACGACAGCGACGGGCCGTCGTCGGCGGCGATCAGCTCGGTGAGCTGCCGGTCGATCGGCTCACCGGTGGCCTGCGGGTCGCCGACGAGCTCACGCAGCGCTGCGGTGTGCCGGCGCTCCAGGTGCGCGCGCAGGGTGAGCAGCGCCGGGTCCCACTCCCAGGCCTCGTCGACGCCGTCGAAGCCGCGGTAGTGCAGCTCGTAGCAGACGGCGAGGGCCAGCTGGAGGTCCTCGTCGGCGAGGGGGTCGGCCGCGGTGGCCGCGGTGCGGGCGGCGAGCTCGACGGTGGCGTCGGAGAGGGCTCCGGCGCGCAGGTCGGCGAACAGACCGGCGGTCAGCGGGCCCCGGGGCTCGGGCAGGTGCATGGGTCGAGCATGCCCACGGCCTGCCGGTTCGATGCGCCCGGGCGTGTGATGTCGCTCGGGGGTAGGACATCGGCATGAGCGCCTCCCTCGCCGACCGCGTCGTCCTCGTCACCGGCGGCAGCGCCGGCATCGGCCGCAGCACCGTGGCCCGGCTGGCCGCCGGCGGGGCACGGGTGGTCACCTGCGCCCGGGGCGGGGACCGGCTGGCCGAGGCCCTCGGCTCGCTGCCCCCCGGGGTCACCGGCGTCGTGGCCGACGTCGCCGACGCCGGTGACCGTGCCCGGCTGGTCGAGCGCGTCCTCGACCAGCACGGCCGCCTCGACGCCGTCGTCCTCAACGCCGGCCTGGGCTGGGCCGGGCTGGTCGAGGACATGCCGAGGGAGGTGGTGGAGGGCATGGTCGCGCTCAACTTCACCGGCGTGGTGGAGCTGACCCGGCTGGCGCTGCCGCACCTGTTCGCGGCGGCGGCTCAGCACGGGCGGGCCGACGTGGTGACCGTGGCGTCGGCGGCGGCGTGGTCCCAGGTGCCGCCGCTGACCGTCTACTCGGCGACCAAGGCCGGCGTGCACGGGTTCGTCAAGGGGCTGCGCCGGGAGGTCACCGCCCGCGGCGTGAGCGTGCACACCGTCAACCCCGGGCCGGTCGCCACCGAGTGGCTGGCCCGCGGGCACGGCGCCCCGCCGGCCTCGGACGCCGACGCCCCCGGCCGGCTCTCACGTGGCATCCGCAGCGAGCGGGTGGCCGAGCAGATCGGCCGGTGCCTGACCGCGCCGTGGTCGCGCACCGTCGCGGTGCCGCGGTGGATGGGGCTGGCCCGGCTCGGGGAGGTGCCGCCGGTGGACCGCGCGCTGGACCTGCTGCTGTCCCGGCAGGCCGACCGGATCCGCCGGATCGCCGCCCGGTCGGTCGAGCGGCGGACCGGTCCCCGCGTTTGACGGGTCGGAGCACAGACCCCACGGTGGGGTGTCCGGTCGGTTCCACCGGGAGGGTCCGCATGCACCCCACCGCCCCGCGCCGCGCCACGGTCCTCGCGGCCACGACGTCCACCCTGGCCGCGCTGACCTGCGCCGGCCTGGCCGCCCCGGCGGCGGCCACCCCGGGCCCGCCGCCGGTCGAGGTGCAGCTGCTGGCCCTCAACGACTTCCACGGCAACCTCGAGCCGCCGTCGGGGTCCAGCGGCCGCATCCAGGTCGGCGTGAACGCCGACGGCACGGCGCAGACCGTGGACGCCGGCGGGTCGGCGTACCTCGCCACCCAGCTGGCCCAGCTGGCCGCCGCGCAGCAGGCGGACGACACGGTCACCGTCGCCGCGGGCGACCTGATCGGCGCCTCGCCGCTGCTGTCGGCCGCCTTCCACGACGAGCCCTCGATCGAGGCGATGGGCCTGGCCGGCCTGGACTACGCCAGCGTCGGCAACCACGAGTTCGACGAGGGCCCGGCCGAGCTGCTGCGCATCCAGGACGGCGGCTGCCACCCGGTCGACGGCTGTGCCGACGGCACCCCCTACGAGGGCGCGGACTTCCAGTACCTGTCGGCCAACGCCTTCGTCACCGAGACCGGTGAGCCGCTGCTGCCGCCCTACGCCGTCCACCGGGTGCAGGGCGTGGACATCGGCTTCATCGGCATGACCCTGGAGGGCACCGGCGCCATCGTCAGCCGCGAGGGCACCGCCGGCCTGGAGTTCCGCGACGAGGCGGAGACGGCCAACCGGTACGCCGCCGAGCTGCAGGAGCTGGGCGTCGAGGCGATCGTCGTGCTGCTGCACGAGGGCGGGGTGCAGACCGGCGAGAACGCCTGGGACGTCAACGGCTGCGCCGGCCTCACCGGCCCGGTGGTGGACATCGCCGCCGGCATGGACGACGCGATCGACGTCGTCGTCAGCGGCCACACCCACCAGGCCTACAACTGCGAGCTCTCCGGGAAGCTGGTCACCAGCGGCAGCTCCTTCGGGCGGCTGGTCACCGACATCGACCTGGCGATCGACCGGCGCAGCGGGGACGTCGTCACCGCGGCTGCCGAGAACGTCGTCGTCACGCGCGACGTGGCCGCCGACCCCGCGCAGACCGAGCTGATCGCCCGCTACCGGGCGGCCCTCGGGCCGATCGCGAACGAGGTGGTCGGGACGGCGGCGGTGGACCTCACCCGGGCGCAGGAACCGGTCCTGGACGGCGCGGAGTCCACCCTCGGCAACGTCATCGCCGACGCCCAGCTCGCGGCCACCGACGACGAGGCCGGGGCGGTCGCGGCGTTCATGAACCCGGGCGGGGTGCGTGCCGACCTGCTGGCCGGCGAGGTCACCTACGAGGAGGCGTTCACGGTGCAGCCGTTCGCCAACAACCTCGTGACCCTCGACCTCACCGGGGCGCAGCTGAACTGCCTGCTCGAGCAGCAGTTCGCGGTGGAGAAGGTGCTGTACCCGTCGGCGACCGTGCGCTACCGGGTCGCCGCGGCCGGCGTGCCCGCCCCGGTGGGCGGGGACCCGTGCACCGGCACCCGCGTGCCCGACGAGTCGGTGCAGATCGGCGGCCAGCCGGTGCTCGCCGGGAACACCTACCGGGTCACGGTCAACAACTTCCTCGCCGGCGGTGGCGACGGCTTCACCGTCCTGACCGGGGCCACCAACCCGGTCACCGGGCCCATCGACCTCGACGCGTTCACCGCGTACCTGGGGGCGGGCTCGCCGGTCGCGGCACCGGCGCTGGACCGCATCGGCGCCGGCTGAGGCGGTGGCCCGCCGGCCCCTCGCGGGCCGCCGGCGGCCCTGTGCGGGCCGTCCGGGGAGGGCTACGGTCCCGGCATGGGCGAGGACCCGACGGTCACCGACCCGGGGGCGTACCGGGTGGTGTTCGAGAACGAGCGCGTGCGCGTGCTCGAGTACACCGACGAGCCGGGGTACCGCACCCGACCCCACCACCACCCGGACAGCGTCATGATCACGCTCAGTTCGTTCAGCCGGCGGCTCTACGGCAGCGGCCGCGAGGTGGACGTCGAGCTGCACGCCGGCCAGGCCCGGTGGGTGTCGGCGCAGGAGCACGCCGGGGAGAACACCGGCAGCACCCCCAGCCACTCGATCTTCGTGGAGCTCAAGGAGCCGCGGCCGGCCGCCCCCGAGGTGTCGGCGTCGCTGGGGCCGAGCAGTCCCTGACCGCGGCGCCGGAACACACCCGGCCGGTACCCCTTGTCACGACCGGTCGCGCGCTGTCTCCTGCTCGTCACGTCCCTCGTGCAGCGCCGCGCGCGGGACGGCGAGGAGGGCGCCGTGGACTTCCTGCAGCCGACGTCGTGGGCCGACGCGCTCGCCGCCCGCGCCGAGCACCCGGGGGCCCTGCCCCTCGCCGGGGGCACCGACGTCATGGTGGAGCTCAACTTCGACCGCCGCCGTCCCGCGGCGCTGCTCGACCTCACCCGCGTGCCCGAGCTGCGGGAGTGGACGACCGACGGCGAGGTGGTGCGGCTCGGCGCCGGCGTCCCCTACGCGCGGGTGATCCGCGAGTTGGGAGCGCAGCTGCCGGGGCTGGCGATCGCGGCCCGCACCGTCGGATCGCCGCAGATCCGGGCGCGGGGCACCGTCGGCGGCAACCTCGGCTCGGCGTCCCCGGCCGGCGACGCGCACCCGCCGCTGCTGGCCGCCGGCGCCGTCGTCGAGGTGGCGTCCGCCGCCCGCGGCGTGCGGCGTGTGCCGGTCGCGGAGTTCTTCACCGGCGTCAAGCGCAACGCCCTCGCCCCCGACGAGCTGATCGCCGCCGTCCGGGTGCCGGCCGCCGCCGGGCCGCAGCAGTTCTGCAAGGTCGGCACGCGCAACGCCATGGTCATCGCGGTCGCGGCCTTCGCCGTCGCGCTGCACCCCGACCGGCAGGCCGTCGGCACCGGCATCGGCTCGGCGGCGCCCACCCCGCGGCGGGCGCCGGAGGCCGAGGCGTTCCTGGCCGGGGAGCTGGACTGGGCGTCGCGCCGGCCGCTCCCGGAGGCGGTGGCCGCGGAGTTCGCGCGCCGGGTGGCCGCCGCGGCCTCGCCGATCGACGACGTCCGGGGGAGCGCGGCCTACCGGCGGCACTCCCTCGCGGTGATGGCGCGCCGCGCCGCCACCTGGGCCTGGGACGACCTGAGGAGGGCGGCCTGATGCGCGTGGCCACGACCGTCAACGGCGTCCCGCACGAGGTGGACGACGTCTGGCCGGGGGAGAGCCTGCTCTACGTGCTGCGCGAGCGGCTGGGCCTGCCCGGCGCCAAGAACGCCTGCGAGCAGGGCGAGTGCGGGTCGTGCACCGTCCTGCTCGACGGCGAGCCGGTGTGCGCCTGCCTGGTCGCGGCCGGCCAGGCGGCCGGCCGGCAGGTGGGAACCGTCGAGGGCCTGTCCGACGGCGACCGGCTGCACCCGGTGCAGGAGGCGTTCGTCGAGGCCGGCGCGGTGCAGTGCGGCTTCTGCACACCCGGACTGGTCGTCGCGGCAGCCGACCTGCTGGTCCGGGTGCCCCGCCCCACCGACCCGGAGATCCGCGAGGCGCTGGCCGGCAACCTGTGCCGCTGCACCGGCTACGAGAAGATCCTCGACGCCGTCCGGCTGGCCGCGGAGCGCCGGGCATGACCACCACCGAGGCCGGCGTCCGGACGACCGGGCGGGTCGGCGACAGCGCGCAGCGTCCGGACGGCACGCTCAAGGTCACCGGCGAGTTCGCCTACGCCAGCGACCTCTGGCACGACGACATGGTCTGGGGCGTCACGCTGCGCAGCCCGCACCCGCACGCCAGCATCCGCGGCATCGACGTCTCCGAGGCGCTCGCCGTCGCGGGGGTCACCGCCGTCCTCACCGCCGACGACGTGCCGGGGGAGAACGCGTTCGGCCTCGAGCACGCCGACCAGCCGGTGCTCGCCGCCGACGTCGTCCGCTACGAGGGGGAGCCGGTGGCGCTGGTCGCCGCCGACCACCCGGAGACCGCCCGCCGGGCGGCCCGCCGCATCCGGGTCGACTACGAGGTGCTGCCCGCGCTGACCGACCCCCGCCGCGCGCTGGACGACGACGCGCCGCAGGTGCACCCCGGCGGCAACCTGGTCCGCCACCTGCGGCTGCGCCGCGGCGAGGCCCGGCCGACGGCCCCGGTCGTGGTCGCCCTGGACTTCGAGGTGGGCATGCAGGACCAGGCGTTCCTGGGGCCGGAGTCGGGGCTCGCCGTCCCGGCCGAGGACGGCGGCGTCGACCTGTACGTCGCCACGCAGTGGCTGCACGTCGACCAGCGGCAGGTGTGCCTCGCGCTGGGCCTGCCGCCCGAGAAGGTGCGGCTCACCCTCGCCGGCGTCGGGGGCGCCTTCGGCGGCCGCGAGGACCTCTCGGTGCACGTGCACGCCTGCCTGCTGGCGCTGCGGACCGGCCGCCCGGTGAAGATGAGCTACGGCCGGGAGGAGTCCTTCTTCGGCCACGTGCACCGGCACCCGGCGACGATGACCTACGAGTTCGGCGCCGAGCGCGACGGCACCCTCCGCTACGCGCGGGCCCGCGTGCTGCTCGACGGCGGCGCCTACGCGTCGTCGACCGCGGCGGTCGTCGGCAACGCCGGGCTGCTCGGCCTCGGGCCCTACCGGATCCCGTCGGTGGCCGTCGACGCCTACGGGGTCTTCACCCACAACCCGCCCTGCGGCGCGATGCGGGGCTTCGGCTGCGTGCAGACCGCCTTCGCCTACGAGGCGCTGATGGACGAGCTCGCCGCCGCGGTGGGCGTCGACCCGGTGGAGATCCGGCGGCGCAACGGCCTGCGCGAGGGCGACCGCACCGTCACCGGCCAGGTGGTCGACTCCGCCGCACCCGTGGCCGAGCTGGTGACGCGGGTGGCCGCGATGCCGCTGCCGCCGCCCGCGGACGCCTCCGACGTCCGCTCCTGCCCGGGGGCGGTCTGCAACACCACGCACGGCGAGGGCGTCCGGCGCGGCGTCGGCTACGCGGTGACCTACAAGAACATCGGGTTCTCCGAGGGCTTCGACGACTTCTCCACCGCCCGGGTGCGGCTGGCGGTGGCCGGCGGGGAGGCCACGGTCAGCGTGCACACGGCCGCGGCCGAGGTCGGCCAGGGCCTGGTCACCGTGCAGCAGCAGATCGCCCGCACCGAGCTCGGCGTCGAGCGGGTCGTCGTCGTCCCCGCCGACACCGCGGTCGGCTCGGCCGGGTCGACGTCGGCGTCCCGGCAGACCTACGTCACCGGCGGCGCGGTCAAGGCCGCCTGCGAGGCGGTGCGGACGGCGGTGCTGCAGCGGGCCGCCGTCGCGCTGGACCGGCCGGTCGCCGGCCTCCGGCTGGACGGCGAGAAGGTCGTCGGCCCCTCCGGCGAGGTGCTGGCCGGGCTCGCCGACCTGCTGGGGGACGACGCGGTCGAGGAGACCGTCGAGTGGCGGCACCGGCCCACCCACGCCGTCGACCCGGAGACCGGTCAGGGCGACGCGCACGTGCAGTTCGCCTTCTCCGCGCACCGGGCGGTGGTGGACGTCGACGTCGAGCTCGGCCTGGTGAAGGTGGTCGCCCTCGACACCGCCCAGGACGTCGGGAAGGCGGTCAACCCGGACGCGGTCGTGGGCCAGATCCACGGCGGGTCGGCGCAGGGGATGGGCCTGGCGCTGATGGAGGAGGTGGTCGTGGCCGACGGGCACGTGCGCAACCCCTCGTTCACCGACTACCTGCTGCCCACCGTCCTCGACGTGCCGCCGATGCGGGTGGAGGTGCTGGAGAACCCCGACCCGCACGCGCCCTACGGCGTCCGGGGGGTGGGGGAGCCGCCGACCATCTCGTCGGGCCCGGCGGTGGCCGCCGCGGTGCGGGCCGCCTGCGGGCGGCCGCTGCGCCGGGTGCCGATCCGGCCGGAGCACGTCACGGGTACCTGAGCCGTGACCGCCACCGTGGACGTCCCCGTCCCCACGCTCGTCGGGCAGAGCGTGCTGGTCGAGCCCGACGCCGTCCGGATCCTCGACCGCCGGGTGTTCCCCTTCGAGCGCCGCTGGGTGACCTGCCGCGACCACGAGGAGGTCGCCACGGCCATCGAGCAGATGGTCACCCAGAGCCTCGGCCCGCTGTTCGCGGCCGCTGGTGGCATGGTCCTGGCGGCACGCGAGGCCGACCGTCTGCCGACGGCGCGGGCACGGCGGGACCTGGTGACCGCCGCCGGCCGCCGGCTGGTCGCCACCCGGCCCACGAACAACGCGATCCGGGACGTCGTGGCGGAGCTGCTCGCGGTCGCCACGGTCACCGCCGACGCGGGGGAGCGCGTCGGGCCGGCCGTCGAGGCGGCCGCCCGGGACCTCGCGGAGCGCACCCGTGCCGCGCACCGGCGTCTCGGCGAGCACGCCGCGGCGCTGGTCCCGGACGGCGCCACGGTGCTGACCCACTGCTGGGCCGAGACCTACCTGACCGAGACGGTGGCCGCCGTCCTGCGCTCGGGCCGGCGGATCGACGCCGTCTGCACCGAGACCCGGCCCTACCTGCAGGGTGCGCGGCTGACGGCCGAGAGCCTCGCCGAGATGGGCGTGGCCACGCGGCTGATCACCGACGGCGCGGCCGCCCACCTGATGAGCCGCGGCGAGGTCACGCTGTTCGTGACCGGGGCCGACCGGGTCACGATGGACGGCAGCGTCGTGAACAAGATCGGCACGCTGCAGATCGCTGTCTCGGCGCACGCGTTCGGGGTGCCGTTCGTGGCGCTGGTGCAGGCCCCGGACCGGCAGGCGCCGGACGCGGCCGCCGTCGAGCTCGAGGACCGGGACGGCCGGGAGGTCCTGCACTGCCTCGGGCACCGCACCGCGTCCGAGCGCGTCACCGGCGTCTACCCGGCCTTCGACGTCACCCCGGCCCGCTTCGTGAGCGTCGTGGTCACCGACCGCGGCCGGTTCGCGCCCTGGGACCTCGCGTCCCACCACCGGGCATGAGGGCCGCGACCACGCGGACCGAGGCGGTCGGCCAGCTGATCGAGGTCGGCCGGCTGGCCGTCGAGCGCGGGCTGGTCCTCGCCAGCGGCGGCAACCTCTCCGCGCGGTTGCCCGGGGAGACCGAGTTCGTGGTGACCGCGGCGGGGACCTGGCTGGACCGGCTCACGCCGGAGGGCTTCAGCGTGGTGACCCTCGGCGGCGCGGTGGTGGGCGGCGCCGCGCGGCCCTCCAGCGAGTGGAAGCTGCACCAGCGCACCTACCGCGCGCGGCCGGACGTCAACGCCGTCGTCCACCTGCACCCGCAGCACGCCGTCCTGGTCGACGCGCTCGGCCACCCGATCCGGCTGATCACCCTCGACCACGTGACCTACGTGCGGTCGGTGGGCCGGGTGCCCTACGCCCCGAACGGCTCCGACGCGCTGGCCGACGGCGCCGCCGAGCAGGCCCGCCGGCACGACTGCGTCGTGCTGGCCCACCACGGCTGCTCGGCGCTGGGGCCCGACGTCGGCATGGCCTTCCGCCGGGCGCTCAACCTGGAGGAGGCGGCCACGGCGACCTACCGCGCCCTGCTGCTGGGCGACACCTCCTGCGCCTTCCCGGCCGCCGCGCCCGGGGACCTCCACTCCCCGCCCTGACCGCCCGGCCGGGCCGGGTCACCCGCGCAGGGCTTCGGGGGAGACCGCGGCCGCGGTGTGTGCACTGGTCGTCGCGAGAGGCCCGCCGACGCCACGGGGAGTGCACAGACCGGCCGCGGGTCCCCGTGCGCCGGGGGCGGCGTCCGGCCCGCCCTGGGACGATCTCCGGCGTGCCGTTCGAGTCCGCCGACCTCGTCGTCCGCCGAGTGGACGCGGAGACCTGGGCGGTGGTCGAGCCGCTGGTCTACCGCGGCAAGCGCGACCGCTTCGTCGTCCCTGCCGGGTTCCGCACCGACTTCGCCACCGTGCCGCGGCTGGTGACCTGGCTGGTGCCGCGGTTCGGGGCCTTCACCCTGGCGGCGGTGCTGCACGACTGGCTGTGCACCGAGGGCATCACCTCCGGCGTCGTCACCTCCCGGGAGGCCGACGGGCTGTTCCGGCGGGTCCTGCGGGAGAGCGGGGTGCCGGTGCTGCGCCGCTGGCTCATGTGGACCGGCGTCCGGTGGGGCGCGCTGGCCGACCCCGTGCGGCGTCCCGGGTGGCCGGCCAGCGCCGGCGGCGTCCTCGCCATCTCGGTGCTCACCGCGCCGCTCGTCGTCCCGCCGGCGGTCGTGATCGTGCCCGGCCTGCTGGTCTACGCAGCCGCCGAGTGGGTGGTCGGCCGGTTCGTGCCGGCCGGCACCGAGCCGCTGGTGGTCCCGACGCGCACCCCGGTGCCGCCGGACGGGCGCTGACGGGGCGCGGCCCCGTCCCGGGCCGCTCAGCCGCCCTTGCGGCGGGCGAACACCAGGCCCGCCACCTCGGCCGCGCCGGCGGCCAGCAGCACCCGGGCCATCTCGCGGAGGGAGTAGCCCTCGGAGTACACGTCGTCGACGACGAGGACCCGTGCGCCGGCCACGCGCTCCGGTTCCGGCACCGACAGCGCGCTGCGCAGCTCACCCTCCGCGATCTGCCGGCGGGCCTCCACGCCGATCCCGAGGAAGCGTCCGGTGGGGCCGGACTTCGCGATCAGGCAGGGGGCGAACGGCCACTCGGGGCCGGTCCGGTCGGCGGCCTCGACGACCAGCCGCAGGTAGTCCCACAGCCGGACGGCCCGCGGCCCCACGTAGATCGCACCGGTCGTGATGACGTCGAAACGGGACATCTCCTCGCGGCGGTCCTCCAGGAACCCGACGAGGATGCGACCCAGCACCTCCGCCCAGCTGCGGTCCTCGCCGTACTTGTAGGCGTACACGGCGTTCCACATCGCCTCCGGTTGCTCGGACACGGTGTAGATGCGGGAGAAGGAGCGGTCGTCGAGCCCGCACACGGTGTTCGGGCAGCGGCCGCCGTCCACTGGCTGCCCGCAGACCGCGCACCCGTCGGGTCCGGGGGCGGCGGGCTCCCCGCGGCAGCAGGTGAAGCAGATGACCGGCGTCCCCGACGCGCGGTAGGCGCACGTCTCGCAGGCGTCGAAGCCGGCCGGGGACGGCTGCAGCGTCGCGAGGTCGATCGGCATCCAGGACCTGCTTTCGGGGACCGCTGCGGAGCGCGGACAGGAGCCGCGACCCTAGGGCAGGGACGGTCCCGCGGTCGACGGGCACGGACACCGTGCCGCAGGGGGCTGCGCCCCCGACGGGACTCGACCAAGCTCACGCCATGACCGACTCCTCCGGGCCGCCGTTCCGCGCCGACCACGTCGGCAGCCTCCTCCGACCGCCGGACCTGCTCGACGCCCGCGCCCGCTTCGCCGCCGGCGAGATCGACGCCGCCGAACTGCGCGGCATCGAGGACCGGGCGATCGCCGACGTCGTCCGCCTGCAGCGGGACGTCGGGCTGCACACCGCCACCGACGGGGAGTTCCGCCGCGCCACCTGGCACATGGACTTCATCTACGCGATCAACGGGATCACCAAGGTGGAGGGGGAGGGGCGGCCGGTCCACTTCCACAACGCCGCCGGGGACATCGACTGGGTGCCGGCCGGGCTGCACGTCGACGGGCCGCTGTCGATCGACGAGCCGATCTTCGGCGCCGACTTCGCCTACCTGCAGTCGGTGGTCGGCGAGGGGCAGACGGCGAAGCTGACGATCCCGTCGCCGTCGATGGTCCACTACCGCGGGGGTGCGGCGGCCATCGACCCGGCGGTCTACGCCGACGAGGACGCGTTCTGGGACGCGCTGTCGGCGGCCTACCGCCAGCAGGTGCAGGGCATCGCCGCGCAGGGGTGCACCTACCTGCAGCTGGACGACACCAGCCTGGCCTACCTCAACGACCCCGCCCAGCGGGCCGAGCTGGCCGAGCAGGGCCGCGACGCCGAGCACCAGCACGAGCGCTACATCCGGCAGATCAACGCCGCCCTGGCCGGCCGCCCCGAGGGCCTGGCCGTGACCACGCACCTGTGCCGGGGCAACTTCCGCTCCTCGTGGGTCGCCGAGGGCGGGTACGACTTCGTCGCCGAGGCGCTGTTCGGCGGACTCGACGTCGACGGCTTCTTCCTGGAGTACGACGACGCCCGCTCCGGCGGGTTCGAGCCGCTGCGGTTCGTGCCGCCCGGCAAGCGGGTGGTGCTCGGGCTGGTGACCAGCAAGCGCCCCAAGCTGGAGGACAAGGACCAGCTCAAGCGGCGGATCGAGCAGGCGTCGGAGTTCGTGCCGCTGGAGCAGTTGGCGATCTCGCCGCAGTGCGGGTTCTCCTCGACCGTCGAGGGCAACGCGCTGACCCGCGACGAGCAGATCGCCAAGCTCGCCCTGGTCGTGGAGACCGCCCAGGAGGTCTGGGGCTACGCCTGATCCTCGGGCCACCCTCACCCCGCCGTCGCCGTCCTCACCGCGCGAGGCGAGGACGGCGACGACGCGGTGAGGACGGCGGTCCCCATCCGCTCCGGTGGTGGGGCCGGGCGGGACGCCGCATGATCGTCCTGACTGCGGGCGGCGTCGTCCGGGCGCCGCCCGGCACGCAGGGAGGGCGCTCATGTCGACGACCGTCAGCAGGGACGACACCGGCGGAGGGCTGCCTCCCGACGGCGACGTCCGCCGTCGCCCG
Source organism: Geodermatophilus sp. SYSU D01186 (assembly GCF_054050215.1). Classification (NCBI taxonomy): domain Bacteria; kingdom Bacillati; phylum Actinomycetota; class Actinomycetes; order Geodermatophilales; family Geodermatophilaceae; genus Geodermatophilus; species Geodermatophilus sp. SYSU D01186. The sequence goes on along the minus strand of NZ_JBJGYW010000026.1, from coordinate 36,785 downwards.
ACGCTGAAGTCCGTGGTGGTCTGGGTGCTGGTGGCCGCGGTGGGCGCGGTGGCGTGGACGGTGCTCGCGCTCGCGCGCGGGGAGACGGTGTCGGCGCTGTGGATCCTGTTCGCCGCGCTGTGCTCGTACGCGATCGCCTACCGCTTCTACGCGAAGTTCATCACCCGCCGCGTGCTGCGGGTGGACGACCGGCGAGCCACCCCGGCCGAGCGGCTGCACAACGGCGTGGACTTCGACGTCACCGACCGGCGGGTGCTCTTCGGGCACCACTTCGCCGCGATCGCCGGTGCCGGGCCACTGGTCGGTCCGGTGCTCGCCGCCCAGATGGGCTACCTGCCGGGCACCATCTGGATCATCGTCGGCGTCATCTTCGCCGGCGCCGTGCAGGACATGACCGTCCTGTTCTTCTCGATGCGGCGCAACGGCAAGAGCCTCGGCCAGATGGTGCGCGAGGAGATCGGGATCGTGGGTGGCATCGCCGCCCTCATCGCCGTCTTCGCGATCATGATCATCATCCTGGCGGTGCTGGCGCTGATCGTGGTGAACGCGCTCGCCGAGTCGCCGTGGGGCGTCTTCTCCATCGCGCTGACCATCCCGATCGCGCTGTTCATGGGCGTCTACCTGCGCACCATCCGGCCCGGCCGGGTGCTCGAGGCCACCGCGATCGGCGTCGTCCTCCTGCTCCTCGCGGTCATCGGGGGTGGCTGGATCCAGGACACCCCGCTCGCCGAGGCGCTGACCCTCTCCAAGGAGTGGCTGGTCCTCGCCCTGGTCGTCTACGGGTTCGTCGCCTCGGTGCTGCCGGTCTGGCTGCTGCTCACGCCCCGCGACTACCTGTCGACGTTCATGAAGGTCGGCGTCATCGTCCTGCTGGCGATCGGCCTCCTCCTCGCCCGGCCGGTTCTGGCGGCCGACGCCGTCACCGAGTTCGCCCGGGAGGGCACCGGCCCCGTCTTCGCAGGGTCGCTGTTCCCCTTCGTGTTCATCACCATCGCCTGCGGCGCGCTGTCGGGTTTCCACGCCCTGATCTCCTCCGGGACGACGCCGAAGATGGTGGCCAAGGAGAGCCAGGTCCGCCTGATCGGCTACGGCGGGATGCTGATGGAGTCCTTCGTCGCCATCAGCGCGCTGATCGCGGCCGTGGTGATCGACCAGGGGCTCTACTTCGCGATGAACAGCCCGGCCGGCGCCACCGGCGGGACGGTGGAGTCCGCGGCCGCCTACGTCAACGGGCTGGGCTTCGACACGACGGCCCAGGACCTCGCGGCGGCGTCCGCGGCGGTGCAGGAACCCAGCCTGATCTCCCGCACCGGCGGCGCACCGACCCTGGCGGTCGGCATCGCCAACATCCTGTCCGACGCGTTCGGCTCCGGGATGGCGGCCTTCTGGTACCACTTCGCGATCATGTTCGAGGCGCTGTTCATCCTGACGGCCGTCGACGCCGGCACCCGGGTGGGCCGGTTCATGCTCCAGGACACGATCGGCAACGTCTGGAAGAAGTTCGGCGACCTGTCGTGGCGGCCGGGCAACGTCATCGCCAGCGCCGTCGTCGTCGCGCTCTGGGGCTACATCCTCTACGTCGGCGTGACCGACCCCCTCGGCGGCGTCAACCAGCTGTTCCCGCTGTTCGGCATCTCCAACCAGCTCCTGGCCGCGATCGCGCTGACGCTGGTCACCGTGCTGCTGATCAAGCACGGCCGGCTCAAGTACGCGTGGGTGACGGCGATCCCGCTGGCCTGGGACCTCGTGGTCACCATGACCGCGAGCTACCAGAAGGTCTTCTCCTCCGACCCCGCCGTCGGGTACTTCGCCCAGCGGCAGCGCTACGCCGACGCCCGGGCCGCCGGCGAGGTGCTGGCACCGGCCCAGGACCCCGCGCAGATGGACCAGATCGTCTTCAACTCCACCCTCAACGGCATCCTGCAGGCGGTCTTCGCCCTGCTCACGCTCGTCGTCGTCGTCAACGCGATCGTGGTCATCGCGCGGGCGATCCGGGCCGGCGGGTTGCCCACCACCGAGGAGCCGGCGGTCCGGTCGGAGATCGTCGAGCCCTCTGGCCTCTTCCCGACCGCCGAGGAGCGGCGGGCGATGGCGGAGCACGAGCGGCTGGTGGGTGCGGGCCGGCCGAGCGCGGGGAGCGGGTCATGAGCGTGGGGGAGGTCGCCGTCCGGACCTGGCGCGGTGTGCGCTGGTACCTGCGCGAGTGGAGCGGGGAGGCCCGCTGGGACGACTACCTGCGGCACTGCGCCGAGCACGGGCACCAGCCGATGACCCGCCGCGAGTTCGAGCGGCGGCGGGCCGACGCCCTGGAGCGGACGCCGGTCAGCCGCTGCTGCTGACGCCGTACCGAGGCCCCCGACCCGGGAACGGGGCGGGGCCTCGGCGGGTCCGGACTTCAGCCGCGCAGCGCGGGGAACTGGTCGTCGCGCCACTCGCCGGGCCGCGGCCCCTCGACGCCGGCCAGTTGCTCCTCCCGGCCGCGCAGCTCCACGCGGCGGATCTTCCCGGAGATCGTCTTGGGCAGGTCGGCGAACTCCACCCGGCGCACCCGCTGGAACGGCGCCAGGTGCTCGCGGGCGTAGCGCAGGATCGCCAGCGCCGTCTCCTCGGTCGGCTCGTGCCCGGGGGCCAGCGCCACGTAGGCCTTCGGCACGGCCAGGCGCACCGCGTCCGGCGCGGGGACGACGGCCGCCTCGGCCACCGCCGGGTGCTCGATGAGCACCGACTCCAGCTCGAACGGGCTGATCTTGTAGTCCGAGGCCTTGAAGACGTCGTCGGTGCGCCCGACGTAGGTGATGTAGCCGTCGGCGTCCCGGCTGGCGATGTCGCCGGTGTGGTAGTAGCCGCCGGCCATGGCCTCGGCGTTGCGCTCGGCGTCGCCCTGGTAGCCGGTCATCAGCGGCAGGGGGTGCGCCGACAGGTCCAGGCAGATCTCGCCCTCGCCGGGGCCCTCGACCGGGCGGCCGGTGAGCGGGTCGACCAGCGCGACCGGGACGCCGGGCAGCGGCCGGCCCATCGAGCCGGGCAGCACCCGCGCCTCCGGGGTGTTGCCGACCTGCGCGGTGGTCTCGGTCTGCCCGTAGCCGTCGCGGATGGTCAGCCCCCAGGCGCGCCGCACCCGCTCGATCACCTCGGGGTTGAGCGGCTCGCCCGCGCCGATCACCTCGCGCAGCGCGCCCGGGCCGCCGGAGAGGTCGGCGTTGATGAGCATCCGCCACACCGTGGGCGGCGCGCAGAACGAGGTCACCCCGTGCGTGCGGATGCTCTCCAGCAGTGTCGCCGGCTCGAGCCGCTTGTAGTTGTGCAGGAAGACCGTCGCCTCGGCGATCCACGGGGCGAAGAAGCAGGACCAGGCGTGCTTGGCCCAGCCGGGGGAGGAGACGTTGAGGTGGACGTCGCCCGGCTGCACGCCCAGCCAGTACATCGTGGTCAGGTGGCCCAGGGGGTAGGAGACCTGGGTGTGCTCGACCAGCTTGGGCCGGGAGGTCGTGCCGGAGGTGAAGTAGAGCAGCAGCGGGTCGCCGGGGGCGGTGCCCGGGTGCGCGGCGGGCCCGGCCTCGAGCTGCTCGGCCTCGCGCAGGTCGGCCCACCCCTCGGCCGGGCCGACGCTGAGCCGGGTGTAGTCGCCGGGCACCGAGTCGAACTTGGCGGTGTCGACGGCGTTGCACAGCACGTGGCGGGCCCCGCCGCGGCCGACCCGGTCGGTGAGGTCGTTCGGGCCCAGCGCCGTCGTCGTCGGCATGATGACCGCGCCCAGCTTCATGATCGCCAGCATCGACTCCCACAGCTCGACCTGGTTGCCGAGCATGAGCAGCACGCGGTCGCCCCGCCGCACGCCCCGGGCGGCCAGCCACGCGGCGACCTGGTCGGAGCGGCGGGCCATCTCGTCGAACGTCCGCGAGGTGGTGCTGCCGTCGTCCTCGGCGAGCACGAGCGCCGGCCGGCCGTTGCCGCGGGCGATCGCGTCGAACCAGTCCACCGCCCAGTTGAAGCGGTCGCCGAGGTCGGGCCAGCGGAACTCGGCCACGGCTCGGTCGTGCTGTCCCCGCAGGGCGAGCAGCTGGTCACGGGCGGCGCGGTAGGCATCGGTCGCGGTCATGGTCGGGGAGTCTGCTCTCCGTCGGCGGTCCGGGGGAGGCGCGCGGTCGCCATGCGGACGGCGAGGACGCCGAGGACGGCGAGGCCGAGCAGCAGCGACGCGACGACGAGGGCGACACCGGCTCCCGGCGTCCCCGGCCGGTCGTGGACGTGCCCGCCACCCGCGGCGACCGGCGCGTGGACGGCGAGCATGCCGAGGTCCAGCGCGACGGTGGTGCCCCACACCCGGGGCGCCGGCGCCCGCCACAGGTGCCAGGCGCACGGCAGGCAGGCCAGCCCCATCCCGGCCAGGGCCAGGGAGGTCAGCGAGCCGGTGTCCAGCGCGGTGGCGTGCACCCCGGCCGAGGCGAGCGCGAGCACGGCGGCCAGCCGCCCGACGACGGTGACCTCAGCGCGCACCCCGCCGATCATGGGGCCGTCACCGGCGCCACGGAAGACCCGCCGCGCAGACGGCGTCACTCGCTCGCGCAGTGGGCCGAGGCCGACCGGTCGGGTTCGCCGAGCGCCTGGGCCCGCTGCTCGGCTGACCGCCATCAGCTCTCGACAGGAACGGCGTCCGGGGACGTGACGGGGAGGTGGAGGGTCACGGAGAGCCCCTGCCCGGACGGCGCCTCCGTGATGTCGACGCGCCCGCCGTGGGCCGCGGCCACGGAGGCCACGATGGCCAGGCCCAGGCCCGCGCCACCGCCTCCGGCCCGGGTGCGGTCGAGCTGGGCGAAGCGCTGCGTCAGCCGCTGCCGCTCCTCGGGCGGGACGCCGGGGCCGTCGTCGGTCACGGTGATCGCGGTTCCGTCCGGATCCGCGGTGATCGCCAGATCGACGTGCCCGCCGTCGGGGGCGTGGCGGACGGCGTTGTCCAGCAGGTTGGCCAGGGCGCGGGTCAGGGCGCGCCGGTCGGCGCGCACCACGGAGTCGCCGGAGCCGGTCACGGTGATGTCGCGCCGCCCGGCGAGGGCGCGGAAACCCGGCAGCAGGCCGGCGGCCACCTCGGCCACGTCGACGAGCGTGCCGGGGGTGACGTGTCCGGCGTCGGCCCGCGCCAGCAGGAGGAGGTCGTCGACGAGGTGGCCGAGGCGGTCGGTCTCCTCCAGCGCACTGTCCAGGGCTCCGGCGAGCCGGCCGGGGCCGGCGTGCTGGCGGGCGAGTTCCAGTTCGGCACGGAGGATCGCCAGCGGCGTGCGCAACTCGTGACTGGCGTCCGCGGTGAACTCCCGCTCCCGCAGGCGGGCGTCGGCTATCCGGTCGAGCAGTCCGTTGAGCGTCGTGCCCAGCAGGAAGACCTCGTCGCGCGTGGCCGGTACGGCGAGCCGGGGGAACGGGTCGCTGGCGCCCAGAGCGGCGGCGTCTGCGGTCATCCGGGCGACGGGGTGCAGGCCCCGCCGCGCGACCAGCCAGCCCGCGACGCCCGCCAGGAGTGCCGCCACGGGGGCCAGGGTGAGCGTCATCCGCAGCAGGCCCGCCTGGGCGTCGGAGACGGACTCCAGGGTCGCCACCACGACCAGGACCCGGTCGGGGTCCTGCTCCAGCGGCACCGCGAGGGCCCGCTGGTCCTGACCGTCGGCGAAGACGTCGGAGAACGTCGGCCCCTCGGTCAGCACCGCGCTCGCCTGCGCGCCGGTGATCAGCGGTTGCTCCCGCATCTCCACTCCCGAGCCGTCGACCAGCCGTCCGCCGGCGGTGACCACCTGGCTCTCGAAGCGCACGGACTCCACCCCACCGAGGCGGTCCTCGTCGATGTCGTCGGCGTCGACGGCAGCGGACCCGCGGTCGTCGAGGATGTCGGCTGCGGCGACCAGGCCACGGTCGACGTCGCCGCGCAGCATCTCGCCGAGTCCGACGTAGGCCATGGCGGCGAACCCGGCCAGGACGAGCAGGAACACGCTCCCGTACGTGGCACCGAGCCGCACGCTGATCGGCAGCGGGCGGAGCGGGCCGGCCTCGCCGGGGGTCACCGCGGTGGCCCCAGGCGGTAGCCGACGCCCCGGACGGTGTGGATCAGCTCCACCCCGAACCGGCGGTCGATCTTGTCGCGGAGGTTCTTCACGTAGACGTCGACCACGTTGGACCCGACGTCGGGGGACCCGTCCCACACCTCCTCGAGGACCTCGGTGCGGCTGAGCACGCGCCCCCGCCGCTGCAGCAGCAGCCACAGCAGCGAGAACTCGCGCGGGGACAGTTCCACGCGGACGCCCTCCACCGTCGCCGACCGGGCCACCGGCTCGAGCTCCAGGGGACCGCAGCGCAGGACCGCCGGGCGCAGCGCCGAGCCGCGGCGGACCAGTGCCCGCACGCGGCTGACCAGCTCGCTGAGGGCGAAGGGCTTGACCAGGTAGTCGTCGGCGCCGGCGTCCAGTCCGCGCACGCGGTCGGCGACGGAGTCCCGGGCCGTGAGGATGAGGACCGGGGTCCACACCTCGGCGTCCCGCAGTCGGCGCAAGACCTCGAACCCGTCGAAGCCGGGGAGCATGACGTCGAGCACGACGGCGTCGTAGGCGTGCCGGCCGGTCTCCTCCACGGCCGCCGGCCCGTCCCCGGCGCCGTGCACGTCGAAGCCCGCCTCCTGTAGGCCCTCGCGGAGCAGGGCCTGCATCTTCAGCTGGTCCTCGACCACGAGCACCCGCACGACGCCACCTCCGGACCGGTGCCAGTGTGGGTGTCCTCTGCCGTCGGCTCAAGACGCCGGGAGCCCCCTGTGCAGGGGGGCGGCGGGACGCGACACGCGGGACTCTGAGAATTCGTTCATCTCGGGACTGGAACTGCCGGGTTCGGATCGCTACCGTCTCGTTACCCGGATTCCACCTCGTGTTCAGGTGGAGTTCGCAGTACCGGCAGGTGGGATCCAGGCGCCCCGCGGGGGCGTGGACACCTTGGTCCCGACGTCTCCCTGTCGCGCCCACATCCCAGGTGCATCGGCGCGGGCTCACGCGTCCGTCGCCGCATGCCCATCGCCGCTCTCCCCCCTGGCGAGGTGACGAGTTCGTGGTACAGGTCCCGGCCTCCGGACGGCCGCTGCGGGTGCTGTTCGCCAGTGCCGAGGCCTATCCCTTCGCGAAGGTCGGCGGGCTGGCCGACGTCAGTGGCGCGCTGCCGAAGGCCCTGGCGGAGCTGGGCCTCGACGTGCGGCTGGTCATCCCGGGGTACCGGGGGCTCGGCGGCACACCGGTGGCGACGCTCGACGTCCCGTTCGGCCAGGTCGACGAGCGGGTCGTCGTCCGCCGGCTGGCGGGGGTGGGCGGGGTGGAGGTCCTCACCGTCGGCGTCACGGAGTGGTTCGACCGGGAGGCCCCGTACGGCTACCAGGACGAGGACGTGCTGCCCTTCGTCCTGTTCTCGAAGGCGGTCACGGCTCTGGCCGCGCAGGGACCGTGGCGGCCCGACGTCGTCCACCTCAACGACTGGCACAGCGGGCTGGTCGCCCAGGAGGCCCGGCAGGGGGTCCACCGGCGCGCCCTGGACCGGACCGCGGTCGTGTTCACCATCCACAACATCGCCTACCAGGGCCGGGTCGGAGCGGCCACCGACCAGCTCATCGGGCTCCCGGCGGCAGGCTCGCTGCTGGAGCGGGGCATCACCTTCGCCGACCGCGTCACGACCGTGAGCCCGCGGTACATGCAGGAGATCCTCACCCCCGCGCAGGGCGCCGGGGTGGACGAGTTGCTGCGGGCCAGGGGAAGCCATGCGCGGGGGATCCTCAACGGGGTCGACTACGACGAGTTCGACCCGCGCCGGGACCCGTGGATCGACACCCGCTACGACGGCTCCTTCGTCGCCGGCAAGCGCGCCAACAAGGCGGTCCTGCAGCAGGTCAGCGGTCTCGAGCCGGTGCCGGACCGTCCGCTGTTCGGCATGGTCGCCCGCCTGGTGTCGCAGAAGGGCGTCGGCCTGCTGACCTCGGCGGTGGACCAGATCGTGGCCCGGGGCGGCCAGCTGGTCGTGATGGGGGAGGGGACGGAGCGATACCGGCGGGACCTCTTCGCCGCCACCCGGCGGCTGCGGGGCAGCGTCGCCTACCTGCCCACGGCGCGGGAGTCGATGGCCCGCAGGGTGTACGCCGGCGCGGACCTGTTCCTCGCCCCGTCGGTCTTCGAGCCGTGTGGGCTCACCCCGTTGATCGCGCTGCGCTACGGGACCATCCCCGTCGTCCGGCGGACCGGCGGGCTGGCCGACACGGTGCGCGACTACGCCGACGACCCCGACACCGGGCTCGGCTTCGTGTTCGTCCAGCGCCGGGTCGCCTCGATGCTCGCGGCGGTGGACACCGCGCTGGCGGTCTACCGGCGGCCGGAGGCGTGGCACCGCCTGCAGCGACGCGCGATGGCGGCGGACTTCTCCTGGCGCACCCCTGCGCGGGAGTACGCCGGCGTGTACGAGGAGGCGGTCCGTGCGCGCCGGACCCCGGAGGCCCCGCAGCGCACCGAGGCCCCCGCCGCCCACCCGCGCCGGGCGCGGCGGCGCCCGGCGCCCCTGCCGCTGGCGCTGGTGCACCACGCCAACCAGTTCCTGGTCACCGACGGCTACCCGGACCGGGAGGGGCTCGGCGCGCTCGTGGCCGGGTACTCCGCGCTGCTCCGGCTCCACGAGCGCTACCGCATCCCGGTCAACCTGCACCTGTCCGGGACCCTGGTGGAGGCGGCCGCCTGGTCCGGCCCCGGGCTCCTCGACGACGTGCGGCGACTCCGCCGCGCCGGGCTGCTCTCGCTGGTCGGCGGGACCTACGCGGAGAACGTCCTCACGGCGTTCGACCCGGAGTACAACCGGCGCCAGCTCGAGGAGCTGTTCTGGCTGTACGAGCGTCACCTGGGCTGCCGGCCGGAGGAGCTGGAGATCTGCTGGGTGCCCGAGCGCGTGTGGGACACCGACCGGCTCGCCGGGGTGCTCACCGACCCGTCGCTGCCCAACGGCGGGTACCGGTACGTCCTGCTCGACGACCGCCTGCTCTACCCCGTCCACGGCGAGGGCGGCGTGGACGACCGCGCCGACTTCGACGGCGCCGACCCGGCCGGCCCGCCGCCGGCCGACGCCCTGCGCCCGTACACGATCGCCGGCGGCAACGGCCTGCAGGTCGTGCCCATGTCGACCCGGCTGCGCTACTGGCTGCCGCCGGAGGACCGCAGCCACTGGCGCAGCCTGGCCCGGGTGGCCGAGCTGCCCACGGCCCCAGGTGACGACACCGTGCTCGTCTACGCCGACGACATGGAGAAGAGCGCCGGGGTGGGCCCGTGGCACCCCAGCGCCCTGGGTCGCTACGAGGCGTTCCTCCGCTGGCTCACCGCCCAGCCGAACCTGGCACCGGTCTCACTGCCGACGTGGTTGCGCGAGCGCCGCCGGGATCCGGGTACCCGCGTCCTGCAGCGCGGCACCTTCGTGGAGTTGGCGCACGACTGGCACGCGGGTGAGGACTACCGCGGCTGGTCCGAGGACGAGGCGTGGCGGCCCTTCCGGGACCACCTCGCCCGGGCCCGGCAGGCGGTGGCCCGGGCGGAGGCCGTCGGCGCCGAGCCGAGGCTGACCGCCCTGGCCTGGAAGCACCTGCTGGCCTCGGGATACGAGACGGCCTGGCACGACACCGATCACCCGGGCCGCCCCCCGGCCGCCTGGGCCAAGGCGGTCGCCAGCCACGCCCGTGCCGCCACCGTGCTGGCCGCCGCGGCCCGGTGGCTCGGGCAGCCCCTGCGTCCCGTCGGCGCCGCTCTGGTCGACGTCGACGAGGACGGGACCGACGAGCTGGTCGTGCACAACCGGCGCCTGTTCGCCGTGCTCGCGCCCGAGCACGGCGGCCGGCTGGTGTACCTGGCCTGCCGCGACCGGGACGGCGGGGTGCTGGTGGTCGGCAACCCGACCGACGACTGGAACCGCCAGGAGGACCTCAACCGGTACATGGACGCCCCGGCCAACCACCCCGGCGCGCTCGCCGACGGCGGTGCCGTGCACGACCGCTTCGCGGCGACGGTCCACCTGGAGGACGACGCGGTGCGGGTGGACCTGGTCGACGTCGAGGACGCCAGCCCCTCCGCCGGGCTGCGCAAGCAGATCCTGCTCGACGAGGACGCCGCCGTGCTGCTGGTGCGCTACGACCTCCCCCCGACCATGACCGGCGCCGTCGTCGACACCTGCCTGTCCCCGGACTACTACTCGTTGCTGCGCTTCGGCGCGGGAGCGGTGCATCGGCAGGGCGGTGCCTGCTGGCGCGGGGCCCGCACCGGGCGCGTCGGGGCCTGGGTCGCCCTGGCGCCCGACGAGAGCACCTGCTTCGGCGAGCCGCCCGGACCGCACCCGGGGCACGGGGTGCTCGTCCGCGTGCAGGCCGCGACGGACTCGTTCCACCTCGTGGTGGGCACCGGGGACGTCGACGAGGCCACCGCGGCGACGGCTGTCGCGGCGGCTGGCGAACGGCTGGCTCCGACGGCGGTGCCGATGGCGGTCCTCGCATGAGCTCCGGGACCGCGCAGGCGGCATCCGCCGACGGCCGGCGGGCCGAGCGGCTGGCCGCGGCCGAGTCCCTGCTGCTCCGGCCACCGCCGCTGGACGCGCTCCCGCCCGGGCGGGTGGAGGTCCTGGCCCGCTCGGTCGTGCACGCCTCCCGCAGCCGGCCGGTGGTCCGGTGGACGGTGACCCTGGACTCCGGCGCCGGCCCCTCGGCCCCGCTGGGGGTCATCGGCAAGGGCTACCGCAAGGGGGGCGGGGCGCAGGCGCGGGAGCTGCTGGACGGCCTGCGGCGGGCCGGGCTCGACGCGCCGGACCTGCAGGTGCCCGCGGCCTACGGCTACGACCCCGCCCGGCAGCTGCTGGCGCAGGAGGAGGCGCCGGCGACGACGCTGCACGACCTGCTGGGAGGGAACCCGGGGGAGGCGGCACCCCACGCGGAGCGCACCGGGCGCTGGCTCGCCCGCCTGCACGCCGTCCGCGGGGTGCCGCTGCCGGAGCTGGCGGTGGACTTCGAGCGGCACAAGCTCGCCGAGTACGCCGCGGCGCTGGCCGAGGTCCTGCCCGGTGCGGCTCCCCGGCTGGCCGAGCTCACCCGGGGCACCCTCGCCGGGCTGGCCGCCGGCGGCGCCGCGGGGGTGGTGACCCACGGCGACTTCCAGCCCAAGAACATCCACCTCGACCGCTCGCGCATCGTGGTCATCGACTTCGACCGGGCCGCCCGGGCGCCGGCCGCCCGCGACCTGGGCCACTTCATCGGCCAGACCTTGACCATGGCCGCGGCACGGCACGGGGACCTCGGGTGCGCCCGGAGCTGGGTGGCGGCGTTCGTACGCGGGTACACCGGCAACGGCGGCGCCCCCGACGCCGTCCGCGCGGCCCCGGCGTACGTGGCCCGCACCTTCGCCGAGGTCCTCTTCTACCGGCTCGTGGTCCGCCCGGTGCGGGACACCGCCTTCGTGCCGGACTGGCTCACCGCCTGGGCGGCGGCGGTGGACGGAGCCGTCGGGGGGCTCCGGTGACGCAGCCGGGGGCCGCGGCCGGCGAGGTCGGCACGCACGCCGCGGTCGGCGCCTCGCCGGTTCCGGTGATGCCCGCGCGCGTGATCCTGCGGACCTTCGGGCCCTTCCTGCGGCCGCAGTGGCACTGGTGCGTGCTGGCCGGGGTGCTCGCCGTCGCCGGGACGGGGGTGGGGCTGCTCAAGCCGTGGCCCCTGAAGTACCTCTTCGACGAGGTGCTGCTGCCCGGCGGGGGGCCGGTCCGCCCGGACGTCGGAGGCGTCCTCGTCGCCGTCGTCGTGGCGCTGGCCGGCCTGACCGTGCTCGACTCCCTGGTGGGTGCCGCCCGCACCTACACCCTGACGTTCGTCGGCGAGCGCGTGGCCGGCGCCATCCGGACGCGCCTGTACGAGCACCTGCAGCGGTTGCCGCTCAGCTACCACGAGCGGACGCCGACCGGTGAGCTCACCACCCGCCTGACCGGCGATGTCGACAAGGTCCGCGGGCTGATGACCGGGACCCTCGTCGACGCCACGACCAACGTGCTCACCCTGGCCGGCATGGCGGGGGTGCTGCTGGTCCTGGACTGGCAGCTCAGCCTGGCCCTGCTGCTGGTGCTCCCGCTGCTGCTGATGACCGTCACCCGCTTCCGCGCCCGCATCCGCGCGGTGGAGGAGGGGGCGCGCGAGGTCGAGGGCGACCTCGCCGCGGTGGCCCAGGAGACGCTGGTGGCGGTCAAGCTGGTCAAGGCCACCGGCCGGGAGGAGCACGAGACGCGGCGGTTCCGCGGCCACTCCGACGCCTCGGTCGCCGCGGTGCTGCGGACGGCGCGGACGAGCGCGGCCTTCGGGGCAGCGGTCGACGCGGTGGTGGCCGTGGCCGTCGCCGGGCTCGTGTGGCTGGGCGCCCAGCGCGTCCTGGCCGGCGCCCTGACGCCCGGCGAGCTGGTCATCTTCACCTCCTACCTGCGGGACTTCTTCGGGCCCACCCGGGCGCTGTCGAAGCTGCCGGCGCAGCTGACGCGGGCCGGTGTGCGCGCGGCCCGGATCGCCGACACCCTGAACCGCCGCCCGGCGGTGGTGGACCGGCCCGGGGCCCGTCTGGCCGAGCCGCCGCGGGAGAGCCTCCGGCTGGACGGGGTGGGCTTCGCCTACAGCCCGGACCGCCCGGTGCTGCACGACGTCGACCTGACCGTGCCCGTGGGCCGCACCGTCGCCGTCGTCGGGCCCACGGGGGCCGGGAAGTCGACGATCGCCGCCCTGCTCTGCCGGCTGCAGGACCCCACGGACGGCCGGGTCCTGCTGGACGGCGTGGACCTGCGCGACCTGACCGGCGACAGCCTGCACGCGCAGGTCGGGCTGGTCCCGCAGGAGGCGATGCTGTTCCGGTCCTCGGTACGGGAGAACATCGCCTACGCGCGTCCGGGCGCCTCCGCGGACGAGGTCGAGCACGCCGCCCGGGTGGCTCAGGCCCACGACTTCGTGCAGGCGCTGCCGCACGGCTACGACACCGTGCTGGCCGAGCGGGGGGCGACCCTCTCCGGCGGGCAGCGGCAGCGGCTGGCGCTGGCCCGCGCCGTCCTGCAGGACTGCCCCGTGCTGGTGCTCGACGAGCCGACGACCGGTCTGGACGCCCGGTCCGAGCACGCCGTCCTGTGCGCGCTGCGACGGGTCGGCGCCGGCCGGACGACGGTGGTCATCACCCACCGGATGGCCGCGGCGATGCCCGCGGACGAGATCGTCGTCCTGGACGCCGGCCGGGTCGTCGAACGGGGCACGCACGCCCGGCTGATCGCCGCGGGCGGCCTCTACAGCGAGATGTGTCGGCTGCAGGGACTCCTCCCGTCCCGGCCCGCCCTGAACGGCAGCGCGGCCCGCTACGGGCGCCACGCCGCCGAAGCCCTCGCCGGACAGTCCAGCACTCCACCCACCTGAGGAGAGCTCCGATGACACAGGCCAGCACCGACCCGCCCCCGGCGGTGGTCACCACCGGGTCCGTCGACCAGGTCCTCGCCGCGATCTCCGACGTCACCGAGCCGGCGCCCGCCCCGGACGACCGGCTGCTGCTGCGCAGCTCCGTGCCGCGGCAGGGGGGACGGCTGCCGGTGGAGGAGGTGGACGAGCGCGCCCTGGTCGCCGTGCTCCAGGACGTCTACGACCTGGGTCGCTGGCGCTCGTGGCGGCGCACCGACAAGGGCGCCTCGAACATCAGCTGGTTCGTCAGCACCGACGCCGGTGAGGTCGTGCTGCGCCGCTCCCACAACCTGAAGACCGTGGCGGGAGCGGAGTTCGAGTGCGCGCTCATCGACCACCTGCGGGGCCACGGCTACCCCGCGCCGCCGGTGGTCCGCACCCGGGACGGCGCGATCCTGGTGCAGGTCGACGGCGTGCTGCACATGGTCATGCGGCTGATGCCCGGCCGCGGCTACGACCCCGCCGACCCCGCCCACCTGGTGGCGGTGGCACGTGGTCTGGGTCGCTACCACGCCATCGTGTCCGAGCTGACCTTCTCGGAACGAGAGCGCTCCTCCGCGCTGGCCTCGCTCGGGCAGCAGGGGCAGGAGAACCTGTACGCCGCCGTGGAGGTGGTCGCGCCACTGCTCGCGCCCGAGGCCGGTGCGGCCCTGCGGGAGGACGCCCGGTTCATGGCCGAGCAGATGGAGCTGCTGAACGTCGAGCTGGGGGAGCGGCAGGAGGAGCTGACGTCTCTGGTGGCGCACGGTTCCTTCGGCCAGTCCGCGGTGCTGCTCGACGACGACGGGCTCACCGCGGTGCTGGACTTCGACCGCGCCGGCCTGGACCTGCTGGGCCTGGACCTGGCGTACGCGCTCAAGGCCTTCTGCCGCGCGGGTCCGATCCGCCGCTCCGGCGTCGGCATCGACCCGGACCGGTGCCGGCTGTTCCTGTCCCACTACCGCGGCCAGGCCCCCCTGGCGGATGCCGACCTGACCGCCATGCCGGAGGTCTTCCGGGCCCAGCGGCTGGTCAAGATCGTCAAGAAGTGCGACAACCTGCTGACCAAGCAGGCGATGGTCGCCCAGCAGGCCAAGGACGCCGTCAAGTTCGCGCAGGTCCTGGAGCGCGAGTGCGCCCGGGTGCGCTGGCTCGCCGACAACCCCTTCCCCCTGACCGAGGACGCCGCATGAACCGCACCGAGAGCCGCACGCAGAGCCGGCGGGTGAAGGAGCACCAGGTCGGTCGGGCCGAGTGGGTCTGTACCCCGGAGTTCCTCGACCGGTACGTCCGCCCGTACCTGGGTGCTCCGGCCACCGGCGGCACGTGGACGACGAAGGTCATCCAGCTCGACGGCAGCGGCGCCGCGACCGTGCAGGTCGAGCTGGACGGCGGCGCGCCGGTGTTCGCCAAGCTGTTCCCCTTCGACGACGGCCCGGCCGTGCACGCCAAGCTGCAGGCCCTGCGCGCGGCCGGGCTGGGGGCCGGCTCGCCGTTCCAGGCCGTCGAGCCGCTGGCCTGGTACGAGGGGGAGAAGGTCCTGCTGTGCCGGGGGGCGCCCGGACGGCCGCTGTCGGAGCTCCTGGGCTCGGACGGGCCGGCGCTCGCGGAGGCCTGCGCCCGCGCCGGGGCCTGGCTGGCGCACCTGCACGGCTCGGACGTGCGGCTGGGTGCGCCGCAGTCGCTCCTGGTCACGGGCGAGCTCACCAGCCTCGCCAAGCGCCTGGCCAAGGTCGCCGCCGACCATCCCGGCTACGTCGACGTCGCCCTCGACATGCTGGAACGGCTCGACGCGCTGACCCGCGACACCGTGGACGGCGTGCTGGCGCAGAGCCACGGGCAGTACCGGCCGATCCACGTCTTCCTCACCGACGACGTCGTGACCGTCATCGACCTGGACCGGAGCGCCCCGGCCGACCCGGCCCGCGACGTGGCGGAGTTCCTGCACCGGCTGCGGCTGGGCGTGCACTCGGCCACCGGCGACGTCGGCGGGGCCGACGAGCCGTGCGCGGCGTTCCTCGACGCCTACCGCGCGGCGGGCGGCGACGACGCGCTGGTGAACCTGCGCTTCCACTGGGCGCGCTACGTGCTGCACAGCCTCGACCGGAAGATCAAGACCGGTGAGGCCGACTGGCGAGACGGCGGGAACGCCGAGTTCCTGCTCTACCGCGACGAGTTCGACCGCGTCGTGGAGGGACGGGCGGGGGCATGACGCTGCTGACCGACCCGGTGCTCGACCGCGCCGGTCAGGCCCTGCCGCTGGCGGAGCTCGCCGACCTCTGGCCGCTGGGTGGCTGGAGGACGGTCAGCCCCGTCCCCGGTGGCAAGAACGAGCACCTGCGTGTCGTCGCCAGGGACGGCGTCCACTACCTCCGGCGCTCCTACCGGTCCAAGTCCCGGGACGAGCTGACCGGGCAGCTGGGCCTGATGCGACTGCTCCGGCACAGGGGGTTCCCCGCGCCCGAGGTGGTCCCCACCCGCACCGGCCTCGATCACGTCGAGCTCGCCGGGCGGTTGTGGATCACGACCAGGGGCGTGGAGGGGACGCCGTTCGACGACACCTCGCCGGCGCACCTCCGGGCGCTCGGGCGGACCGTCGGGCGGTACCACGGGATCGTCGCCGACCTCCCGGCGGAGGTGGACGACCCGCCGGTGCTCGCCGAGCTGCGCCGGCGGCTGGACGAGCCGGGGCTGGACGCGGGCCTGCGGGCCCGGGCCGAGCGGGTGGTCCGGCGGCTGACCGCCCTGCTGCCGGAGCTGCCGCGGGTGGTCGTGCACGGCGGAGCGCGGCGCGGCAGCCTCGTCTTCGCCGGGGACCAGGTGGTGGGCGTCCTGGACTTCGACAGCGCCCACCCCGACGTCCGGGCGCTCGACCTGGCCGTGGCGGTCCACGACGCCGGCAAGGTGTACACCCGGCTCGGGGACCACGACCACAAGGTGGCCCTCGACCTGAGCCGGGTCGCGGCGCTGCTCACCAGCTATGGACAGCAGGTACGCCTCACCCCCGCCGAGGCCGAGGCGGTACCGCTGCTGTTGGAGGGCAAGCGGCTCAAGCGCGGCCTGGGACGCCGCGTCCGCGTCGGCGCGGGGGAGCCGCTGTCGGCCAACGACCACGCCAAGATCCGCCTGGAGGACAGCCGGCTGGCCTGGCTGGACGCGCACCGCGACGACCTGGTGGCCGTCTGCCGCAGCGTGTCGGCCTGAGACCTCCCGTCCGGTCGGCGAGCAGCCGGGCCGCACGCCCCTCGACTGAGGTCAGGCCGGGCCCGAGGGCTCCTCCTGCGCGAGGCCGGCGTGCTGCTGGCGGAGCTCGCGCTTGAGGATCTTGCCGCTGGGGTTCTTCGGCAGGGCGTCGGCGACGACGACGTACTTGGGGCGCTTGTAGCCGGCCAGCCGCCCGCGGGTGTGGGCGTGGACGTCGTCGGCGGTGAGGGTCGCGCCGGGCTTCGGGACGACGACGGCGGTCACGGCCTCGACCCAGTACGGGTGGCTGATCCCGAAGACGGCGACCTCGGCGACGCCGTCCAGCTCGTAGACGGCCTCCTCGATCTCGCGGCTGGCCACGTTCTCGCCGCCGGTCTTGATCATGTCCTTCTTGCGGTCGACGACGGACAGGTAGCCGTCCTCGGTGAGGACGCCGAGGTCGCCGGAGTGGAACCAGCCGCCGGCGAAGGCCTCGGCGGTCTTCTCCGGGTCGTTGTGGTAGCCCAGTGCGGCGTGCGGGCTGCGGTGCACGATCTCGCCGACCTCGCCCGGCGGCACCGGGTTGCCGGAGTCGTCGACGAGGCGGGTCTCGACGTTGAGGGCGGCGCGGCCGGCCGATCCGGCGCGCTCCAGCTGCTCGTGCGGTCGCAGGATCGTCGCCAGCGGGCTCATCTCGGTCTGGCCGTAGAAGTTCCACAGGGCCACGTCGGGCAGTCGGCGCTGCAGCTCGCGCAGCACCTCGACCGGCATGGGGGAGGCGCCGTAGTAGCCCTTGCGCAGGCTGGACAGGTCGGTGGAGTCGAAGTCGGGGTGGCGCAGCAGGGAGATCCACACCGTCGGCGGGCAGAACAGCTTGGTGACCCGCTCCCGGGCGATGGTCGCCAGCAGGGCCGCCGGGTCGGGGCCGGGGAGGATGACGCTGGTGGCGCCGAGGTAGACGTCGACGGAGAAGAAGCAGTCCAGCTGGGCGCAGTGGTACATCGGCAGCGCGTGCACCTCGACGTCGTCGGCGCTCATGCCGCCGTCGATGGCGCAGCTGACGTACTGGCTGATCAGCGAGCGCGACGAGAGCACCACGCCCTTGGGCCGGGACTCGGTGCCGGAGGTGTACATCAGCCGCAGCGGGTCGTCGTCGGCGACCGCCACCTCGGGCGGGCTGTCGTCGCCGCTGCGCCACCACGCGTCGACGTCCTCCCAGCCGGCCGCCGGCGCGGTACCCGACAGGCCGATCCAGCCCCGGACGCCGCCCTGCGTGCCGGCCGCGGCCAGCGCCTTGTCCGCCGTCTCGGCCAGCGCGTCCTCGGTGACCAGCCCGCTCGCGCCGGAGTGCCGCAGGATGTAGGCGATCTCCTCCGGGCCGAGCATGAAGTTCACCGGCACGAGCACGACGCCGAGCTTGGCGGTGGCGAAGGCCAGCACCGCGTACTGCCAGCAGTTGTGGCTGAGCAGGGCCAGCCGGTCGCCCTTGGCGAGGCCGCGGTCGGCGAGCGCGTGCGCCGCGCGGTTCACCGCGGCGTCGAACCCGGCGTAGTCCACCCGCAGCTCCCCGGCGACGACCGCGAGCTTGCCGGGGTACCGCTGCGTCGTCCGGTGCAGCAGGTCGCCCACGGAGTGCTGTCGGGCGCGGGGAACGTCGGTGCTGGTCATGGCTGGTCCCTTCCGGTGGGGTCGGGGTGGCGGCACCCGGGAGGGCAGTCTGTCGCGGACCGCCCCGCGGGTCACGCCATGGGCCGCCGCCGGTCCGCCCGGGTCGTCACCTCCTCGTGGTTGTCACGCGCGGCAAGGACACCCTAAGTTCGGTTAGGCAAACCTCATCTCGCCATCGGTCTGGTGTCCCGTGCACCGTCGCCGACAGCAGGACCACGGCGGCGCTGCCCCTTCCGGCGCTGCTCAGACCTGGAAGGACACCATGCGCTCCGCACCGCGCCTCCTCGCGCTGACCACAGCCACCCTGCTGGCCGGCGGCCTGGCCGCCTGCTCGTCGTCGGCGGCATCGTCCGGCGAGGAGGCCACGGGCACTGGCGACTTCTCGCCCGTGACGATCGAGCACGCCTTCGGGACGACGACGATCGAGTCGCAGCCCGAGCGCGTCGCGACGGTCAACTGGGCCAACCACGAGGTGCCGCTGGCCCTCGGTGTCGTCCCGGTCGGCATGGCCGCGGCCAACTTCGGGGACGACGACGGCGACGGCCTGCTGCCCTGGGTCTCCGAGCGCCTCGAGGAGCTCGACGCCGAGACGCCGGTGCTGTTCGACGAGACCGACGGCATCGACTTCGAGGCCGTCGCCGACACCGACCCCGACGTCATCCTCGCCGCCTACTCGGGGCTGACCCAGGAGGACTACGACACCCTCAGCGAGATCGCCCCGGTCGTGGCCTTCCCCGAGGCCCCGTGGGCGACGCCGTGGCGGGAGGTCATCGAGGTCAACGCCGCGGGCATGGGCATGGCCGAGGAGGGCGAGCAGCTCGTCGCGGACATCGAGCAGGAGATCGCCGACACGGTCGGCCGGCACCCGCAGCTCGAGGGCAGGTCGACGATGTTCTTGACGCACGTCGACACGACCGACCTCAGCGAGGTCAGCTTCTACACGCCGTTCGACACGCGCAGCGCCTTCTTCGAGGACCTCGGGCTGTCGACGCCGTCGAGCGTCACGGCGGCGTCCACCGACAGCGAGCAGTTCTCCGGGACGGTCAGCGCCGAGCAGGTCGACGCCTTCGACGACGTCGACATCATCGTCACCTACGGCGACCAGGCCCTCGTCGACGCCCTGAACGCCGACCCGCTGCTCTCGCAGATCCCCGCGGTGGAGAGCGGGGCGATCGTCCTGCTGCCCGACACCCCGCTGGGCACCGCGGCGAACCCGACCCCCCTGGCGATCTCCTGGGTGCTCGAGGACTACGTCACGATGCTCGCCGAGGCAGCCGACAAGGCCCCGTGACGACGCTCCGCCCCGCTCCGGCCCCGGACGCCGCCGTCGTGCGGCGTCCGGGGTCGGTCCGGTTCCTCTGGCTGCTGGCCGTCGTCGCGGTCCTCGCCCTGCTGATGGCCGCCTCGGTCACGATCGGGTCCCGGGACGTCGGCTGGTCCGACATCGTGGCCGCCGTCGGCGGGTCCTCCGACAACATCGGCCAGGCCGCGGTCACCAAGCGCATCCCGCGCACGCTGCTGGCGGTCCTCGTCGGCGCGGCGCTCGGGCTCTCCGGCGCCGTCATGCAGGGCGTCACCCGCAACCCGCTGGCCGACCCGGGCGTCCTCGGCATCAACATGGGCGCCTCGCTCGCCGTGGTCGTGGGCCTCGCCTGGTTCGGGTTGTTCTCGTCGACCAGCATCATCTGGACGGCGATCGCCGGCGCCGCGCTCGCGGCGGTGTTCGTCTACGCCGTCGGCTCGCTCGGCCGCGGCGGGCCGACCCCGCTGAAGCTCGCCCTGGCCGGCGCGGCCACGTCGGCGGCGCTCGTCTCCTTCATCACCGCCGTCGCCCTGCCGCGCGGCGACATCGCCGAGAGCGTCCAGTCCTGGGAGATCGGCGGGGTCGGCGGCGCGACCTCCGGCAGCATCGCCACGGTGCTGCCCTTCCTGGCGGTGGGGTTCGCCGTCAGCCTGCTCTCGGCGCGCAGCCTCAACTCCCTGGCCCTGGGCGACGAGCTCGCGGCCGGCCTCGGGGAGCGCGTCGCCGTGGCCCGCGGGGTCGCGGCCCTCGGCTCGGTCCTGCTGTGCGGCGCCGCCACGGCGGTCGCCGGCCCGATCGGCTTCGTGGGGCTCGTCGTCCCGCACCTGTGCCGGCTGCTGGTCGGTGTCGACCACCGCTGGCTGCTGCCGTTCTCGGCGCTGGCCGGCGCCTGCCTGCTGACCGCCACCGACGTGCTCGGCCGCATCGTGGCCCGCCCGGCCGAGATCGACGTCGGCATCATCACCGCGCTGGTCGGCGCCCCGTTCTTCATCGCCGTCGTCCGCCGGCAGAAGGTGCGTGAGCTGTGACCGCGGGCCTGCTCCTCCCGGCCGCGGCCGTCGACGCCGTCGCCCGCGGCCGGGTCCGCCGCGCCTCCCGCCGGCACCTCGTGATCACGGTGCTGACCGTCCTCGCCGTCGTCGCCTTCGCCGTCACGCTGATGGTCGGGCAGACGTTCTACCCGCCCGGGGACGTGATCCGGGTCGTCCTGGGCCAGGACGTGCAGGGCGCCACCTTCACGGTCGGCCGGCTGCGGCTCCCCCGGGCGGTCCTCGCCGTCGTGGCCGGGCTGAGCTTCGGGCTCGCCGGCGTCACCTTCCAGACGATGCTGCGCAACCCGCTGGCCAGCCCGGACGTCATCGGCATCAGTGCCGGGGCGAGCGCCGCGGCCGCCTTCGCGATCGTCTTCCTCGGCTGGAGCGGGGCCGCCGTCTCCGTCACCGCGATCGTCGCCGCGCTCGTGGTGGCGCTGCTCGTGTACGTGCTGGCGTTCACGGACGGGGTCGCCGGCACCCGGTTGATCCTCATCGGCATCGGCGTCGCCGCCATGTCCAGGAGCTTCATCGCCTACGTCCTGGACCAGGCCGGGGCGTGGGACCACGCCGAGGCGGTGCGCTGGCTCACCGGGAGCCTCAACGGCAGCACCTGGGAGTCGACGGTGCCTGCCGTGGTCGCCCTGGTGGTGCTCGGTCCGGTGCTGCTGACGCAGACGCGGGAGCTCTCCGCCCTGCAGCTGGGGGACGACACCGCCTCGGCGCTGGGGGTCCGCGTCGAGCGCACCCGCCTGGTCGCGATCGTCGCGGCGGTCGGGCTGATCGCCTTCGCCACCGCCGCGTGCGGGCCGATCGCCTTCGTGTCGTTCCTCGCCGGACCGATCGCCGCACGGATCGTCGGGCCCAACGGGTCCCTGCTGGTGCCCGCCGCCCTGGTCGGGGCACTGCTCGTGCTGGTCGCCGACCTGGTCGGCCAGTTCGCCCTGGGCACCCGCTTCCCGGTCGGCGTCGTCACCGGGGTGCTCGGCGCGCCCTACCTCGTCTACCTGATCGTGCGCACCAACCGCGTAGGAGGCTCGCTGTGACGACGGACCACTCGCTGGCGGCCGAGGAGCTGGTCCTCGGCTACGGCGAGCGCACGGTCATCGACGGTCTCGACCTCACGGTGCCGGCGGGCCGGATCACCGCGATCGTCGGTGCCAACGCCTGCGGCAAGTCCACGCTGCTGCGGTCGATGTCGCGGCTGCTCAGCCCCCGCGGCGGCCAGGTCCTGCTCGACGGCAGGGCGGTGCACCACCTGCCCGCCAAGGAGCTGGCCCGCACGCTGGGCCTGCTGCCGCAGTCCCCGATCGCCCCGGAGGGCATCACGGTCGCCGACCTCGTCGGCCGCGGCCGCCACCCGCACCAGCGCGTCTTCTCCCGGTGGAGCCGGGAGGACGATGCCGCGGTGGCCACGGCGCTGGAGGCGACCCGGACCACCGAGCTGGCCGACCGGTCGGTCGACGAGCTCTCCGGCGGGCAGCGCCAGCGGGTGTGGATCGCGATGGCCCTCGCCCAGCAGACCGACCTGCTGCTGCTGGACGAGCCGACCACCTTCCTCGACGTCGCACACCAGGTGGAGGTCCTCGACCTGCTGACCGACCTCAACCGCACCCGCGGGACGACGATCGTCATGGTCCTGCACGACCTCAACCTCGCCGCCCGCTACGCCGACCACCTCGTGGCGCTGGCCGACGGGCGGCTGCACGTGGCGGGCGACCCGGCGGCGGTGCTCACCGAGGAGAACGTCCGGGCGGTGTTCGGGCTCGACAGCCGGGTCATCGTGGACCCCACCTCCGGGCGGCCGCTCATGCTGCCGCTGGGCCGGCACCACATGACGGCGTCCGCCGGCGTCCGCGACACCGGCGTCCTGCCCCTGGGCTGACCACGGCACGGGCGTCCTGCCCCTCGGCCCCTGCGGCACCGGCGTCCTGCCCCTCGGCCCCTGCGGCCGAGTGGGCAGTCGTGGTCGCTCCCGGCGGCGTGCCCACGCGTGTCGGCGGCCGCAACTGCCCACTCGGGCACGCGCGGCCGGTCCGGAACGCACCGCGGCCCCCGCCCTCACGACGAGGGCGGGGGCCGCGGTCAGGCCGACTCAGATGTCGTAGTACATCGCGAACTCGTGCGGGTGCGGGCGGAGACGGATCGGGTCGATCTCGTGCTCCCGCTTGTACTCGACCCACGTCTCGATCAGGTCGGGGGTGAACACCCCGCCGTCGACCAGGTACTCGTGGTCGGTCTCGAGCGCGTCGAGGACGGCGTCCAGCGAGGCCGGCACCTTCTCGATGCCCAGGGCCTCCTCGGGCGGCAGCTCGTAGAGGTCCTTGTCGACCGGAGCCGGCGGCTCGATCTTGTTCTTGATGCCGTCGAGGCCGGCCATGAGCATCGCCGAGAAGGCGAGGTAGGGGTTGGCCGACGGGTCGGGGACGCGGAACTCGATGCGCTTGGCCTTGGGGCTGTCACCGGAGATCGGGATGCGGCAGCAGGCCGAGCGGTTGCGGGCCGAGTAGACCAGGTTGATCGGGGCCTCGTAGCCGGGCACCAGGCGGTGGTAGCTGTTGACCGTCGGGTTGGTGAAGGCCAGCAGCGACGGAGCGTGGGCCAGCAGACCGCCGATGTAGTGGCGGGCGGTGTCGGACAGGCCCGCGTAGCCGGTCTCGGCGTGGAAGAGCGGCTCGCCGTCCTTCCAGAGGCTCTGGTGGCAGTGCATGCCCGAGCCGTTGTCGCCGTAGAGCGGCTTGGGCATGAAGGTGGCGGTCTTGCCGTGCGCCCAGGCGGTGTTCTTGATGATGTACTTGAACAGCATCAGGCTGTCGGCCGACCGCAGCAGCGTGTCGAACTTGTAGTTGATCTCGGCCTGGCCGCCGGTGCCGACCTCGTGGTGACCGCGCTCGAGCTCGAGGCCGGCGTTGGTCAGGTTGGTCATCATCGTCGACCGCAGGTCGCTGTAGTGGTCGTAGGGCTCGACCGGGAAGTAGCCGCCCTTGGCGCGCGTCTTGTAGCCGAGGTTGGGGCCGCCGTTCTCGCCGGTCAGGGCGCCGGAGTTCCAGGAGCCCTCGATCGAGTCGATGTGGTAGTAGCCCTCGTTGATGCCGGTCGAGTGCCGGATCGAGTCGAAGATGTAGAACTCCGCCTCCGGCCCGAAGTAGGCGGTGTCGGCGATGCCGCTGCTGGCCAGGTAGGCCTCGGCCTTCTTCGCCACGTTGCGCGGGTCCCGGCTGTAGGCCTCACGCGTGATCGGGTCGTGGATGAAGAAGTTGACGTTCAGCGTCTTGTGCACGCGGAACGGGTCGAGGAAGGCGCTGTTGGCGTCGGGCAGCAGGAGCATGTCCGACTCGTTGATCGCCTGGAACCCGCGGATCGAGGAGCCGTCGAAGCCGAGCCCCTCGGTGAAGGTGTCCTCGCCGAACGTCGACGCCGGGATGGTGAAGTGCTGCATGACGCCGGGCAGGTCGCAGAAACGCACGTCGACGTACTCGACGTCGTTGTCGCGGATGTAGGCGGCGACCTCGTCGGGACTGGTGAACATCGATCCTCCGGGTGTGGGCGGACAGCCGAACGGAAAACTACGAGCGCGGAGTTGCCCCGCAGTGTCTCCGGTGTTTCAGAGCGGTAACAACGGCGCGGGCGTGTCGCCGGGCGCCGGTGGCGGGGGCCGGTCGCAGGACGGGTCCTACGCTGGCGGTCATGGTCGGGAACGTGCAGCCACCCTCTCAGGAGCGTCGCCGCGGGGCGTCGCTGGGGCTGCCTGCTGAGGGTCCCGGGTCGCTGGCGACCTTCAGCAGCCGCACCGGCGCGTTCGTCGTCGACGTCCTCGCCTCGGCGCTCGTCGCGGGGCTGGTCACCGCGCCGGACCTGCCGAGCAACTGGAGCCTGCTGTCCTTCGGCCTGGTCACCGTGGTGACACTCGTCATCTTCGGCCAGACGCCCGGCATGCGCCTGTTCGGACTGCGCCTGGCGCACCCGCGGCCGGGGGCGCGCCTGGCGCCGTGGCGGGCCGTCGTCCGCACCGCGCTGCTCATGCTGCTGGTGCCCGCGCTGGTCGTGGACGCCGACGGTCGCGGCCTGCACGACCGGCTCACCGGCACCGCCGTCGTCCGCGACTGAGCACTCCGCGATCCTCGATCGCACCGCGACCGGGTGCCGTCCCCGGCCGCCGTCGAGCCGCTGCCCGTGTCGTGCACGTCCGGCCGGCCGCGGCTCACGAGTGGGCACCAGGGGTCGCGCGGCGCGGCGTGCCGGCGCGTGTCGGCGACGTCAACTGCTCAGTCGGCCGGTCTTTAAGGAGCGCCCCGACGACCTTCGGTGCCCGGGCCCCGCACTCCCTCCACCGCGGCCACGTGCCGTCCCGGGTGCCGTCGCCGTGGCCGGAACGCACGAGAGCCCCCGCGCCGGTCGGCACGGGGGCTCTCGTCGGGTCCTCCTAGCGGCGGCGGACCTGGCGCTGGCTCACCGACATCTGCCGGCCGCCGGGCAGCGGGCCGCCGGGGACCGGCATCCGGGCGCCGCCGAGGGCGGCCAGCCGCTTGCGCAGCGCGTTGAGCTCGGCGCCGGAGAGGTTGCGCGGCAGCTTCATCACGTGGGCGCTGAGCTTGCGCAGCGGCACCTGCCCCTCCTCGTCGCCGACGAGGATGTCGTAGATCGGGGCGTCGCCGGAGATGCGGGCGACCTTCTTCTTCTCCTGCGCGAGCAGCGGGCGGACGCGGGACGGCGCGCCCTCGCCGACCAGGACCACCCCGGGGCGGCCGAGCACCCGGTGGACGGCGTCCAGCTGCGTGGTGCCCGCGACGCCGGAGGAGACCTGCCAGTCGCCCCGCATGCCCTCGAGCACCCAGGCCGCCGCGCCGGGCTGGCCCTCCACCTGCCGGTACGCCGAGCCCTGGGCCCGGCGGCCGAACACGATGAGCGCGACCAGCGCACCGAGCAGAATCGCGAGGGGGAGGAAGAGGAACGGCGAGCCGAAGAGGATGCCGAGCAGCTCCACGACCGCGGCCACCGCCACGAAGACGATGAGCATGATCCACGGGAGCTTCGGGTCGTTCTTGCGGGTCAGCGAGTAGGCCTGCTTGATCATGCGGGCCTGGTTGCCGGCTCGCTTGAGCCGGCCGACCTTCGGCTGCCCGTTCTTGTCCAGCTTCGTGCCGGCCTTCGCCCCCGCGGCCGTCGACCCGCCCCGGCCGCGGGCGGCGGTCGGGCCCCGCCCGGCCTTGCCGGTCGGTGCGGGGGAGTCGGGAGACTTGCTGCGCGCCATGCTCACAGGATAGGGGCGCGACCGGGCCGGTCCGGTGGACCGGCCCGGACTCCCTCAGACGGAGGGGGTCAGGCCCCGCGCCGCCACGGCCTGCTGGTAGAGCCGGCCGGCCCGGTAGGAGCTGCGCACCAGCGGCCCGGCGAGCACGCCGGGGAAACCGATCTCCTCGGCGGTCCGCTGGAACTCCACGAACTCGTCGGGCTTGACCCACCGGATGACCGGGTGGTGCCGCGGGGAGGGGCGCAGGTACTGGGTGATGGTCAGCAGGTCGCAGCCGGCCTCGTGCAGGGCCCGCATCGTCTCGACGACCTCGTGCGGCTCCTCGCCCATGCCCAGGATCAGGTTGGACTTGGTGACCAGCCC
Organism: Geodermatophilus sp. SYSU D01186; assembly: GCF_054050215.1. NCBI lineage: Bacteria > Bacillati > Actinomycetota > Actinomycetes > Geodermatophilales > Geodermatophilaceae > Geodermatophilus > Geodermatophilus sp. SYSU D01186. Next base: position 10,515 of record NZ_JBJGYW010000026.1, on the reverse strand, counting down.
GGCCTCGCGGGCCGCCGTGATCACCGCCAGCGACCGCTCGAAGCGGAAGCCGGGACGGATCCGCTTGAAGATCCGCGGCACGGTCTCGACGTTGTGCGCGAGCACCTCGGGACGGGAGGAGAACACCTCCGCCAGCTGGCTGGGGTCGGCGTTGAAGTCGGGGATGAGCAGCTCGACCCCGCACCCCGGGACGGCGGCGTGGATCTGGCGGACCGTCTCGGCGTAGAGCCAGGCACCGCCGTCGGGCAGGTCGTCGCGGGCGACGCCGGTGACCGTGGCGTACTTCAACTGCATCGTCGCGACGCTCTCGGCCACCCGGCGCGGCTCGTCGGCGTCGAAGTCCGCGGGCTTGCCGGTGTCGATCTGGCAGAAGTCGCAGCGCCGCGTGCACTGGTCGCCGCCGATGAGGAAGGTGGCCTCGCGGTCTTCCCAGCACTCGTAGATGTTGGGACAGCCGGCCTCTTCGCAGACGGTGTGCAGGCCCTCGCGGCGCACCAGGGACTTCAGCTCGGTGTACTCGGGGCCGGTCTTCAGCCGGGTCTTGATCCACTCGGGCTTGCGCTCGATCGGCACCTGGCTGTTGCGGACCTCCAGGCGCAGCAGCTTGCGACCGGAGGGTGCGATCGGGGAGTCCGAGGAGGGGGTCGGGGCCACCGTCTCACTCATGATCGGCCACGGTACTCCCGACGCGCGCCGCCCCCGTCGCGTCGGCGACGGGGGCGGCGTGGAGGGGTGCGATCAGGGCTGCTGGTCGCGCGGGCCGGCGGTCGGGCTCGGGTCCGGGGCGTTACCGCCGGAGGTGTACGGCTCCGGCCGCGTGTCCTCGGGTGCGGTGGGCAGGTCCGGACCGTCGCCCTCGACCAGCTGCGCGTCGCGCATCCCCATGTCCGACTCCTCCGGGGAGGCGTCGCCAGGGGTGTCCTGGGCGGTGGAGACGGTCTTGCCGGAGTTGCTGGGTGAACTGGGCACGGGGTCCTCTCGGTAGCTGGGCACGGGCCCGTCGCCGGTGGGGGCGGGGGTCCACAGGTCGTCGTCCTTGCGCCGGCGGAGGGCGGCGAAGGCCGCCGCGCCGACCACCAGGACGGCGAGCAGCCACGGCCAGCGGCGGGGCGCGGGCTCGACCCCGATCTTCCGCTTGACCTGCCTGCTCGTCCTGGCCGCCTTCTTCTCGAGGGCCCGCCGCCGCTTTGCGGCCTGCTTCTTGGCCTTGGCGGTGGTGGCGGTGAGCTCCTCCCGCCGGACGTCGAGCTCCTCCAGGGCGGTGTGGAGGCCGGCGGCGATCGACTCGCGGGTGGACTCGAGCACGGGGCTGACCGCCTCACGGGCGGCGAGCACCTTCGGCGCGGCGTAGGCCAGCGTGGCGGCCTGGGCGGCGGTCAGCCGGGGGACGACGTCGTGCTCGAGCGCCTTGTGCGCCGCCTCGCGGGCCGCCTCCACCCGCGGTCCGAGGTCGGACGCGGCCCTGCTGGCTGCCAACTGCGCGGCCGTGAGGGCCGACGCGACACGGGGCGCGGCCGCCTCGCGGGCGGCCTCCACGCGCGGGCCGAGCGCCTCCCGGGCGGCCTCCACCCGCGGGGACAGGGCGTCGCGGGCCGAGGCCACGGCGGGGGCGGCGACGGCCACGGCGGCCGCCACCTTCGGTGCCACGGCGACCTTGGCCGCCTCCAGGGCCGGCCCGGTCGCCTCGCGGGCGGCCTCGACGCGCGGTGCGAGCTGTTCCGCCGCCGCCCGACCGGCCTCCGCGACCGCCGTGCCGATGTGGCTGAAGCCCTCCTGGAGCTCCTCGCCGATGATCTGGCCGTGCGTCTTCTTGCGGAACACGGGATGCACCTCCGGGTTGATCGTCTCGGCGGCCCATCCTGCCCGCTCGCCGCTCCGGGCACACCCCGGAGGGATCTCCGGACAGCGGCCCGGGAGCGTCGTGGATAGCGTCGCCGGGTGCAGCTACGCATCTTCACCGAGCCCCAGCAGGGCGCCACCTACGACGACCTGCTCGCCGTCGCGCGGCGGACCGAGGAGGCCGGCTTCGACGCCTTCTTCCGGTCCGACCACTACCTCACGATGGGGGGCGACGGCCTGCCCGGACCGACCGACGCCTGGGTCACCCTGGCCGGGCTGGCGCGCGAGACCAGCCGCATCCGGCTGGGCACGCTGATGACCGCGGCGACCTTCCGCCTGCCGGGCCCGCTGGCGATCTCGGTGGCCCAGGTCGACCAGATGAGCGGCGGCCGGGTGGAGCTCGGCATCGGCGCCGGCTGGTACGAGGAGGAGCACCGGGCCTACGGCATCCCGTTCCCGGAGCTCGGCGAGCGCTTCGACCGGTACGAGGAGCAGCTCGCCGTCATCACCGGGCTGTGGGGGACGCCGGCGGGGGAGACGTTCGACTTCGCGGGCGAGCACTACCGGGTGGCCGGGTCGCCGGCCCTGCCCAAGCCGGTGCAGGCCGGCGGCGTCCCGGTCCTGGTCGGCGGCCGCGGGAAGCGCCGCACCCCGCGGCTGGCGGCCCGCTACGCCGGGGAGTTCAACGTGCCCTTCGCCTCCGTCGAGGACAACGCCCGGCTGTTCGCCGGGGTGCGGGAGGCCTGCGAGGAGGCCGGCCGCGACCCGTCGTCCATGGTCTTCAGCTCCGCGCTCGTGCTGTGCGTCGGCAAGGACGAGGCCGAGCTGGCCCGGCGGGCCGCCGCGATCGGCCGTGAGGTCGACGAGCTCCGCGAGCACGGGGCCGCGGGCACCCCGGCCGAGGTGGTCGACGCCCTCGGCCGGTACGCGCAGGCCGGGGCCTCGCGGGTCTACCTGCAGGTGCTGGACCTGGCCGACCTCGACCACCTGGACCTGGTGGCCGCCGAGGTCGCACCCCAGCTCGACTGACGCGCGGAGGCCCGACCTCAGGTGGAGGTCGAGCCCCTGACGGGTGACCCGGGGCACGACCGGGCGACGACGTCCGTTGTCCGATCGTGCCCTCAGCCGTCTCCCGGAGGTCCCCCGTGCAGGACACGCTCGGACGTCGTCGCGCCGGCCGGCGCAGGTTGCGCCTGATGGTGGTGCCGATGCTGCTGGCCGCCGCGTGCAGCGGCGAGCGCGAGCGCGACACCCAGCCCGGGGACTTCGTGCGCGCCGAGGGCAGCCGCCTCGTGCTCGACGGCGAGCCGGTGCGGCTGGAGGCCGTCAACTTCTCCAACGACTACCACCGCGACCTCTCCGCGGCCGACCTGCTCACCTCGGAGCACCACGGGGAGGAGGACCTCGCGCGGGTCGCCGAGATGGGCTTCACCGACGTCCGCTTCGCCTTCGACGGCGACTGGTACGCCGAGGACCCCGACGCCTTCTTCCAGTGGCTGGACCGCAACGTCGAGTGGGCCCGCGAGCACGGTCTGCGGCTGGTGCTCGACCTGCACACCCCGATCGGCGGGTTCTGGCTGGACCCCACCAGCGACGCGGTCAGCTTCGACGTCTGGACCGACCCCGAGGTCAGGGCGGCCAACGTCGCGATGTGGCGGGACGTCGCCGCCCGGTACGCCGACGAGCCCACGATCGCCGCCTACGACCTGCTCAACGAGCCGGTGACGGTCGACGCCGACGGTCAGCAGTGGCGCGACCTGGCCGCGGAGCTGGTCGCCGCCGTCCGTGAGGTCGACCGCAACCACCTGCTCGTCGTCGGCGCCCTCTACGGCGTGGACGGGCGCTACGGCACCGCGGGGCTCGACCCCCACTTCCTCGTGGACGACGACAACGTCGTCTACGACTTCCACTTCTACGAGCCCATCGACTACACGCACCAGTACGCCGCCTGGGTCGAGGGCCCCATCCAGGACGGCGGGGGCTACCCCGAGCCCGAGACGATCCTGCCCACCGGCGACCGGGTGCTCCTGCCCGACAGCGGGATCGCCACACCGCCGCTGCGCCCCGGCACCACCGACTGGGCGGTGTACGACAGCGGCGTGGTGCCCGTCGACGACCCCGCGGCGGTCGCGGCCATGCCGCTGGTCGTCGCCGGCGGCGGGATGACCGGCACCGCCGCCTTCGACGCGATCACGGTGACCGAGCACGGTCCCGGCGGGGAGGTCCTGCGCGAGCTGGTCACCGACCCGCTCGACCCCGACAGCGCGCTGGACTGGTACTCGTGGGAGAGCACCGGGGACGGCGCCGCCGTCTCGCGCTTCGAGCGGGGCACCACGGGGGTGGACGACGGCGCGAGCCTGGTGGTGGCCGACGCGCCCGCGAGCGGGAGCGACGTCGCGGGATGGAGCAACGACGGCCACCTGTTCCCCGTCACCCCGGGCAACGGCTACCGCGTGCAGGGCTGGATGCGGGGCGAGGGCGTCGGCGGGGGCGGGGCGGGGGCCACGGTCCGGCTGGACGTGTACGGCCGGTCACCGGGGGCGGCAGGGGACGGCTTCCTCGGCCGCGACCGCGCCTACCTCGAGCACGCGATGCAGGAGCACCTGCAGTTCGGTCGCGAGCACGGCGTCCCCATGTCGGTGATGGAGTTCGGCGTCGTCCGGCAGGCGTTCGAGATGCCGGGCAAGGGCGGGGACCGGTGGGTCGCCGACATGCTGGACCTGCTGGAGGAGAACGACCTGAGCTTCGCCTACTGGGAGTACCACGGGAACTCGATGGGGATCCGCCTGGCGCCCGGCGAGCTCAACACCGTCCTGCACGACGTCCTGGTGCGCGAGCTGGACTGAGCGGACGGGCCGGCTCGGCCGGCGACCGTCGCAGCGGGCGCCGGTCCAGCCACTCCAAGAGGTCGGCGACCGGCCGTCCTCCCCGCGCACGGCTCCGGCCGCCGGCGGGCGCGCGGTAGGATCGTCCCCGTGACCGGCCGGCTCCTCCTTCTCCGGCCGTGCTGACCTGACCGTCCGCGTCAGCACGGCGACCCCTCCTGTGCGAGGGGTTTTTTCATGTCCGCCGCCGGTACGAGCCTCCAGGAGCACGAACGATGAGCCAGACGGCCAGCCAGCCTGTGACCGACCCCGCCGGTGAGGGCGTCCCGCCGCACCGGTACACCCCGGCGCTGGCGCAGCGGATCGAGCTCGCCTGGCAGGACCGCTGGGAGGCCGAGGGGACGTTCCACACCCCGAACCCCACCGGCCGGCTGTCCGCGGGCTTCGAGCGGGTCGCCGACCGCCCCAAGTTCTTCGTGATGGACATGTTCCCGTACCCCTCGGGCGCCGGGCTGCACGTCGGCCACCCCCTGGGCTACCTGGGCACGGACGTCACCAGCCGGTTCCGCCGGATGGACGGCGACAACGTGCTGCACCCGATGGGCTACGACGCCTTCGGCCTGCCCGCCGAGCAGTACGCCGTCCAGACGGGGCAGCACCCGCGGATCACGACCGAGGCCAACATCGCGGCCATCAAGGCGCAGCTGCGCCGCCTGGGTGTCGACCACGACGACCGCCGCAGCTTCGCCACGATCGACCCGGGTTACTACAAGTGGACCCAGTGGATCTTCCTGCAGATCTTCGGCTCCTGGTTCGACGAGTCCGCCGACGGCGGCCGCGGCCGGGCCCGGCCGATCGAGGAGCTGGTCGCCGAGCTGGACGCCGGCACGCGCCGGCCCGCCGCGGGGACGAACGAGACCGGCCGCCCGTGGGCCGAGCTGGACGAGGTCGAGCGGCGCCGGGTCGTCGACGCCCACCGGCTGGCCTACCTGCACCAGGCACCGGTCAACTGGTGCCCCGGGCTGGGCACGGTGCTGTCCAACGAGGAGGTCACGCCCGACGGCCGCTCCGAGCGGGGCAACTTCCCGGTGTTCCGGCGTCCGCTGACCCAGTGGATGATGCGGATCACCGCCTACGCCGAGCGGCTGCTGACCGACCTGGACCGGCTGGACTGGTCGGACTCGCTCAAGCAGATGCAGCGCAACTGGATCGGCCGGTCGACCGGTGCCCGGATCGGCTTCAGCTGCGGGGACGAGACCATCGAGGTCTTCACCACCCGGCCCGACACCCTGTTCGGCGCCACCTACATGGTGCTGGCCCCGGAGCACCCGCTGGTCTCCGAGCTGACCGCCGCCGCGTGGCCCGACGGCACGGACCCCCGCTGGACCGGTGGCGCCGCGACGCCCGCGGAGGCCGTGGCGGCCTACCAGCGCCAGGCGTCCCGCCGCTCGGAGCTGGACCGCCAGGACGCCGGCCGCGAGAAGACCGGCGTCTGGCTGGGTGTCACCGCCGTCAACCCGGTGAACGGCCGCGAGCTGCCGGTGTTCATCGCCGACTACGTGCTGACCGGCTACGGCACCGGCGCGATCATGGCGGTGCCCGGTGAGGACGCCCGCGACTTCGAGTTCGCGGAGGTCTTCGGGCTGCCGGTGGTCCGCACGGTGCAGCCGCCGGAGGACTTCGACGGCGGCGCCTACACCGGCTCCGGCCCGATGATCAACTCCGCCAACGACGAGATCTCGCTGAACGGCCTGGACAAGGCCACCGCGATCGCGACGATCACCGACTGGCTGGTCGAGCACGGCCACGGCGAGGCGACGACCACCTACAAGTTGCGCGACTGGCTGTTCAGCCGGCAGCGCTACTGGGGCGAGCCGTTCCCGATCGTGTACGACGAGGACGGCCTGCCCGTCGCCGTCCCGCAGTCGATGCTGCCGGTGCTGCTGCCCGAGGTCGACGACTACTCGCCGAAGACCTTCGCCGACGACGACGCCGACTCCGCGCCCGAGCCGCCGCTGTCGCGCGCCACCGAGTGGACGACGGTCGAGCTGGACCTGGGCGACGGCCCGCGGCGCTACCGCCGCGAGACGAACACGATGCCCAACTGGGCCGGCTCCTGCTGGTACTACCTGCGCTACCTGGACCCGGGCGACGACGAGCGGATGGTCGACCCGGAGCTGGAGCGGTACTGGCTGGGCCCGCGCGGCGAGGGCGACGTCGGCGGCGTGGACCTGTACGTCGGCGGGGTCGAGCACGCCGTGCTGCACCTGCTGTACGCCCGCTTCTGGCACAAGGTGCTGCACGACCTGGGGCACGTGTCCAGCGAGGAGCCGTTCCGCCGGCTGGTCAACCAGGGCTACATCTCCGCCTACGCCTACACCGACGAGCGCGGTTTCTACGTGCCGGCCGCCGAGGTGGTGGAGGAGGACGGCCGCTTCCTCCACGAGGGCAAGCCGGTCAACCGTGAGTACGGGAAGATCGGCAAGAGCCTGAAGAACATGGTCACGCCCGACGAGATGATCGGCGCCTACGGGGCCGACACGTTCCGGGTGTACGAGATGTCCACCGGCCCGCTGGAGCAGTCCCGGCCGTGGGAGACCAAGGCGGTCGTCGGCTCGCAGCGGCTGCTGCAGCGGATCTGGCGCGTCGTGGTCGACGAGGAGACCGGGGCGGTCCGCGCCGCCGACGGGCTCGAGCCCTCCGAGGAGACGCTGCGGGCGCTGCACCGGGCGATCGACGGCGTGCGCGACGGCATGGCCACGCTGCGGTTCAACATCGCCATCGCCCGGATCACCGAGCTGACCAACCACCTCACCTCTGTCTACGGGGCGACCTCGCCGGTGCCGCGGTCGGTCGCCGAGCCGCTCGTGCTGCTGGTGGCGCCGCTGGCCCCGCACATCGCCGAGGAGCTGTGGTCGCGGCTGGGCCACACCGACTCGGTGGCGTGGACGCCGTTCCCGGTCGCCGACGAGCGCTGGCTGGTCGAGGACAGCGTGCAGGTCGCCGTCCAGGTGAACGGCAAGGTGCGGTCGCAGGTCACGGTGCCCGCCGACGCCGACGCCGCCGCGCTCGAGGCCGCCGCCCGCGCCGACGAGAAGATCGCTGCCCACCTGGACGGCAGGACCGTGCGCCGCGTCGTGGCGGTCCCCGGGCGGCTGGTCAACTTCGTCCTGGGCTGAGGATCGGGCCGCCCGGGCGGAGGACCGGGCGGCCCGGGCCGTGCTGGGCCGAGGGTCCGAGCCCTCCCGGGCCGGCCAGGTCTCCCGGCCACCGTCAGGTGGCGGGGACCAGCGTGAGCACCCGCCGCATCGCGGCCTCCACGGCGTCGATCACCTCGGCGACGGGCACGTCGCGGCCCAGCTCCGCCGACAGCGACGTGGCGCCGGCGTCGACGATGCCGCACGGGATCATGTTGGCGAACGCCGCCATGTCGGGGTCGCAGTTGAGCGCGAACCCGTGCATCGTGACGCCGCGGGCCACCCGCACGCCGATGGCGGCGACCTTGCGGTCCGGGCCTCGCTCGTCGGCCCGCACCCAGACGCCGCTGCGCCCCTCGACCCGCTCGGTGGCCTGCCCCAGTCCGGCACAGACCTCGATGAGCGCCGCCTCCAGCCGCCGGACGTGGGCCACGACGTCCACCGGATCGGTCAGCCGGACGATGGGGTACCCCACCAGCTGCCCGGGGCCGTGCCAGGTGATCTTGCCGCCGCGGTCGACGTCGATGACCGGGGTGCCGTCGAACGGCCGCTCGTGCGGCTGGGTCCGCTTGCCCGCGGTGTAGACCGGCGGGTGCTCCAGCAGCAGCAGCGTGTCGGGTGCGGAGCCCTCCACGACGCGGGCGTGGAGCTCGCGCTGCCGCGCCCACGCCTCCTCGTAGTCGACCAGGCCGAGCCGGAGAACCTGCAGATCGCTCACGGAGCCCAGCCTAGAGAAGGGGCCCTCCTCCCCCCACCCCGTCGCCCGCTCGGGGCGGGACCTGCAGGAGGGCCGTCCTAACACAGCCACCGGGGCTCGAGCCGGGTCTCGACGGCGGTGCCGTCCGGGCCGCGCTCGACCCGGTAGGCGGCCTTGCCGGGCCGGTCGGCGACGGCCTCCACCAGCTCGGTCCCGCGGTAGACCAGCCCGACGCCGTCGTCCGTGGCGTGCCCGCCGGGCAGCGTGCCGTCGGCGACCAGCTGGTGGTAGAGCGGGCGCCGCTGCTCCTCGGTGTCGTAGTGCACGCCGTTCGACGTGGGGATCAACGCGAGGCCGTCGGTCACCGGGCGCAGCTCCGGACCGAAGGAGTCGGTGGTGCCGCCGACGTGCCAGCACAGCGACCCGGCCGACACCCCGCCCAGGACGACGCCGGCCTCCCAGACCTCCCGGAACAGCGCGTCGAGCCCGTGCACCCGCCACACCGCGAGCAGGTTGGCCACGCTGCCGCCGCCGACCCAGACCACGTCCTGCGCGAGCAGGTGGGCGCGCACGTCGGGCACCGTCGGCATCGTGAACAGGCTCAGGTGGCTGACCTGGACACCGCTGCCGGCGAAGGCGCCGTAGACGCCGGCGACCCGCACCGGGTCGTCGCCGGTCGCAGTGCCCAGGTAACACAGCTTCGGCCGCTCGCCGGCCCCGGCGAGGTCGAACGCGAGGTCGAAGACCGGGCCGGGGGCCCAGTCGTAGGGGCCGCGGCCACGGGAGGCGAAGCCCATGCTGGTCGCCAGGATGGTCGGTGCGGAGGCGGGCACGGTCGGGCAGCTCCTCGCGGGGTGGGGGACGGGACCTGTCGAACCTAGGTCGCTGCGGGGCGGCACGGGCGGCCGGGGCGGCACCGGTGGACGACGGCCCCGCCTGTGGACAACGGGAGCACGGCCGGGCCCCGTCGACCTACGGTGCCCGCCATGCCGACACCTCCTCCCGCCCCGCGTGGATCCGCCGACGCCCCCGTGGTGCCCGGGTACCGCCTCGAGCAGCTGCTGGGCCGGGGGAGCTCCGGTGAGGTGTGGCGGGCGGTGCCCCGGTCCGGCGGGGCACCCGTCGCGGTCAAGGTGCTGGTGGCCGGTGACCCCGAACGCCAGGCACGTGAGGCGGCGCTGCTCGGGGAGCTCGACCACCCCCACCTGGTCGGGCTCCGGGAGGTGGTGCACCAGCCACGACGGGGTGGGCAGCCACGGGTGGCGCTCGTGCTGGACCTGCTGCCCGGGGGCAGCCTCGCCGCACTCCTGGCCCGTCGCGGCCGGCTCCGACCGGGGGAGGTGGTCACCGCGATCGCTCCGGTGGCGGCCGCCCTGGCGCACGCCCACGAGCGAGGGGTCGTGCACGGTGACCTCTCCCCGGGCAACGTCGTCTTCACCGCCGAAGGCCGCCCGGTGCTCACCGACCTCGGGGTGGCGCGGGTGCTCGGCGAGAGCGCGGCGGCCGAGGTGACGCCCGCCTACGTCGACCCCACGGTGGCCCGCGGCGGCGCGCCCGGTCCCGCCTCCGACGTGTTCGGGGTGGCTGCCGCGGCCTTCCACGCCCTCACCGGGGTGGCGCCCTGGAACGCCGCCACCCCGGCCGACACCCTGCGCGTCGCCGCTGAGGGGCAGCTGCCCGACCTCGCCGAGCTGGCACCGGCAGCTCCCGCGGAGCTCGTGGCCGTCATCGCCCGCGGGCTGTCCCAGGACCCGGCCGAGCGTGGCTCGGCTGCGGCGTTCGCGCTGGACCTGCGGCACGCCTGCCGGCCGGAACCGGTGCGACTGGCCGCGCCCGCCGCTGACGAGGACCCGGCGGGTGTCGGCACCGGCCCGCGCACGGAGCTGACGCACCAGGTCCCCGGCCGTCACCGTCGACCGCCCGCGCCGCCGGCTCCGGTTGCTCCCGGGCCGGCGGC
>NZ_JBJGYW010000025.1:0-82802 GCF_054050215.1 Geodermatophilus sp. SYSU D01186 | reverse complement strand
CGCTCCAGGAGCGCGTCGATCAGCGCGTACGGGATCCCGCACAACCCGAACCCGCCCACGGCCAGCACCGCACCGTCCGGGATGTCGGCCACCGCCGCGGCCGCACTCTCCACCACCTTGTCCATGCGCTCCTCCTCGTCGGTGTTCCGCTCGCTCAGGGTCGTGCGGTGGCCGGCTCCTCGGCCGCCACCGGCGATCTCTCGGTGACCAGGCGCGGCCGGCCGGCGTACACCCCGGCGGCCATCTGGAGGCCCAGCAGCACCAGCAGCAGGACCAGTCCGGGCCGCCACCCGCCGAGCGCGTCGTGCAGCAGGCCGACGGCCAGCGGGCCGGTGGCGGCCAGCAGGTACCCGGCGCTCTGTGCGGCGGCCGACAGCCGGCCGGTCTGGGCGACGTCCCGCGTGCGCACCAGGACCAGCGTCATCGCCAGCGGGAAGCACAGGCCGGTGCCGAGGCCGTAGAGGACCGCCCACAGCACGGGGGCCGCGGTGGGTGCCAGCAGCAGGCCGACGATCCCGACCGCGGTCGGCAGCGAGCCGCCGATCACCCAGGGGACCTGGCTCGGCCGCCGGGCGGCCAGCGGGGGGACGACGAGCGCGCAGGGGGCGCCGAGCGCGGCCGCGGCGGCGACGATGGCGCCGGCACCCACGGCCGTGACGCGGGCGTCGTCCTCGAGGACGTCGGCCATCCAGGTGAGCATCGCGTAGAACGACAGCGACTGGAGGCCGAAGAACACGGTGACCGCGATGGCCACCCTGTCCCGGAGGACGGCGACGACCGGCAGCCGGGTGGCCGCGGAGCCCGGAGGCCGGCGCCGGCGCGCGGCGAGCACGCCGACGCACGCGGTGGCGGCCACCACCGGGACCAGCCACAGCGCGAGGCCCGCGACCGCGCTGCCGGCGGCGGTGGCCATCGGCTGGGCCAGGCCCGCACCGAAGCTGGCCGACAGGGCCATCGAGGCCGTCGTCGCGCCCAGGACCGGGGCGCTGCGCGGCCCGTACTCCGCACGGACCGCCGCGGGCAGCAGCACGTTGACCACCGCGATCCCGCCGCTGAGCAGGACGGTGCCCGCGAACAGGCCCCAGGTGCCGGCCAGCCGCAGGGCCACGCCGGCGGTGAGCAGGAGGGCCCCGGCCAGGACGGCGCGGTGCACACCGAGGCGCGCCGCGAGTGCCGGGACGGTGGGGGAGAGCAGGCCGAAGCAGATCAGCGGCAGCGCGGTCAGGACCGCCAGGGCCGAGGTCGAGACGGCGAGCTCCTCGCTGAGCTCGCCGAGGAGCGGGCCGACGGCGGCGAACGGCGCCCGCAGGCACAGCGCCATGAGGACCAGGACGGCGGCGGGGGCGAGCCACACCCACCAGGGGCGGGGACGGCGGCCGGGTGCGGGCGGGGTCACGACCCGGGACGCCGGGTGCGCTTGAGGTCCAGCTCGATGTCCTGCGCCGTCTCCAGCAGGGTCGGGACCAGCTCGTGCTCCAGCTCCGCCATCGACGTCCGGCTGGCGTGGACGGAGACGTTGAGGGCGGCGACGACCTCGCCGTCGGCGTCCCGGACCGGCGCGGCGGCCGACCGCAGGCCGTGCTCCAGCTCCTGGTCGACGACGGCGTAGCCCTGCCGGCGGACGAGCTCGACGGCGGCCCGCAGCTCGACCGGGTCGGTGACGGTGTGCTCGGTGAAGCGCGTGAACACCGCGCGCTGCAGGTAGGCGGCGAGCTCGTCGTGGGGCAGGCCGGACAGCAGCACCCGGCCCATCGACGTGGCGTGCGCGGGGAATCGGGTGCCGACGGCGATGAGGACGGTCATGATCCGCTTCGTGGGGACCCGGGCCACGTAGACGATGTCGTCGCCGTCGAGCACCGACAGCGACGAGGACTCGTGCACCCGCGACACGAGCGTCTCCAGGTGCGGCTCGGCGACCTCCGGCAGCGTGAGACCGGACAGGTAGGAGTACCCGAGCTCCAGCACCCGTGGCCGGAGGGAGAACTCGCGGCCGTCCACCCGGACGTAGCCCAGCTGGACCAGGGTCAGCAGGAAGCGGCGGGCCGCAGCGCGGGTCAGGCCGGTGGCCCGCGCGACGTCGGAGAGGTTCAGGCGCGGGTGCTCGGCGTCGAAGGCGCGGATCACGGCCAGTCCTCGGTCGAGCGACTGCACGAAGGTACTGTCGCGCGCCGGCAGGGCGGCCTGCTCCTCGGCGGTCTCCAACGCAGTTCCTCCTGAAGGCTGTGACGCCGGTCGCGTCTGTGGGACATTGTGCGCAGAGTGAACCGCTGTTCGGCAAGCGTCGGTTACAGGCGATCACGGCGTGGTCACGGCCACGGTGCCGCGCTTGACGGTGAGTGGGGTCACCTGTTTCCGTTCTCAGGAAGAACAGTGGTTCGCGCTGCGAACACAAGCCACCCGTCCGACTCACCGTGGAGCCTCCATGCGCCGACCGGTCACCGCCCTCGCGGCGGGCCCCCTGTTGCTCCCCGCCGCGCGCGGCGGGCCCGACGCCGACGGCGGTGCCGCCGGAGGCCGCGGAGCCCCAGAGGGCGCACACTGCGACCACACCCCGGACCTGGAGGGCTTCCTGCCGTGACCGAGTCCCCCGTCACCGTCTACGAGCCGGCCGCCGACAACGCGGCCGCCGGCGTCGCCCCCAAGCCACCGGCCCGCCGCTCGTACGGCAGCTCGCCGGTCCTGCTCGGCACCATCGGCCTGGTGGGCCTCGTCCTGCTCTTCGAGATCCTGCCCCGCATCGGCGTCCTGCCCCACCAGTTCTTCCCGACGTCGTCGGAGATCGGTGCCGCGCTGCTCGACCAGCTCGCCGATCCCGCCTTCTGGACGGCGCTGCTGGACACCATCTACGGCTGGGCCCTGGGCCTGGTCATCGCCGCGGTCGCCGGCGTGGTCCTCGGCATCGTCATCGGCAGCTCCCACTTCCTGCGCGAGCTGACCGCCTCGACCATCGAGTTCCTCCGGCCCATCCCGTCGGTGGCCCTGATCCCGCTGGCGGTGCTGCTGTTCGGCACCGCGATCGAGAGCAAGCTCCTGCTGGTCGTCTACGCCTCGTTCTGGCCGGTGCTCATCCAGGTGCTCTACGGCGTGCAGGACGTCGACCCGGTCGCGGCGGACACCGCGCGGGCCTACCGCTTCCCGCTCGTCGCCCGCATCCGGTACGTCATCTGGCCGACCGCGCTGCCCTACATCATGACCGGGCTGCGGCTGTCGGCCGCGGTCGCGCTGATCCTGGCCGTGACGTCCGAGCTGGTCATCGGCAACCCGGGCATCGGCAACCGGATCGCAGTCGCGCAGAGCAGTGGCGCGATCGAGGCCACCTACGCCCTCGTGGTCGTCTCCGGCATCCTCGGCGTGATCGTCAACCTGGTCTTCCGGTACATCGAGCGACGGACCCTCAGTTGGCACCCGTCCCAGCGAGCAGAGGTGGCGCTCTGATGGCAATCCTCCGGCGCCTTGGCTTCGCCCTCGGCCTGCCCCTCGTCCTGTTCGCCCTGTGGTGGGTGACGTCGGCGAACAGCACGAACTTCTACTTCCCGCCGCTGTCGAAGATCATCGACAGCCTGGTCGCGGAGTGGTTCGGACCACGACTGGCCGACGACGTCCTGCCGAGCCTGCTGCGGCTGGCGGCCGGCTACTTCCTGGCCGCGCTGATCGGGATCACCCTCGGCGTGCTGATCGGCACCTACAAGCGGCTGCGCGACCTGCTCGAGCCGGTTCTCGAGTTCTTCCGGGCCATCCCGCCGCCGGTCATCGTGCCGATCCTGATGCTGATCTTCGGCATCGAGAACACCATGAAGATCGTGGTGATCGCCTTCGGCTGCATGTGGCCGATCCTGCTGAACACCGCCGAGGGTGTGCGGGCCGTCGACAGCGTGCTGTCCGACACCGCCCGGACCTACCGCATCTCCGGTGCGGCCCGGCTGCGGAACCTGATCCTGCCGGCGGCCAGCCCGCAGATGGCCGCCGGTCTGCGCCAGGGCCTGTCGGTCGCGATCATCCTGATGGTCATCAGCGAGTTGTTCGCGGCCAGCGACGGCCTGGGCTTCGCGATCGTCCAGGCCCAGCGCAGCTTCGCCATCCCGGAGATGTGGGCGGGCATGATCATGCTCGGCCTGCTCGGCTTCCTGCTGTCCCTCCTGTTCCGCCTCGTCGAGAACCGCTGGCTGGCCTGGTACCACGGCCTGCGCCGCGCCCAGCGCGCGGGATGACGGCCGTGCAGACCCTGTTCCTGAACCCCCGATCGGAAGGCGCAACACGATGCTCGAGGTGAACGGCGTCAAGAAGGTGTACGAGGGCAAGTCGCGCACCGTCGAGGCCGTGCGCAACCTGACCTTCACGCTGCAGGAGGGCGAGTTCGCCTGCCTCGTGGGACCGTCCGGCTCCGGCAAGACGACCCTGCTCAAGATCATGTCCGGGCTGCTGGACCCCACGGCCGGCGAGGTCCTCCTGAACGGCAAGCGGGTCGACGGCCCGCCGCCGGGCATGGCCATCGTCTTCCAGGAGTACGGGCGCAGCCTGTTCCCCTGGATGAGCATCCGGGAGAACGTCGAACTGCCGCTCAAGCAGAAGAAGGTCCCGGCCGCCCGCCGCAAGGAGCTCGTCGACGAGTCGATCGCGGCGGTCGGCCTGGCAGACGTGCACACCGCCTACCCGTGGCAGCTGTCCGGCGGCATGCAGCAGCGCGTCGCGATCGCCCGCGCGATCGCCTACGAGCCGCAGGTGCTGCTCATGGACGAGCCGTTCGCCGCGGTCGACGCGCAGACCCGCGCGGACCTCGAGGACCTCGTCCGCGACCTGTGGCACCGCTTCAAGGTGACCACCCTCTTCGTCACGCACGACATCGACGAGTCGGTCTACCTCGGGCAGCGGGTGATCGTGCTGTCCAGCTCGCCCACGGTCATCCGCGACGACGTCGCCATCGACCTGCCCGACGAGCGCAACCAGTTGCACACCCGGTCCTCCCCGCGGTTCGCCGAACTGCGTGCCCGGGTCTTCGAGCAGATCCACCGGCCGAAGGAGGAGACCCCCGGCGCGGTCGACCCGCACGCTCCGGCGGTCATCGGCCAGAGCTGAGCCCGAGCGCACCCGCACCGGCCCCCGTCCACCCCTGGTGGGCGGGGGCCGGCGCGTTCCCCCGGTGCGCTCCTCTCATTGGTCGAGAGAGGGCTGGGGGAGCCCGGTGACGGCGGTCACGCTGGACGCAGCCGCGACCCCCGAGCCGCACCGGAGTGCCCCGTGACCGTCGACAGCCCGCCCACCACCGACGTCCCCGTGCTGGACGACGACCCGTTCGGCACCGAGGTGCTGACCGATCCCTACGACTTCCACCGCCGCCTGCGCGACGCCGGCCCGGTCGTGTACCTCGAGCGCTACGGCATCTACGCGATGGGCCGCTTCGAGCACGTGAAGGCCTCCCTCGTGGACTGGGAGACGTTCGTGTCCAGTCGCGGTGCGGGGCTGGCCGACTTCGCCAAGGAGAAGCCCTGGCGGCCGCCGAGCCTGCTGCTGGAGGCCGACCCGCCGGACCACACCGTCGTCCGGACGGCGATGAACGGCGTCATCTCCCCGCGCGGCATGCGGGCGCTGCGGGACCGGTTCGCCGCCCCCGCCGCGGAGATCGCCGACCGGCTGGTCGAGCAGGGCACCTTCGACGTGGTGGCCGACCTGGCCGAGGTCTACCCGCTGCGGGTGTTCCCCGACGCCGTGGGCCTGCCCGAGGAGGGGCGGGAGAACCTGCTGCCCTACGGCGGCCTGGCCTTCAACGCCTTCGGCCCGGACAACGAGCTGCGCCGCAACGCGCTGGCCACGGCCGCGCCCGTGCAGGCCTGGATCTGGGAGCAGTGCCAGCGGGAGAACCTCGCCCCCGGCGGCTTCGGCGCGCTGATCTGGGAGGCCGCCGACCGCGGCGAGATCAGCCACGAGCAGGCGCCCATGCTGGTCCGCTCACTGCTGACCGCCGGGGTGGACACCACCGTCTACGGCATCACCAACACCCTCTACGGCCTGTCCCGGCACCCCGACCAGTGGGCGCAGCTGCACGCGACCCCTGCCAAGGCCAAGTTCGCCTTCGACGAGGCGCTGCGCTGGGAGTCCCCGGTGCAGACCTTCTTCCGCACCACCTCCCGCGAGGTGGAGGTCGCCGGGACGGTCATCCCCGAGGGCACCAAGGTGCTGCTGTTCCTGGGCTCGGCCAACCGCGACCCGCGCCAGTGGGGCGAGGACGCCGACGTCCTCGACATCGGCCGCCGCGCCGCGGGCCACGTCGCCTTCGGCATGGGCATCCACCAGTGCGTCGGCCAGCCGGTGGCCCGGTTGGAGACCGAGCTGGTGCTCACCGCTCTCGCCGAGCGGGCCCGCGCCCTCGAGCCGGCCGGCGACCCGGTGCCGAAGCTCAACAACACCCTCAAGGGCTGGGGGAGCGTGCCGGTCCGCGTCACGCCGGCGTGAGTTCGACAGCGAGGTGACTCGCGGGTGGAACGAGGGCTCTCACGGTGTTGCGCACGCTCGTGCGGCACCGCAGCGCCGCACGAGCGTGGAGGACACCGCGGGACCTCGGCCGCACCGGAGTCCGGTGAGGTGCCCGACGTCTTCTCCCACCTCGACGTCATCCCGCTGCCGAACTCACGCCGGCCCGAGCCCACACGGCGGCGGCCCCGGAGGGAGATCCCCCCGGGGCCGCGTCGTCGTGAGGAGGGGGCTACTCCGCGATCATCGTCTCGACGTCGAACTCCTCGCTGATGATCCCGTACTCGAGCATCAGGTCGCTCATCTTCTGCAGCTGCTCGGCGTCGACCTCGGCGTCCCACTCCGGCAGCTCCACCTGCTCGACCACCTCGGCCGGCACCTGGCTGTAGGTGGGCACCAGCCGGACCAGCTCCTCGCGGTTGCCCTGCAGCTGCTCCATGGACGCCGCCATCGCCGTCCGGAAGCTCTCGATGACCTCCGGGTTCTCCTCGGCGTACTGCGCGGTGGTCAGCCAGCCGGCGACGGGCATGTCCTCGACCGGGCCGCTGAACAGCGGGAACAGCACGCGGGCCCCGCTGGCCTTGGCCGCCGCCTGGAACGGCTCGACCTGCCAGATGGCGTCGACGTCCCCGGAGTCGAGGGCGGCGGCCATGTCCGGCAGGGGCAGCTCGACGAACTGGATGGTGGAGATGTCGACGCCGGCGTCCTCCAGGACCGCGTTGACCGCGACGGTGCCGATGTTCTGCAGGTTGTTCACCGCGATGCGGGCCCCGGCCAGGTCCGCGGCGGACTGGTAGGGGGAGTCGGCCGTGACCATGATCGCGTGGTCCTCGGCGCCGACGTCGTTGCCGGCGATGATCTGCACGGGCAGCCCCTGCTGGGCGGCCAGCAGCGCCGAGGTGTAGTTGCCGTAGGTGATGTCGTACTCCCCGGCGATCAGTGACGGGATCGCCTGGGCGCCGCCGGAGGTCTGCTCCAGCGTGACGTCGAGGTCCTGCTCCTCGAACAGCCCGGCCTCGTCGGCGTGGACGGCGCTGGCGGTGTGCACCAGCGGGAAGTAGCCGACCGTCAGCTGGGCCGGGCCCTCCCCGCCACCGGAGGAGGTGCCGCCCTCGTCGTCGGAGCCGCACGCGGCCAGCGCGAGGGTGGCGACGCAGCCGAGCGCGAGGCCGGTGAGGCGGCGGGGGACACGGCGTCCGGTGGGTGCGGGCGCAGCGGTCAAGGAGGGGCTCCCTTCGGTGCTCCGCAGGCGACGGCCGCCTGCGGACGTGACGGGGATCATGCGATCCCCGTCACAGCCGCTCCCAGTGTCCTCTCGAAGAGTGAGAGTCGCCGTCTCAGCGCAGCCCGGCCTGCGGCCCCGCCGACAGCGACCGGGTCACCCCGCGCGCCGCGGCGAGCAGGGCCGGCACCTGGGCGGCGGCCCGGCCGTCGTTGGGCACGATCACCGAGAGCGCGGCCACCACCTCCTGCAGGCCGTTGCGCACCGGCACGGCGACCCCGGTGGCGTCCGGGTGCACGTGCCCCGGGGTGATCACGTAGCCCTGCCGGCGGACGTCGGCGAGCGTCGCCCGCAGCCGCTGCGGGGTGGTGATCGTGTCCGGGGTGTGCGGCTCCAGCGGCCGGGACACGATGCGCTCCTGCAGCTCCGGCGGGCCGTAGGCGAGGAGGACCAGGCCAGAGGAGGAGATGTGCAGCGGCAGCCGGCCGGCGATGCGGGAGAAGTTGACGACCGCGTCGCGCGCCGACAGCCGCTCGAGGAACAGGACGTCGTCGCCGTCGCGGACCCCGAGCTGCGCGTGGTGGCCGACCACGGCGTGCAGGTCCTCCAGGTAGGGCATGGCGGCGTCCCGGAGGGAGAGGGTCAGCGAGGCCCGGGAGGCCAGCTCCCACATCCGCACGCCGACCCGGACCTCGCGGTCGGGGCCCCGCTCCAGCAGCCCGTGGGAGACCAGCTCGGCGATGAGCCGGGAGGCGGTGGCCACGTGCAGGTCGGTGCGCCGGGCGATCTCTGACACCTGGAGCACCTTCTCCTCGGGGGAGAAGGCGTCGAAGATGCGGATCGCCCGGGACAGCACCGACTCCCCGGTCTTGACCCGCCCCACGCAGGGCAGTGTCTCATCTGCCGAGAGGCGCTCCCCGGAACCGCAGGGCCTGCCCCGGTCGCAGCTGCCCGCAGCGGTCGACGTCGGCGTCGTCGACGTAGCCGACCACCGGGTAGCCGCCGGTGACCGGGCCGTCGGCGAGGAAGAGCACCGGCAGGCCGGACGGCGGCACCTGCAGCGCGCCGCGGACCATGCCCTCGCTGGCCAGCTCACCGGTGCGCACGCGTTCCAGCGGCGGCCCGTCGAGGCGCAGCCCGATCCGGTTGCTCTCCCCGGTGACCGTCCAGGTGGTGCCGGTCAGCACCGCGACGGCGTCCTCGGTGAACCAGTCGGTGCGCGGACCGGGCAGCACCCGCACGGTCACCTCGCCGCCGGGCGGGTCGGCGACGGGGGCGAGGTCGACCCCGGGCAGCGGCCCGCCCGCCTCCCCGACGGGCAGGACGTCGCCGGCGGTGAGCACGGGCGGGCCCAGCCCCGAGAGCAGGTCGGTGGCGCGGCTGCCCAGCACCGGCTCGACCGCGATCCCGCCGCGGACGGCGAGGTAGGTGCGCAGGCCGGTCGCGGGCAGGCCCAGCCGCAGCTCGTCGCCCGCCGCCAGCCGGTGCGGGGCGTTGTGCGCGGGGGAGCCGGGGCAGCGCGCGCCGGTGGTGGCGACCAGCAGGTCGGTGTCGGCGCGCAGGGCCAGCCCGCCGAGGGTCACCTCGAGCACCGCGGCGTCCGGGGCGTTGCCGACCAGCCGGTTGGCGAGGGCCGCCGCGCCCCGGTCGCACACCCCGGAGCGGCCGATGCCCAGTGCGCCCTGCCCCGGCCGGCCGGCGTCCTGCACGGTCGTGAGCGGGCCGGGGGCCAGCACCGTCAGCGCCCGGCTCACGACGCCGCCACGAACCGCACCCGCACCCCGGGGCGCAGCAGCGCCGCGGGGTCGCGGGACAGGTCGAACACCGGCACGTCGGTGCGGCCGATCAGTTGCCAGCCGCCGGGGGACTCCCGCGGGTAGACGCCGCTGAACTCCCCGGCCAGGGCGACCGCCCCGGCCGGCACCCGGGTGCGGGGGGACTCCCGGCGCGGCACGTGCCACGGCTCCCCGTCGGGGGTGCAGTAGCCGAAGCCGGGGGCGAAGCCGCAGAAGGCCACCGTCCACCCGGTGCCGGTGTGCCGGCGCACCACCTCGTCGGGCGTGACGCCGAGGTGCGCCGCGACGTCGGCGAGGTCCTCCCCGTCGTAGACCACCGGCAGCTCGACGTGCTCGGCGTGCCCGGCGCGGTCCGCCCGTGGACGGCGCCCGCGCACCGCCCGCTCGACGGCGCCGAGGGTGGTCCGCGCCGGGTCGACGACCAGCAGCACGGTGCGGGCCGCGGGGACGACGTCGACCACGCCGTCCACCGGCTCGTCGGTGAGCGCGGTGTACAGCCCGAGCACCTCGTCGAGGTCGGCGAGCTCGACCAGCAGCGCGGTGGAGCCGCTCGGCAGGACGCGCATCAGCCCGTGAACGGCGCCGGCTCGACGCCGGCGTCGGTGAGGGCCGCCCGGACCCGCCGCGCGATCGCCACCGCGCCCGGGGTGTCGCCGTGCACGCAGATCGAGTCCGGACGGACCAGCAGCGGGTCGCCCTGGACGTCGCGGATGGGCTCCCCGCGAGCCATGGCGACGCAGCGGGCGGCGATCTCGTCGGGGTCGTGCAGCACCGCGCCGGCCAGCCGGCGGGAGACCAGCGCCCCCTCGGGGGTGTAGGCCCGGTCGGCGAAGGCCTCGCGGACGGCGGTCAGGCCCGCCTCCTCCGCCAGCCGCAGCCACGCCGACCCGGGCAGGCCCAGGACCGGCAGCGTGCGGTCGTACTCGACGACGGCCCGCACGACCGCGGCCGCCTGCTCCTCGTGGCGCACGATCGCGTTGTACAGCGCGCCGTGCGGTTTGACGTAGCGCACCCGCCCGCCGGCGACCCGGGCGAAGGCCTCCAGCGCGCCGAGCTGGTACAGGACGTCGGCGGTCAGCTCGTCGGGCTCGACGTCCATGAACCGGCGGCCGAAGCCGGCCAGGTCGCGGTAGGAGACCTGGGCGCCGATCGCCACGCCGGCCTCGACGGCCCGCGCGCAGACCCGCCGCATGATCGTCGGGTCGCTCGCGTGGAAGCCGCAGGCGACGTTGGCGCTGGTGACGATGCCGAGCAGCGCGTCGTCGTCCCCGAGCTGCCACTGGCCGAAGCCCTCACCGAGGTCGGAGTTGAGGTCCACGGGGTCCATCCTGCTGGCCGGACGGCGCGACGACCGGTCGAGACGCCTCCCGGGGGGCAGCATGGCGCCATGACGCAGCAGACGGTGTCCGCGGCCGGCCCGGCCGAGGTCCGGGCGGCCTGCCGGGACGGGGCGGCGGTGCCCACCTCGGGGCTGGCGCCGGGGTTCACCCAGGCCAACCTGGTGGTGCTGCCCCGCGACTGGGCCTACGACTTCCTGCTGTTCGCTCAGCGCAACCCGCAGCCGGTGCCGCTGCTCGACGTCACCGACGCCGGGTCGCCGCGCACCGCCCTCGCGCCCGGCGCCGACCTGCGCACCGACCTGCCGCGCTACCGGGTGTGGCGGGACGGCGAGCTGGCCGACGAGCCGACCGACGTGGCCGGCCTGTGGACCGACGACCTGGTCGCCTTCCTCGTCGGCTGCAGCTTCAGCTTCGAGGCCGCGCTGCTGGACGCCGGCGTCCCGGTGCGCAACATCGAGCAGGGCCGCAACGTGTCGATGTACCGCACGGACCGCGCCTGCCGGCCGGCCGGGCGGCTGTCCGGGCCGCTGGTGGTCACCATGCGGCCGGTCCCGGGCGAGCTGGTGACCACCGCGGTGCAGGTGACCGCCCGCATGCCGCAGGTCCACGGCGCGCCGGTGCACGTCGGCCCGCCGGAGGCACTGGGCATCGCCGACCTCGCCCGCCCGGACTTCGGGGACCCGGTCGATGCCGCCCCCGGCGACGTCCCGGTGTACTGGGCCTGCGGGGTCACCCCGCAGGCGGCGCTCATGGCCTCCCGCCCGCCGTTCGCGATCACCCACGCGCCCGGCCACATGTTCGTCACCGACGTCCCGGACGCCGCCTACCGCCGGCTGTGAGCCCTCAGCCGGCGAGCCGGCCGAGTGTGCAGTTGTCGTCATCGCAGGCGGCGTGTCGGCACGCGTCGACGACGGCAACTGCCCACTCGCGACTGACCGGGGTGAGCCCTCAGCCGGGGAACCGCTCCCGCAGCTCGGGCTTGCGGATCTTCCCGGTCGCGGTCTTGGGCAGCTCGTCGACGAACTCCACGTGCCTGGGCACCTTGAAGCCGGCCAGCCGCTCCCGCAGCGCGGTCCGGACCGCCTCCGCGTCCCGGTCCGCTCCGGGCGCCGGGACGACGACCGCCATCCCGACCTCGCCCCACCGCGGGTCGGGGACGCCGATGACCGCCGCCTCCACCACGCCGGGCAGCTCGAGCAGGGCCGACTCCACCTCGGCCGGGTACACGTTCTCCCCGCCGGAGATGATCATGTCCTTGTAGCGGTCGCGGATGTAGAGGAAGCCCTCGGCGTCCAGCGACCCGGCGTCCCCGGTGTGGTACCAGCCGTCGCGCAGCACGGCGGCGGTCTGCTCGGGGTCCTCCCAGTAGCCGGCCATGACGTTGGGACCGGAGACGACGACCTCGCCGATCTCGTCGACGTCGGCGTCGGTGCCGTCGGGGCGCACCACCTTGACGTCGGTGAAGAACACCGGCTTGCCGGCCGAGCCCACCTTGCGCTCGGCGTCGGCGGAGTCGAGGACCGTGCAGCCGGGTGCGGCCTCGGTCATGCCGTAGGCCTGCTGCATCGTGACGCCGCGGTCCAGCCAGGTGCGCAGCGTCGGCAGGGGCACCGCGGCGCCGGCGGCGCCGATCGAGCGCAGCGAGGACAGGTCGCGGCCGGCGAAGCCGGGCTCGCGGCTCATCGCGTCGAGCATCGTGGGGACGGCGAAGAACGAGGTGACCCGCTGCTCCTCGATGACCTGCAACGTGCCGGCCGGGTCGAACCGCCGCACGATCACCGCGCAGCCACCGCGCAGCAGGGTCGGGTTGACCGTGCCGTTGAGCCCGCCGATGTGGAACAGCGGGGCCAGGGCCAGGGTGCGCTCGTCGGCGGCGAAGTCGAAGCCGAGCAGCTGGTTGGTCGCGTTCCACGTCATGTTGCCGTGGGTGAGCACCGCGCCCTTGGGCCGGCCGGTGGTGCCCGAGGTGTACATGACCAGGCACGGGTCGTCGAGCGCGACCGGCTCGTCGCGGGCCTCCGGCGAGCTGTGCGCGAGCAGCTCCTCGTAGGGCAGCGAGCCGGCGCCCCCGGCGACCGGCGGCTCGGCGGCGATCCACGCGCCGACGCCGGGCAGCCGGTCGTGCAGGGCGTCGGCCAGCTCGCCGTGGTCGCGGCCGTGCACCACGACCGAGGCGCCGGAGTGCTCCAGCACGTACTGCGCCTCGGGGGCGGTCAGCCGGGCGTTGACCGGGACCCACACGGCACCCAGCTGGCCGCAGGCGTAGAGGGTCTCCAGCGCCGAGGGGTGGTTGGTGCCGGTCCACGCGACCCGGTCGCCGGAGCGCACGCCGAGGGCGGCCAGCGCGCCGGCGGTGCGGCGGACGCGGTCGGCGAACCCGCGGTGGGAGGTCGTCGTCCCCTCGAACGAGATCGCGTCGCGGTCGGGGGAGATGCGCAGCCGGCGCTCCGGCCAGGAGCCGAGCCCGGCGTTCCTCACTGGAGCCCCAGCGCCCGGATCGCGTTCTCCTTCATGACCAGCGGGCGGACCTCGTCACGGATCTCCAGCGCCGCGAAGTCGCGGATCCAGCGCTCGGGGCTGATCAGCGGGTAGTCCGAGCCGAACAGGACCTTCTTCATCAGCAGCGTGTTGGCCGCGCGGACCAGCTGCGGCGGGAAGTACTTCGGCGACCAGCCGGACAGGTCGATGTAGACGTTGGCCTTGTGCTGGGCGACGGAGATCGCGGCGTCCTGCCACGGCACCGAGGGGTGGGCCATGATGATCGTCAGACCAGGGAAGTCGGCCGCGACGTCGTCGAGCAGCATCGGGTCGGAGTAGCGCAGCTTGATGCCGCGCCCGCCCGGCAGGCCCGAGCCGATGCCGGTCTGGCCGGTGTGGAACAGCGCCGGGACGCCGAGGCTCTCCAGCTCCTCGTACAGGGGGTAGACGCGCCGGTCGTTGGGCTCGAAGGCCTGGATCGACGGGTGGAACTTGAACCCGCGCACCCCGTGCTCGGTGACCAGCTTCCGGGCCAGCCGGACGCCGGAGCGCCCCCGGGCCGGGTCGATCGAGCCGAACGGGATGAGCACGTCGGGGTGGGCCGCGGCGGCGTCGGCGATCTCCTCGTTGGACAGCGTGGGGTGCCCGGTGGCCAGCTCGCTGTCGACGGTGAACACGACGGCGGCCATCTGCTGCGCCCGGTAGTGCTCGGCGATCTCGGGCACGGTCGGGTGGTGCGGCTCGCCCTTGAAGTAGGCGGCCGCGGCGTCCAGCAGCTCGTCGTCCATCGACAGGTGCCCGTGCAGGTCCTGCTCGACGTGCACGTGCACGTCGATGGCGACCAGGGTCGAGAGGTCCACGGCTGGCTCCAGGCGCGAGAGAGGGAGTGTGACGCACGACGCTAAGCCGTTATCGTGGAGGACGTCAACGATGGAGGTCCTCATGGACGACACGCTCACCGACGACGTCGGGTACCTGCTCACGCGCGCCAGTGCCCTGCTCGTCCGCGCCACGAACGCCGCGCTCGCCGACCACGGGCTGCGGGTGCGTTCCTACTCCGCCCTGCTGCTCGCCTGCGACTCCAGGGACGGCATGTCCCAGCGGGACCTCGCCGAGGCGCTCGGCCTGGACCCGAGCCAGGTGGTCCTCCTCGTCGACGAGCTGACCACCGCCGGCCTGGTCGAGCGGCGTCCCTCGACGACCGACCGGCGGGCCAAGCTCGTCTGCGCCACCGCGGCCGGGCGCGCGGCCCGCGCGTCGGCCCAGCGGGCCGCGGCCGCCGCGCACGCCGAGCAGTTGCAGGAGCTCAGTGACGACGAGCGCGACCAGCTGCGGGGGCTGCTGGGGCGGCTGGTGCGGGCCGCGCAGCCGACGGTGCCCGGTTGATCGGGGTGGGGACTTGTCCCCGGACCCTGTGACGTGCATCATCCCGAATGTCAACCGTTGAGGTTGTCACCGATTTCTAGTCTGGGAGAACGCAATGCTCCGCAAGTGGGTGCCCCTGCTGGCCGCGTCGACGCTGGTCCTCGCCGCCTGTGGGGGAGGCGACGAGGAGGCCGCCTCGGGTGGCTCGGCCGGCGGCAGCGGGGAGCTGCGCCAGGTGACCGCCGGCCTGCTCCCCGTGGCGGTGACCGGCGCGCTGCAGGGCGGCATCGAGCAGGGCTTCTTCGAGGACCACGGCATCGAGGTCACCATCGAGACCGGCCAGGGCGGCGCCGCGCTGCTGCCGGCGGTCGCCTCCGGCCAGATGGAGTTCGCGACCAGCAACCCGGTCTCCCTGCTGCAGGCCCGCGACCAGGGCCTCGACGTCCGGGTCATCGGCCACTGGACCTCCACCCACGCCGAGGGCGAGGACGTCAACGGCGTCGTCGCCGGCACGAACTCCGGCATCACCTCCGCGGCCGGCCTGGCCGGGAAGCGGATCGCGGTCAACACCCTGAACGGCATGGGGCAGCTGACCATCGACGAGGCGGTGCGCAACGACGGTGGCGACCCGTCGGGCATCCAGTACGTCGAGCTGGGCTTCCCCGACATGCCCGCGGCCCTGGACGCCGGCAACGTCGACGCGGTCTGGGTGCCCGAGCCCTTCCTGTCCCAGCTGCTGTCGTCCGGGCACCCGCTGGCCAGCTACTCCAGCCAGGAGTCGGTGCCCGGTCACCCGACCCAGCTGTTCTTCACCTCCGGCCAGCTGGCCGAGTCCGACCCGCAGCTGGTCGAGGACTTCACCGCCGCCCTCGAGGAGACCCTCGAGTGGGCCGACGCCAACCCCGACGCGGTCCGCACCGAGGCCGAGGAGTTCCTCCAGACTCCTGCCGGGGCGCTGGCGGAGGTGGGGATCGAGGAGTTCGGCACCGACCTGCGCCGCGAGCAGCTCGAGCAGATGGCCCAGCTCATGGTCGAGGCCGGCCTGCTCGACAACGACCCCGACCTCGACGGTCTCCTCCCGCAGGAGTAGTTCTCAGGGGTGCCCTCGGAACCTCTGTCGCAGGCCCGTCCGGACTCCCGGGCGGGCCTGCGGCCGTCCCGCGCCCCGGGCGGCCTGCTGCTGGCCGCCGTCCTGCTGGCCGGCCTGAACATGCGCGGCGCGATCGCCGCGGTCTCGCCGGTGCTGCCGGAGATGCGCGCCGAGCTCGGCCTCTCGCCGACGCTGGCGGGCCTGGTCACCACGCTGCCGGTGCTGTGCTTCGCCGTCCTGGCGCCGCCGGCCGCCTGGCTCGGCCGGCGGATGGGCGCCGAGGCGGCGGTGTGCGCCGGTCTCCTCGCGATCGCCGCCGGCACGGTGCTGCGCGCGGTCGACGGCGCCCCGCTGCTGCTGGTGGGGACCTCCGTCGTCGGCGCCGGCATGACGCTGGGCAACGTGCTGCTCCCCGCCGTCACCAAGCGGGAGTTCGGCGCGCGGGCCGGGACGGTCACCGGGCTCTACACCGCGGCCCTGTGCGCCGGGGCGGCCCTGACGGCCGCGCTCACCGCGCCGCTGGCCGCCCTCACCGACTGGCGGACGGCGCTGGCCGCGTGGGCGGCCCTCGCGGTCGCGGCCGCAGTCCTCTGGGTGCTCGCCACCCGCCGGCGGGGGGACGGGGCGCACGCCGAGAGCGGGCCGCTGACGGCTCCGGCGGTGTCGGCCGCCCCGGTCTGGCGCTCGCCCGTCGCGTGGGCGGTGGCCACCGTGCTCGCCCTCCAGTCGGTCCTCTACTACGCGATCACCGCCTGGCTGCCGACGCTGCTGCTCGACGAGCTGGGCCGGGGGCTGCGGCCCGGGGCGGTGGCCGCCGCCCTGTTCCAGGTCCTGGGCATCGCCGGGAGCCTGCTGGTGCCGGCCGTCCTCGCCCGGCGGTCCCGGGAGGGACAGAGCGGCCTGGGTGTCGTCGTCGCGGCGTCCTGGGCCGTGCTGGTGCTGGGGCTCTGGATCGCCCCCGGTCTCTGGGTCCTCTGGGCGGCGCTGGGCGGCGTCACCCAGGGTGCGGGCATCGCGTTCGCCTTCACCGTCCTGGTGCTGCGCTCCGCCGACGACGCCGCGGCCCGTCGGCTGTCGGGCATGGCGCAGCTGGTCGGTTACGGCGTGGGCGCCACCGGGCCGCTGGTGGTGGGCGCGGTGTACGCGGCCACCGGCGGGTGGGCCGCGCCCCTGGCCCTCCTGCTGGGGGTGGCCGCCGTGCTCACGGTGGCGGCGGCGCTGGCCGGCCGCCCGAGGACGGTCGGCTGACATCGACTTCCACAATGTGGAAGTCGGCTATCCGGGGCCGGGTGATGGCGGTCACCGTGGGTATGAGCTGTGGAGCCCGAGCCTGGAGGCATGCATGACGTCGATCGTCCAGAACCAGTGGTACGTGGCCGCGTACGGCCGCGAGATCGGTCGCGAGCTGTTCAGCCGCACCATCTGCGGTGAGTCGATCCTGTTCTGGCGGACCGAGGCCGGACAGGTCACCGCGATGAGCGACCGCTGCGTGCACCGCCGGTTCCCGCTGTCGGAGAAGCCCAGCCACCTCAACGGCGACACCGTCGTCTGCGGGTACCACGGCTTCACCTACGGCGCCGACGGTGTCTGCGTCGCCGTCCCCGGCCAGAAGCGCGTCCCGCGCACCGCGCGGCTGAAGTCCTACCCCGTCGTGGAGCAGGACTCCTTCGTCTGGGTCTTCATCGGTGACCCGGACAGGGCCGAGAGCACCCGGATCCCGCGGGTGCCGTGGCTGGACCAGGAGGGCTGGACCGTCGTCAGCGGCATGGAGCCCCTCAAGGCCCGCGCCAGCCTGCTGATCGACAACCTCATGGACCTCTCCCACGAGACCTACCTGCACGGCGGGTACATCGGCACCCCCGAGGTCGCCGAGACGCCGATCACCACGGAGGTCGACGAGGAGGCCGGCATCGTCTACGTCAGCCGGCACATGGCCGATGCGGAGTGCCCGCCGTTCTACTCCAAGAGCACCGGCATCCAGGGCCGCATCACCCGCTGGCAGGACATCGAGTTCACCCCGCCGTGCCTCTACAAGCTGCACAGCCGGATCGCCCCGGTCGGCGTGCTGCCCAACGAGGACGGCACCGACCCGGACGCCTTCCACGTCGAGGTCGTCTACGCGATCACCCCGGAGACCGAGAACTCCACCCACGACTTCTGGGCCGTCGCGCGCGACTTCGCCCTCGACGACGAGGAGGTGTCGGACTTCCTGCGCGAGAACAACCGCACCGTCGTCCTGCAGGACGTCACCGCCCTCGACGTGCTGGAGCAGGTCCTGACCGGTGAGCCGGACGGCTACCAGGAGCTGTCGATCAACATCGACACCGGTGGTCTGGCCGCCCGCCGGCTGATCGCCGCCATGGCCGCCGAGGCCTCCGGCACCCCGGTCGAGCAGCCGGCGGCGACCGCCCGGTGAGCTCGGCCAACGGCAGCAACGGCACCGGAGGGAACGGCATGACCCTGCCCCCGCCGCGCGAGGTCCTCGTCGGTGAGAAGGTGTTGCGGATCAACTGGCTGCCCGGCTCCGACCGGCTGCGGGGCCTGTGCCACTGCGGAGCCGAGGCCGAGGGGGAGGACCCGATCGAGATGTGGGAGTGGCTGCTCGCCCATCCGAACCACCCCGCCGGCGGACCGACGGTGACCCCGTTGCCCGACGTGCTCCCACCCCCGCCGGCACACCGGGTGACCGATCCGTCCATCATCCGGACACGGACACCGGTCCTGGTCTGAGCACCCCCGTCCCCGGTCCGCCACCACGGCGGGCCGGGGACGTCGCCTGCCTACATCGAACGGAGTGACACCGTGCACAGCACGCACGACGAGGTGGACCTGCGGCTGCAGGTCGCGTCCCGCACCGAGGGGGCCGAGGGTGTCGTCGTCCTCGAGCTCCGCGACCCCTCCGGTGCCGACCTGCCCGCCTGGGCCCCGGGGGCCCACCTCGACCTCGAGCTGCCCAACGGGCTCACCCGCCAGTACTCGCTGTGCGGCGACCCCGACGACCGGTCGGTCTGGCGGATCGGGGTGCTGCGTGAGCCCGAGGGCCGCGGCGGCTCGGCGTACGTGCACGACGAGCTGACCGAGGGCGTCGAGATCGACGTCCGCGGGCCGCGCAACAACTTCCCGCTGGTTCCCGCGCCGCGCTACGTGTTCATCGCCGGCGGCATCGGGATCACCCCGATCCTGCCGATGATGGCCGCGGCCCAGGCCGCCGGCGCGGAGTGGGAGCTGCACTACGGCGGGCGCAGCCGCCGGTCGATGTCGTTCCTCGAGTCCCTGGAGGAGCTCACCGGCACCCACGTCACCCTGCACCCGCAGGACGAGGTCGGCCTGATCGACCTCGAGGCGATCCTCGGCACCGCGAAGCCGGACACCCTCGTGTACTGCTGCGGGCCCGAGCCGCTGCTGCAGGCGGTCGAGAAGCAGTGCGCCACCTGGCCCCAGGATGCGCTGCACGTGGAGCGGTTCAGCCCCAAGGAGTTCGGCGAGCCGCTGCTCCAGGGCGCCTTCGAGGTCGAGCTGGCGACCAGCGGCATGACCCTCACCGTGCCCCCGGACAAGTCGATCCTCGAGGTGGTCGAGGAGGCCGGCGTGCCGGTGCTGTCCTCGTGTCAGGAGGGGACGTGCGGCACGTGCGAGACGCCGGTGCTGGAGGGCGAGGTCGACCACCGCGACTCCCTGCTGACCCCGGCGGAGCAGGAGGCGAACGACACGATGTTCATCTGCGTGTCCCGGGCGGCCTGCCCCAAGCTGGTGCTGGAGCTCTGACACCGGTCCGTACGCCCGACGTCGACGCCGTCGCCGGGGCCGCGGCCCGGGCACGGACGTCGGGCGGCAAGCTGCTCGCCGTCCTCGACGCGTTCACCCGCGAGCGGCCGGCGCTCACCCTGTCCGAGATCGCCCGCATCGTGGACGTGCCGCTGTCCACCGCGCACCGGCTGGTCGCCGAGCTGCGCCGCTGGGGCGGCCTCGAGCGGGACGCCGACGGCCGCTTCCGGGTCGGGCTGCGGCTGTTCGAGCTCGGCGCGCTGGCTCCCCGCGGCCTCGCGCTGCGGGAGGCCGCGCTGCCGTTCATGGAGGACCTCTACGAGGTCACCCACCAGAACGTGCAGCTGGCCGTGCGCGAGGACGTCGAGGTGCTCTACGTCGAGCGCTTCGCCGCCCGCGACGCGGTCATGGTGCTCACCCAGGTCGGCGGCCGGTTCGCGCTGCCGCCGACCGGGGTGGGCCTGGTGCTCCTCGCGCACGCGCCGCTGGAGGTCCAGGAGCGGGTGCTGGCCGCCCCGCTCAAGCGCTACACCCCGCACACCATCACCGATCCGCGCCAGCTGCGGCGGGTGCTCGCCGAGGTGCGGCGCACCGGCGTGGCGGTCAGCGACCGGCAGGTCACCAAGGACGCGGTCTCGGTGGCCGCGCCCATCGTGGGCCCGGACGGCGTCGTGGCGGCGCTGTCGGTCGTGGTCCCCGGTGACTCCGCGGCCGCCGTCCGCGCGGTCACCCCCGGCGTCCGGGCCGCCGCACGCGGCATCTCCCGGGTGCTCACCCAGTCCGCCGGCGGCGGGTGGCCGGTGGGGACACCGGCGTCCGCAGCCGACGAGGTCCGCTGAACCCACCCTGCTGAGAGGAACCCGCGTGGAGATCACCGCTGCCGTCGTCGAGGAGCTGCACGGCCCGTTCGTCATCCGGGACGTCGAGATCGACGAGCCAGGTCCCGGCGACGTGCTGGTGAAGGTGGCGGCCACCGGCTTCTGCCACACCGACGGCATCGCCCGCGACGGCGACCTGCCCTTCCCGCTGCCGGGCGTGCTCGGCCACGAGGGCGCCGGCACGGTGGTCGCGGTCGGCGAGGGCGTCACCGGCGTCCGGGAGGGCCAGGCCGTCGTCCTCGGCTGGCCGTACTGCGGCGACTGCCGCAACTGCCTGGCCGGTCAGCCGCGCTACTGCCTGCGCACGGGCGAGCTCGTCGGCGGCGGCACCCGGCTCGGCGGTGCCTCCGCGCTGCGCACGCGGGACGGCAAGCCGCTGGCCAGCCACTTCTTCGGCCAGTCGTCGTTCGCCACCTACTCGATGACGACCGCGTCGTCGCTGGTGCCGATCCCCGCCGGGCTGCCGGTGGAGCTCATGGGCCCGCTCGCCTGCGGCCTGGCCACCGGGGCGGGTGCGGTGCTCAACACCCTCCGCCCGGAGCCGGGCAGCTCGATCGTCGTCTACGGTGCCGGCACCGTGGGGCTGGCCGCGGTGATGGCCGCCCGCAGCTCCGCGGCGACGACGATCATCGCCGTCGACCGGCACGCCTCCCGGTTGCGGCTGGCCACCGACCTCGGCGCCACGCACGTCGTCGACGCCACCGACACCGACGCGGTGCAGGCGGTGACCGACATCTGCAGCGGCCCGGCCGACGCGGCGCTGGACTGCACCGGCGCCCTCCCCGTCATCCGCCAGGCCATCGACTCGGTCGGCATGCTCGGCACGGCGCTGCTCATCGGCGGGGCGCCGGCGGGGGCGGAGTTCAGCGCCGACCACATGACCACGCTGTGGGGCAAGACGATCCGCGGCACGCTCGGCGGCAGCGGGCACGGCCAGGTGCTGATCGCCGCGCTCATGGAGCTGTACGCCCAGGGCCGGTTCCCCTTCGACCGCCTCGTCGAGTACTTCCCGCTCGACCGCATCGAGGACGCCGTCGAGGCCTCCTACAGCGGCGCCGTCGTCAAGCCCGTCCTCCGCATGCCGGAGTGATCGGCGCCCGGGGCAGGGGCCGCACCGTCCCTGCCCCGGGGCGCGGGTCACCCGAGGGACGCGATGAGGTCGCGGCAGGCCTGCTCACAGCGGCGGCACACCTCGGCGCAGACGCGGCAGTGCTCGTGCATCTCCGCGTGGCGGGCACACTCGTCTCCGCACGCTCGGCACGCGACCGCGCACGCCTCCAGCACCGCGCGGGTCAGGTTCGCGTCGTAGCCGGTGTGGCGCGACAGCACGCGCCCGGTCGTGTCGCAGACGTCGGCGCAGTCGAGGTCGGTGCGGATGCACGTCCGGAGCTCGGCGACCATCTCCTCGCCCAGGCATGCGTCGGCGCAGGCGGTGCAGGCCTGGGCGCACTCGACGCACGCCTCGATGCAGGCCCGCAGCCGCTCCCGGTCGATCGCGCCGAGGTCCTGCGGGTACGTGTCGAGCATCCGGTCGACGACGGTCATGGCTGTCCTCTCGACGTGGAGCAGGGCGAGCCGGGCCCCTACCCGGGACACCGACGGGCACGCCCGCCGTCACGAACCCGTCATGTGCGCAGCGGGGGAGCAGCGGCGCGAGTCGGGTAGGGCAACGGTCATGTCACGCATCGACCGGATCGCCGAGCCATGGGGGACGCGGACGCCGTACGGGCCGGGGGAGACCTGGCCGACGCGGGTGGACTCCTACCTCGACGACGGCCTGACCGAGGACGACGTCGACCGGTGGGTGCAGTCGGCGACGATCCTGCACAGCAACGGCGACGGCCTGGACATCGCGGTGAAGGACGGCCGGATCGTCGGCGTCCGCGGCCGGGCGGTGGACCGGGTGAACCACGGCCGGCTGGGACCCAAGGACCTGTTCGGGTGGCAGGCCAACAACTCACCCGACCGGCTCACCCGGCCGCTCGTCCGGCGGGACGGCGAGCTGGTGGAGACCGACTGGGACACCGCGATGGACGCCGTGGCCGGCCGCTGCCGCCAGCTGCTCGACGAGCTCGGCCCGAGCTCGATCGCGTTCTACACGACCGGGCAGCTGTTCCTCGAGGAGTACTACACCCTCGGGCTGATCGCGCACGGCGGGATCGGCACCAACCACGTCGACGGCAACACCCGGCTGTGCACCGCCACGGCGGCCGCGGCGCTCAAGGAGTCCTTCGCCTGCGACGGGCAGCCCGGCTCCTACACCGACATCGACTCCGCGGACGTCATCGCCCTGTACGGGCACAACATGGCCGAGACCCAGACGGTGCTGTGGACCCGGGTGCTCGACCGGCTGGCCGGCCCGAACCCGCCCGCGGTCGTCTGCGTCGACCCGCGGGAGACCCCGGTGGCCCGGGCGGCGACCGTGCACCTGGCGCCCCGCCCGGGGACGAACGTGATGCTGATGAACGCCCTGCTGCACGAGATCGTCGGCAACGGCTGGATCGACCGGGCGTACGTGGACGCCCACGCCGTCGGCTTCGCCGAGCTCGAGAAGCGGGTGGCCGACTACACCCCCGAGGTGGCCGCCGAGGTCTGCGACGTCCCGGTGGGGCAGATCCGCGAGGCCGCGCGCGTTATCGGGCAGGCCGAGCGGCTGGTGTCCACCGTGCTGCAGGGCTTCTACCAGTCGCACCAGGCCACCGCGGCCGCCGTGCAGGTCAACAACGTGCACATCCTGCGCGGGATGCTGGGCAGGCCTGGGTGCGGGATCCTGCAGATGAACGGCCAACCGACCGCGCAGAACACCCGGGAGGCCGGGGCGGACGGCGACCTGCCGGCGTTCCGCAACTGGTCCAACGAGTCACACGTCCAGGACCTGGCGCGGGTGTGGAACGTCGACCCGATGGACATCCCGCACTACTCACCGCCCACCCACGTGATGCAGCAGCTGCGCTACATCGAGGAGGGGTCGATCCGGTTCTTCTATGTCACCGCCACCAACCCGGTGGTGTCGCTGCCGGAACTGCGCCGGGTGCGCGAGCTGCTGAGCCAGGAGCGGCTGTTCCTCGTCGTGCAGGACGTCTTCCTGTCCGAGACCGCGCAGCTGGCCGACGTCGTCCTGCCCGCGGCGACCTGGGGGGAGAAGACCGGCACCTTCACCAACGTCGACCGCACGGTCCACCTGTCGGAGAAGGCCGTCGACCCGCCCGGCGAGGCCCGGCCCGACCTGGACATCCTCATCGACTTCGCGCACCGCCTCGGCCTGCGGGACGAGGACGGCGCCCCGCTGGTGAAGTGGACCGACCCGGAGGGAGCCTTCGAGGGCTGGAAGGAGTGCTCCCGCGGCCGGCCCTGCGACTACACCGGGCTCAGCTACGACAAGCTGCGCGGAGGCAGCGGCATCCAGTGGCCGGTCACCGAGCAGCACCCGGACGGCACCGAACGCCTCTACGCCCACGGCCGGTTCTGGGCCGACCCCGACCACTGCGAGAGCTACGGCCGCGACCTGGTCACCGGGGCGCCCCTGGACGAGACGGAGTACCGGGCGCTCAACCCGTCGGGCAGGGCGGTCCTCAAGGCCGCCGAGTACCTGCCGCCGCACGAGCTGCCGAGCCAGGGGTTCCCGTTCCAGCTGATCACCGGCCGGACGCTGTACCACTTCCACACCCGCACCAAGACCGGCCGCGCGCCGCAGCTGCAGGCCGCCGCTCCGGAGGTGTGGGTGGAGATGGCCGCCTCCGACGCCGCCGACCGTGGCTGGGCCGAGGGCGACCTGCTGGAGGTGACCACGCCGCGGGGCAGGGTGGTCGTGCGGCTGCGGATCAGCGGCATCCGCCCCGGAGTGCTGTTCCTCCCGTTCCACTACGGGTACTGGGACGGGCCGGGCGGTCACGAGCCGGAGGGCACCGGACGGGCGGCCAACGAGCTCACCCTCACCGACTGGGACGCCTGCTCGAAGCAACCCGTCTTCAAGACGGCGGCGGCGCAGGTGGGGCTGCTCGAGCGTGGGACGGGGGGACCCGCGCCCGCGCCCACGACGACCGGCTCCCGGCCGGTCACCGGGGACGTGCCGCCGACCCGCGGCGGCGAGGCCGCGCTCGCGACCGAACAGGAGGTGGCCGGGTGAAGCTCCACCTGGCGATCGAGGAGTTGCACCGCTCGGAGAACCACCTGCACCGGGTGCTGCTGGCGGTCTCCGACCGGCACAAGGCCGACCACGAGGTGTTCTACGTGGCCCGCGACATCGCCCGGTGGTCCGGCCGGCACGTCACCGAGCTGGCCCGCATCGGCACCGACTTCGGCCTCGACCTCGATCCGGAGCCGGTGGGCGAGCCGGGGATCCTGGAGCGGGTCCAGCAGGCCACCTCGGACCTGCTCGGCCGGCGCCCCGAGCCGGGTCTCCTGCTGCTGGCCGACCTGCGCCACGTCCACCGGGAGGCCGCCGGGGTGTCGCTGGACTGGGAGCTGCTCGCCCAGGCTGCCCAGGGCGCGCGCAAGCGCGAGCTGCTGGCGCTGGCGGAGCGCTGCCACCCCGACACGCTGCGGCAGATGCGCTGGGCGAACGCCAAGCTCAAGGAGTCCGCGACCCAGGCCCTGGTGAGCTGATGGGGGAGCCCCAGACCCGCGTCGTCCTGCGCCCGGTTGCCACGCCTCTCCCGCTGGGCTTCCTCGCGCTCGCCCTGGCGACGGTCGTCTTCGCTGCCGTCCAGCTCGGCTGGGTCACGCCGGACCAGGGCCGCATCGCCGGCTTGACCGCCCTGGCGGCCACGGTGCCACTGCAGCTCACCGCCGCCCTCGTCGGCTTCCTGGCCCGTGATCCGGTCGCCGCCACGGGCATGGGCGTGCTGACCGGCACGTGGGCCACGGTCGCCCTCGCGACGCTGACCTCGCCGCCAGGGGCGACCAGTGCCGGCCTCGGCGTCCTGCTGCTGACCGCCGGACTGGCCATGCAGGTGCCGGCCGTGTCCGCCGCGGCCGGCAAGCTCGTACCAGCGGCGGTCATGTGCCTGGCCGGGATCCGCTTCGCCGTCACGGGGACCTACGAGCTCACGGGCTCGGCGGCGTGGCAGGCGGCAGCCGGCTGGGTCGGGCTCGCGCTGGGGGTGCTGGCGCTGTACGCGGCGCTCGCGCTGGAACTGGAGGGCAGTGAGGGCCGCACCGTGCTGCCGCTCGGCCGGCATGGCGCCGGGCGGGCCGCCGTCCGCGGAGAGGGGCCACTGGCTCCCACGGACCTGGCCGCCGAGGCCGGGATCCGCCCGCAGCTGTGACCTCGTCGCAGGCGTGGCGGCGGAAGGCAGGACGGGTACCGCGCGGGGGAGGACCAGCGGCGCCGTCCCTACGTCCTTCTTCCGGACGCCGATCGACGCGGGGCCAGTGCGGCTGCGCTGACCGGACCGGGGTAGGAGCGGGTGGTGCGCCGGCTGCTCGTGGTCGTCAACCGGTCGGCGGGCACCGCGGACGACGAGGCGGTGGCCGCCGCCGTGGCCGAGCTGCGCCGGGACGCGGACGTCACGGTCGCCGCCACCGGGGACGAGGACGACCTCGACGAGGCCGTGGCCGCGCGCGGCGACCGCGGGGTCGTGGTCGTGGGCGGGGACGGGTCCGTGCACGCGGTGGTGCGCGCACTCGACCGTGCCGGGGCCCTCGACCCTGCCGACCCCCTCGGGATCGTCCCCCTCGGTACCGGCAACGACCTCGCCCGGGCCCTGGGGCTCCCCCTGGACCCGGTCGAGGCGGCAGCGCTGGTCCGCACGGGCGTACGACGGCCGCTGGACCTCCTGCGGGACGACGCGAGGGGTCTCGTGGTCAACGCCGTCCACGCGGGCGTCGGGACGCGGGCCTACGCCGCGGCCGCCCGGGTGAAGCCCGTGCTGAAGCGGGCGTCCTTCCCGGTCGGGGCGGTGTTCGCCGGGATGACGACGACCGGCTGGGCCCTCCGGGTGGAGGTCGACGGCCGGGCAGTCGGCACCGGGGCCGGACGCGTCCTCATGGCAGCGGTGTGCAACGGCCCCACGATCGGCGGCGGCCGGCCGCTGGCCCCGGACGCCAGGCTCGACGACGGCCTCGCCGACGTGGTCCTCTGCGCGGCGACCGGGCCGGTCGCCCGGGCCGCGTTCGCGCTCGCACTGCTCTCCGGCCGGCACACCGCGCGGGACGACGTCCTCGTGGTGTCCGGCCGCGAGATCACGATCGCCGGCGAGCCCGTCGCGCTCGACGCGGACGGCGAGCTCGGGGACCCGGTCCCGTCCCGGACCTGGCGCGTGCACCGCTCCGCCTGGGCGGCGATCACGCCGCGCTGACCGCCCGGCCGGTGCGTCCGGCCGGCCGCTGGGCGTGTCGGTGATCCCGCCGTGCGACGGCCTCCGGACGGCGATAGCTTCCACGTCCCGGAGCCGACGGGCCGCCGGGCCGGAGGAGGTGCCGATGCCGGGCCGACGATCGATCTGCCTGTACACGCCCTCGACCGACCCCTCGGGCATGGGCGCGCACATGGTGGACCTGCTCGCCGAGTACGCCGGGACGGCGGACCTGGCGCTGATGATGCGGCCGACGACCGGGGGGCGGCGGCTGCTGGACCGGGCCGCCGAGCTGGGCTCCCGCACCGTCGAGCTGCCCTCACCGCGCGACCCGGCCTTCGCCGAGGTGGTGACCGGGTTCCTCACCGAGCACCCGGCCGACGTCTTCCACTGCCACGTCGGCACCGGCGCCGAGGACTGGGACGGCGTCCGGCTGGCCCGCCGCGCCGGCTGCCGGGCGGTCCTGCAGACCCAGCACCTGCCCTACCTGGTGGCGCACCCCCGCAAGCGGCGGGCCTACTGGCACGGGATCGAGGAGGTGGACCGGCTGATCGCGGTCTCCGAGGGGCTGCGCCGCACCTACCACCGGATCGGCGTGCCGCCGGAACGGTTCACCACCGTGCCCAACGGCGTCGCGCCGCTGCGCGACCGGATCGGCCGGGACGCCGCCCGCGCCGCCCTCGGCCTGGACCCGCGGCAACCGGTCGTCATGACCCTCGGCCGGCTGACCCACATGAAGGGCCAGTGGCACCTGGTCGACGCGGTGCCCGGGCTGCTGGCCCGCTTCCCCGACCTCGCCGTCGTCCTGGTCGGCGACGGGCCGCTGCGGCAGGCGCTGGAGAAGCGGGCGGCCGCGCTCGGCGTGGCCGGCGCCGTCCGGTTCGCCGGGCACCGGACCGACGCCCGGCAGCTGCTGGACGCCGCCGACGTCTTCGTGCTCCCGTCGCGACACGAGGGGATGCCGCTGGTGGCGCTGGAGGCGATGGAGGCCGGCCTGCCGGTCGTGGCCACCCGGGTCATCGGCAGCGAGGAGGTCGTCGTCGACGGGCGGACGGGGGCGCTGGTCCGGCCTGGGGACCCGCAGGCGCTCGGTGCCGCGCTCGCGCGGCTGCTGGCCGACCCCGGCCTGCGTCGCCGGCAGGGCGCCGCCGGCCGGTGCCGCTACCTGGCCGCGTTCACGCGCCAGCGGATGGCCGCGGACACCGCGGCGGTCTACGAGGCGACCCTGCGCGGGGCGCGGCGGTGAGCCGGCTGCGGGTCGGGGTCGTCGGCACCGGGTTCATCGCCGGCCGGCACCTGGCCGCGCTGGCCGGGTTCGACGACGTCGAGGTCGTCGCCGTCGCCGACCCGGTGCGCGAGCGGGCCGAGGTGGCGGCCGCCCGCGTCGGTGCCCGCAGCCACGCGGACGGGGCGACGCTGCTCGACGCCGAGGAGCTCGACGCGGTGTGGCTGTGCGTCCCCCCGTTCGCGCACGGTCCGCTGGAGGCGGCGGCCGCCGCCCGCGGCCTGCCCTTCTTCGTCGAGAAGCCGCTGGCCCTCGACCTGGACACCGCCCGCGCCGTCGCCCGGCAGGTCGAGGACGCCGGCCTGACCACCGCCGTCGGCTACCACTGGCGGCACCTGGACGTCGTCGCGCGGGCCGCGGAACTGGTGCCGCCCGACGCGGTCGCCCTGGTCACGGGGTCGTGGCTGGACCGGACCCCCGCGGCGCCGTGGTGGTCGCGCCGGAACGGGTCGGGCGGGCAGGTGGTCGAGCAGACCACGCACCTGTTCGACCTGGCCCGGCTGCTGGCCGGCGAGGTGGTGTCGGTCGCGGCCGCCGAGCGGCCGGCCGCGGTCGACGGCGAGGTGCCGACGGCCGCGGCCGCGGTGCTGACCTTCGCCTCGGGAGCGGTGGGCAGCATCGCCTCGACGCGGGTCCTCGGCCGGCGGCACGCGGTGGGCCTGCAGGTGGTCGCCGAGGGGCGCGTGGTGGAGCTGTGCGAGCGCAGCCTCGACGACCACGAGCTGCGGGTGGTCACCTCCGACGGCGAGGAGGTGCACTCCACCGGGGCCGACCCCGTCGCCCTCGAGGACCGGGAGTTCCTCGACGTGCTGCGGGGCCGGGCCGAGCGGGTGCGGGTGCCCTACGACGAGGCGTTGCGGACGCACGCGCTGGCCTGCGCCGCCGACGAGGCCGCGCGCAGCGGGGCGTCGGTCCGGCCGGACTGCTGAGGGAGCGGGGCATGGGGGAGCGGCCGATCCGGTCGATCGGCGTGGTGGCGCCGGGGCGGCCGGAGCTCATCGACGACGTCGAGCCCGAGCCCGGGCCGGGGCAGGCGTGGGTGCGCACCGAGTGGAGCGGGGTCAGCGCAGGCACGGAGGTGGCGCTGGTCCGCGGCACCGATCCGCAGCACCGGCTGCACTGGGACCCGGAGCTGCGCGTCTTCGACCCGGACCGGGAGCCCGCGCCGTACCCGGTGCGCTCCCTCGGCTACATGGAGGTCGGCCGGGTCACCGAGAGCCGCACCCCCGCCCTGACCGAGGGCGCCCTCGTCGCCATGGCCTACGGGCACCGCACCGGCCGCTGCGCCGACCCGGCCCGCGTGCCCGTGCTCCCGGTGCCCGACGACCTCGACCCGGTCCTCGGCGTCTACCTCGCCCAGATGGGCCCCATCTGCGTCAACGGCCTGCTGCACGCCGCCGCCGACCTGGCCGGCCCCGCCGCCGGGGTGGACGCCGGCGTGCGCGACCGCTGCGTGCTGGTCACCGGCGCCGGGGTCATCGGGCTGCTGACCGCGCTGCTGGCGGTGCGGCACGGGGCCGCGGACGTGGTCGTCGCCGAGCCGTCCGCCGCGCGCCGCGCCGTCGCCGGGACCCTGGGCCTGGCCACCCTGGACGATGCCGGCGGGACGGCCTGGCGGGCGGTGAAGCAGCGGTGGCGGCACGGTCCGGGGGACGCCGGCGCCGACGTCGTCCTGCAGTGCCGGGGCCACGACGCCGCGCTGGCCACGGCGCTCAAGGCGCTGCGCCCGCAGGGCACCGTCGTCGACCTGGGCTTCTACCAGGCCGGGGCCGAGGCGGTGCGACTCGGGGAGGAGTTCCACCACAACGGCCTGGCCGTCGTCTGCGCGCAGATCGGCCGGGTGCCCCGGGGCATGGCCGACGCCTGGCCGCGGGCCGCCCTGGCGGAGGTCACCCTCGACCTGCTGCGCGCCCGCGGCGACGACGTCCGCACGCACCTGGTCACCGACGTCCTCCCGTTCGAGGAGGGCCCGCGGCTGCTGGCCGACCTGGCCGGGCGCCGCCTGGCCGCGCCACCCCTGCAGGCGGTGCTGCGGTTCCCGCCCGGCTGAGCGTCCCGTGACGGACCCACTTGTTCCGGATTCTCCGAAGGGGGATCGTCCGTGCCAACGCCGCGGACGCCGGGGTGCCGGGCTGCGCGGCGGCTCCAGGGGAGGGGCCGTCATGGGGTGGGGCATCGCCAGCGTCGTCGGCTTCGCGCTCGCCACCGGGCTGGTGATCGTGCTGGCCCGGAGCAACACCGCCCGGTGGGAGCGGGACCGCCGTGCGGCCCGGGCCACGGTACCGCCACCGGAACCCACCTGGCCGCAGCTCGCCACGGCGCGCCTGCAGGCCGGCCTGGCGCACCGGGTCCACCTGCCGCACGTCCCGCACCCCCGGCTCCACCTGCCGCACGGGCGGATCCCGGTGCGCCTGCACCGGCCGCACCTCCCGCACGGGCGGCTCGCACTGCACCTGCCGCACCTGCCGCACGTCCCCCACCCGGTCCTCCGGGTGCCGCACCTGGCGGTCCGGCGGCCGCACCTCCCGCGCGGGCTGCACCTGCCGCACCGGCCCTCCGCGCGTGTGCGCCCGGGCCGATCGGGGAACCGGACCGGCATGTCGAAGAAGCCCAACCAGGAAGAGCAGCAGGCGGCGGCCCGCCAGGCGAAGAAGGAGGGGATGTCGCCGAGCGAGGCCGGCGCGACCACGGGAGCCTCGAAGCAGATCCGCCACGTCGAGCACGGCGAGGACCGGCACGAGCACTCCAGCGCCCAGGGCAAGAGCAAGACCTGAGCCTGGAGACGCCGGCACCAGCAGCACCCGACGAGAGGACCCCATGGCCATCGCCACCATCAACCCGGCCACCGGCGAGACGCTCAAGACCTACGAGCCGCTGACCGACGAGGCGCTGGAGGACAGGCTCGCCCGCGCCGCCGCCGCCTTCGCCGGCTACCGGCTGACCACGGCGGCGCAGCGCGCCGGCTGGCTGCGGGCCGCGGCCGACGTGCTCGAGGCCGACACCGACCAGGTCGCCGAGCTCATGACCACCGAGATGGGCAAGACGCTGGCCTCGGCGAGGGCCGAGGCCACCAAGTGCGTCTCGGCGCTGCGCTACTTCGCCGAGCGCGGCGAGGAGTTCCTGCAGCCGCGGCCGGCGGACGCGCGGAAGGTCGGGGCGGTCGAGGCCTACGTCGTCCACCAGCCGCTGGGCGTGGTGCTGGCGGTCATGCCGTGGAACTTCCCGCTGTGGCAGGCGATGCGCTTCGCCGCGCCCGCGCTCATGGCCGGCAACGTCGGCCTGCTCAAGCACGCCAGCAACGTGCCGCAGACCGCGCTGTACCTGGAGGAGCTGTTCCGCAAGGCCGGCTTCCCCGCCGACGTCTTCCAGACGCTGCTCATCGGCTCCGGCGCCGTCGAGCGGGTGCTGCGCGACGACCGGGTGGTGGCCGCGACGCTGACCGGGAGCAACGCGGCGGGCGAGGCGGTGGCGCGGGTCGCCGGGGACGTCGTGAAGAAGACGGTGCTCGAGCTCGGCGGCAGCGACCCGTTCATCGTCATGCCCTCGGCCGACCTCGACAAGGCCGCTGAGGTGGCGGTCACCGCGCGCTGCCAGAACAACGGGCAGAGCTGCATCGCGGCCAAGCGCTTCTTCGTGCACACCGACGTCGCCGAGGAGTTCACCCGCCTGTTCGCCGAGAAGCTGGCCGCCCTGACCGTGGGCGACCCCATGGACGACGGCACGAAGGTGGGCCCGCTGGCCACCGAGTCGGGGCGCGACGACGTCGAGCGCTACGTGCAGGACGCCGTCGACAAGGGCGCGACCGTGGTCACCGGCGGGAAGCGGGTGGACCGGCCGGGCTGGTTCTACGAGCCCACCCTGGTGACCGGCGTGACCCCGGAGATGGCGATGTACTCCGAGGAGGTGTTCGGCCCGGTGGCGGCGCTGTGGACCGTCGCGGACCTCGACGAGGCGCTGCGGATCGCCAACGACCACGTCTACGGCCTGGGTGCCAACCTGTGGAGCGAGGACCACGGCGAGCGGCTGCGGTTCATCCGCGACGTCC
This sequence comes from Geodermatophilus sp. SYSU D01186, assembly GCF_054050215.1. Classification (NCBI taxonomy): domain Bacteria; kingdom Bacillati; phylum Actinomycetota; class Actinomycetes; order Geodermatophilales; family Geodermatophilaceae; genus Geodermatophilus; species Geodermatophilus sp. SYSU D01186. The sequence goes on along the minus strand of NZ_JBJGYW010000025.1, from coordinate 50,777 downwards.
AGTCGGGCATGGCGTTCGTCAACGGCATGACCACGAGCTACCCCGAGCTGCCCTTCGGCGGGGTGAAGCAGAGCGGTTACGGCCGCGAGCTGACCGAGGTCGGCATGTACGAGTTCACCAACGCCAAGACGGTGTGGATCGGCCCGCCCAGCCGCCAGCAGGGCGAGGGGGACACGGGCGCGGCGGCCTCGGAGTGACGTCGTCCCCGGTCCCCGCGGGGGCCGGGGAACAGCGTGCCGGACGGCGCGGTTGGCGCGCGCATGACCGCTGTCGTGCTGGCCCCCGCCTACGGCGGGCCCGAGGTGCTCTCCGTCGTCGACGAGCCGGTGGGTGACCCCGGCCCGGGCGAGGCCCGGATCGAGGTCCGTGCCGCGGGGGTGAACCCGGCGGACTGGAAGAGCTACGCCGGCGCCTACGGCACCGACCCGGCGCTGTTGCCGCGGCGCCTCGGCTTCGAGGCGGCGGGGGTGGTGACCGCGGTCGGGCCGGACGCCGTCGGCCCGGCCGGCCCGGTGTCGGTGGGCGACGAGGTCATCGGCTTCCGGCTCAGCGGTGCCTACGCCGCGGAGCTGGTGACGCCCGCGGCGACGCTGGTCCCCAAGCCGGCGTCGCTGGGCTGGGAGCAGGCCGGTGGCCTGATGCTCGCCGGGGCCACGGCGGTGCACGCGCTCACCGCCACCGGGGTGGGCGCCGGCGACACCGTGCTGGTGCACGGCGCGGCCGGGGGCGTCGGCCTCATGGCCATCCAGCTCGCCGCCCTGCGCGGGGCGCGCGTCATCGGCACGGTCGGAGCTGACAGCGGCGACAGCGGCGACAGCGGTGACCTGGTGCGCCGGTTCGGCGCGGAGCCGGTGCGCTACGGGGAGGGGCTGGCCGGCCGCGTCCGGGCCCTGGCCCCGGACGGCGTGACCGCGGCCGTGGACGCCGTGGGCACCGACGAGGCCGTGGACGTCTCCCTGGAGCTGGTGCCCGACCGGGGGCGCATCGCCTCCATCGCCGCGTTCGCCCGGGGCGCGGCGGAGGGGATCCGGCTGCTCGGCGGGGGCCCCGGGGCCGACCCGGGCACCGAGCTGCGCGCCGCCGCCCGCACCGAGCTGGCCGAGCTGGCCGGCGCGGGCCGCCTCCAGGTGGTGGTGGCCGGCACCCACCCGCTGGCGGAGGTCGCGGCGGCCCACCGCGAGGGCATGGCCGGGCACACCCACGGGAAGCTGGTGCTCATCCCCTGACACGCAGCCAGTCGAGGATGCGCTGCGCCGTCCCGGCGGCGTCCTCCAGGTGCGGCAGGTGGCCGACGCCGGGCAGCACCTCCAGGCGCCAGTCCGGCCGGGTGGCGGCCAGGGCGCGGGCGGCGGCGACCGGTGCCAGGGGGTCGTCCTCGCCCTGCAGGTAGAGCGTGGGGGCGGGCACGCGGGCGACGGTCGCGCGGAACCGCCGGGGGCGCATGAGCAGGGCCATCGTGTCGGTGATCCCGCGCCACTGGACCGCCTGCGCGGCCGCGGCGTCCGGCCGGGCGGCCCGCTCCCGGGTCTCGGCCACCACGGCCGGTGCCAGGTCGGCCGGGAGGCGATCTGCGTGCGTCGTGGCCTGGCGCACCTGCTGGGCGACCACCTCCTCCGGGGTCATCCGGCGCAGCCGGGCGGCGACGGCGCGCTCGACCGGCGGCAGGCGGAGGAACGCCCGGCGGGCGGCCAGCACGGGGTCCAGTGGCAGCCGGGTCGGGCGGGGGACCGGTGGCCCGATCAGCACCAGCCGGTCCACCGTCTCCGGCGCCCCTGCCGCGTGCAGCAGCGCCAGGACGCCGCCCATCGACTGGGCCACCAGGACGACCGGCTCGCCGACCACCCGCTCGACGACCCGGCCGATCAGCCGCCGGTTGCCGGCCGCGGTGCCGGCCGCCGAGCGGCCGTGCCCCAGCAGGTCGACGGCGAGGACCCGGCGGTCCCGGGCCAGCAGCGGGCCGAGCAGGCCGAACCCCAGCGCGGAGGAGCCGAGGCCGTGCACGCACAGCACGGGAGGGGCCCCGGCCGGCCCCGCGAGCTCGAGCAGGTGCACGCGGTCCCCGGCGAGCTCGACGGAGATCGACCGGGTCCCCGCGGGCCAGGGTGCGGGGTGCGGGTCCACGGCCCTCCCTCCGCCCGGCCCACCGCAGGATCCCGCCGCGAGCGAGCGGTGGGGGGCGGGGGGCCTCTCTCAGACCTCCACGACGTCGAACGTGCGCGAGGGTGTCACGTACTCCTCCTGCGCGGCGACCAGCAGGATCTCCCGCGACCCGGCGTCCTCGGTGCGCTTGAGCAGCCCGTACACCGACGCCGCAGCCCGGCCCAGCGCCTGCCCGGCGTCCCGGGTGTCGAGCCAGTGCGCGAGGAACAGCGCCGCGATCGCGTCACCGGCACCGTTGACCGCGACGTCCAGCCGCGGGGTGCGCACCCGGAAGTGCCGGCCCCCCTCTGAGGCCAGCAGGTCGACGGCGTCGTCCGGGGTGTCGTCGGTGACCAGGGACGTCGTCAGCACCACCCGGGGCCCCAGCGCCTGGACGGCGGCCACCGCCTCGGTCACGTCCGCGAGGGTGCGGGTGGTGCGGCCGGAGAGCGCGTCGAGCTCGTAGTGGTTGGGCGTCACGACGTCGGCCGCGGGGACGGCGACCTCGCGCATGAACTCCGGGATGCCGGGGCGGACGAACACGCCGCGGCCGACGTCCCCGATGACCGGGTCGCAGCAGTAGACCGCCGCCGGGTTGGCGTCGCGGACCCGCTGCACGGTCTGGACGACGGCGTGGCCGATGTCGGCCGAGCCGAGGTAGCCGGAGAGGACGGCGTCGCAGCTGCCGAGCACGCCGCGCTCGCTGATGCCCTGCACGACCTCCTCGATCGCCGGGCCGTCGAAGACCCGGCCCCGCCACTCGCCGTAGCCGGTGTGGTTGGAGAACTGCACCGTGTGCACCGGCCACACCTCGATGCCGAGGCGCTGCAGGGGGAACACGGCCGAGGCGTTGCCCACGTGCCCGTAGGCGACGTGCGACTGGATGGAGAGGACGGCGACCATGGGCAGAACCGTCGCACAGGCACCCGCCGCCGACGACGGCCGAGGTGTCCGCCCTCCTGCGGGCCCCCGGCAGGTGGGACGGGCAGGATGGCGGCATGGCCCACCCACCCCTCCGCTCCTCCGGTGTCGTCGGCGTCGCCGGCCGGATCGACGAGCCGGTCGACGTCCGCACCGGCGACCTGCGCCTGGCCGGCCGGCCGCTGCCGGTGACCAGCCCGGCGCGGGTCTACGTCTGCGGCATCACCCCCTACGACGTGACCCACCTCGGGCACGCGGCGACGTTCGTGTGGGCCGACGTGCTCGGTGCGGTGCTCCGGATGGCCGGCGCCGACGTGGTGGCCAGCCGCAACGTGACCGACGTCGACGACGTGCTGACCCGTGCCGCCGACGCCCGCGGCCGGCACTACGACGAGTTCGCGCTCAGCCAGGAGTTCGCGTTCGAGCAGGACATGCGCGCCCTCGGCGTCCGGCCGCCGACGTACGCGCCGCGCGCCCGGCACCACATCCCGCACGTGCAGCAGCTGGCCGCGGCGCTGCTGCGCACCGACCGCGCCTACGTCCGCGAGGGGCACGTCTACTTCCGCGCCGGGGACGTCGCCACGCGCTCCGGGCTGGACCCCGCGCGCGCCCGCGAGCTGGCCGCCGAGTTCGGCGACACCCCCGACGACCCGCTGCGCGAGGACCCGCTGGACGTGCCGGTGTGGCGGCCCTCCGGGGACCGCGACCCGGCCTGGCCGAGCCCGTGGGGCTGGGGGCGGCCGGGCTGGCACGCGGAGTGCGCGGCCATGGCGACGGCGACCCTCGGCCACGGCGTCGACGTCCTCGTGGGCGGGGCGGACCTCGCCTTCCCGCACCACGCGCACCAGACGGCGATGGCGGAGGCCGCCTCCGGCGTCGGGCCGTTCGCGCGGGCGCAGGTGCACGTCGGGGCGGTGTCGCAGGACGGCGCCAAGATGGCCAAGTCGACCGGGAACCTCACGCTCGTCGCCGACCTGCTGCGGGTCACCACGGGCCCGGCGCTGCGCCTGCTGGTGCTCGACCGGCCGTGGTCGCAGCCGTGGGAGTACCGCCCGTCGCTGCTGGAGGGGGCGCAGGCGCGGCTCGACGAGCTGTTCTCCGCCGCGGGCCGGCCGTCGTCGTCGTCCGCGGCCGGGCGCGAGGTCACCGACCGGCTGCTCGACGACGTCGACGTGCCGGGCGCCCTGGACGTCGCCGTCGCCGACGGCGGGGACGCCGCGCGGCTGCTGATCCGGGTGCTCGGGCTCGGCTGACGGGCAGTGGTCTGGCCCGGAGGGCGGGCTCCTGCCAGGCTGGGCCGGCCCGTCGCCCCGCCGACCGGAGGTCGTCCATGGACAGGCTGCGTCCCGCCGATGCGCCCGAGCCCGCGCCGCGCCGCGGTGAGGTGGTCGGGTTCGGCCCGCCCGTGGAGCGGGGCGGCGTCACCGTCATCACCGCGACGGCGTCCCGCGCGCACACCGCGACCCGCCGCGACGGCCGGTCGGCCGACGCCGGCCTCGACGCCGAGATGGCGGGGGCGCGGCCGCTGGGTGCCTTCGTCGTCCGCGACGGGCGGGTGCGCTGGCGGCCGGCCGTGGACGTCACCCGGCTGCTCACCACCGCCGAGGTGGTGGTCGGCGGCGTGCTCGTGGCCCGGCAGCTGGCGCGCCGGCCGAGTGCCGCGAAGGCGCGGGTCTCGATGGGCCCCGGCGGCTGGGTGAGCATGAAGGGCGGCGTGATGGCGGTGCGTCCCGCCGAGCACGCCTGGCGCCGCCGGCGCCCGCTGCCGCCGCGGGTGCGCCGCCCGTGGTGGGCGCGGCTGCTGGCCGCGGTGACCCTGGAGTCGCTGGTCGACCGCTGAGGCGCCGGCCCGTCGCTGGCGGCCCGCCATCCGATCGACAGCAGGGGAGGACGGGGCGGGACGCGGGTCAGCGCGTGGGCAGGGAGAGGTCCACGAGGGACGTTCGACTCTGCGCCCGGAGGCCGATCGGCGCCCTAGCCTGTGCCGGAGCGGTCCCACGGGGGCCAGGGCGTGGAACGGACGGTGGCCCGGTGGACGACGACGATCGGCAGCGGCGCCGGATCCGGGTCTTCCTGCTCGACGACCACGAGGTGGTCCGGCGCGGGGTGGCCGACGTCCTGGAGAGCGACCCGGACATCACCGTCGTCGGCGAGGCGAAGAACGCTACGGAGGCGCTGGCGCGGGTGCCCGCACTCCGCCCGGACGTCGCCGTCCTCGACGTCCGGCTGCCCGACGGGGACGGCGTCTCGGTCTGCCGGGAGCTGCGGTCGAGGATGCCCGAGCTCCGGGTGGTGATGCTGACCAGCTACAGCGACGACGAGGCGCTCTTCGAGGCGATCATGGCCGGGGCATCGGGCTACCTGCTCAAGCAGATCCTCGGGCAGGACCTGGTCGCCGGCATCCGCGCCGTCGCCGAGGGCGGCTCGCTGCTCGACCCCACCGCGACCACGGCGGTGCTGGAGCGGCTGCGCCGGGTGGCCGAGCCGGCCGGTCCGCTGGCCAAGCTCAGCGACCAGGAGCGCACGGTCCTGGAGCTGATCGGCGAGGGGCTGACCAACCGGCAGATCGGCGAGCGCATGTTCCTCGCCGAGAAGACGGTGAAGAACTACGTCTCCCACCTGCTGGCCAAGCTGGGGCTGGAGCGCCGCACGCAGGCCGCCGTCCTCGCGACCGAGCTGCGCGGCACCGGCAGCAGCAGCGGGGCGGCCCGCCCCGTCTGAGCCGCGCGGGCGCGGGTGCCGGCGGGTCAGCGCAGCGGCGCCCACCAGCGCAGCCGGGTCCCACCCTCGGGCAGCGGCTCGACGGTGGCCGCACCACCGCGGCGGCGCGCCCGGTCCTCCAGGTTGCGCAGCCCGCTGCGCGCGGCCCGGGGGTCGATGCCGCGGCCGTCGTCGACGACCTCCAGCACGACCTCCTCGGCCACGTCGAGGGTGACGGTGACGTGGTCGGCGCCGGAGTGCCGCGCGGCGTTGCTGACCGCCTCTCGGGTGACGGCCTCCAGGTCGGCGGCGAGCTCGCCGGCCACCAGGCTGTCGACGGCGCCGGACATCCGGACGGTGGGGTGCAGGTGGCGGCCCGCGGTCTCGGTGACGATGTCGAGCAGCCGCCGGCGCACGCTGACCGGCTGGTCGCCGTCGCTGGTGGTGTGCAGGTCGAAGATCGTGGTGCGGATGTCGCGGACGGTCTCGTCCAGCTGGTGCACGACCTGCCGGATCCGCCGCTGGGTCTCGGGGTCGGAGACGCGGGGGAGCACCGACTGCAGGCTCAGGCCGGCGGCGAACACCCGCTGGATGACGTGGTCGTGCAGGTCCTGCGCGATGCGGTCGCGGTCGGCGTAGACGTCGAGCTGGCGGGCCAGCCGCTGGCGGGCGGCCATGTCGAGCGCGACCGCGGTCTGCTCGGCGAACGTGCGCACGAGCGGTTCGAGGGCGGCGGGGAACCGCGGGGCGCCGGCCCGGCGGGCGGCGATGAGGACGGCGTCCTCGGCGGCGCCGACCCGCAGCCGGACGCCGGTGCACGGACCCCAGGCGACCTGCGGGTGCGGCCCCTCCCAGTCCAGCCCGCTGCTGTCCACGCTGACGCTGAGGACGGCGTCGGGCCCGGTCAGGGCGTCGAGCACGGGGTTGGACCCGGGGCCGAGGCGGACGCCGGTGGCCGGCTCCAGCCCGTCGCCGCACTGCGCGCGGATCACGTAGCAGCTGTCACCGGGGTCGGGGCCGATGAGCAGCCACGTGGCGTCGGCGCCGGTCAGCTCGGTCACCCGCTCGGCGACCAGGGCCAGCGCGTCCTCGGCGGAACCGGTGCCGAGCAGGCAGGCGCGGACGTCGGACACCGCGGCGGTCCACTTCCGGCGGGACTCGCCCTCCTCGTACAGGCGGGCGTTGTCGATCGCGATGCCGGCCGCGCCGGCCAGCGCGGTCAGCGCCGCCTCGTCCTCGGCGGTGAACTCGCCGTGGCGCTTCTCGGTGAGGTAGAGGTTGCCGAAGACCTCGCCGCGCACGAGCACCGGCACCCCGAGGAAGGAGTGCATCTCTGGGTGGTGCGGTGGGAAGCCCACCGACGCGGGGTGCCGGCTCAGCTCGGGGATGCGCAGCGCGCGGGGCTCGGTGATGAGCTGCCCGAGCACGCCCTTGCCCTGGGGCAGGGAGCCCATCCGCGCCGCGAGCTCGTCGTCGATGCCGACGTGGACGAACGCGGCGAGGCCACCGGCGGAGGACAGGACGCCGAGCGCCCCGTAGCGGGCGTCGACCAGGTCGACGGCGGCCTCCACGATGCGCTTCAGGGTCGACTCGAGGGCCAGACCGGTGGAGACGCTGAGGAAGGCGTCGAGCAGGTGCTGCACCCGGGTCTGGGTGCGCGCCACCGCGGCCAGACGGTCCTGCACCTCCTCCAGCAGTTCCGTCAGCCGCATCCCGGCCAGCGGCGACGCCTGGATGGCCGGTGCGGCGTCCGCACCTGGCTCAGGCGGCATGAGCGGCCCCATTCCCTCGGCAGTTCCGAGACTGCCACGGCCGCTCGGTCAGGGGAAGGCGCTGCGGCGCCTCTCGACGGACGCGGGCCGTCCGTTCCCCGCCGGCGCCGGCACGGGGACGTCGCGGTCCGGGCCGGCGCGCCAGCCGGCGACCAGGCCGATGCCGATGCTGATGTAGCAGCGGTCCGGCCACCGCGCGGAGTGCGGCCAGGGCAGCTCGTCCAGGGCGGCGATCTCCGCGGGGTCGGTGACCGACCGGGAGGGGCCGACGACGGTCACCGTCCACCCGGTGCAGGTGTCGGGGTCCAGGGAGTCGACCTGGAAGGCCACGACGGCTCCGCTGGTGCCCGGGACCAGGGAGCTGCACGACCGCGAGGGGATGACCACCTGGTCGGCGTGCACGCAGAACGACACCGGGGCGATCGCCGGGAGCGCGTCCCTGGTGTAGCCGAGCCGGCCGATGCGGGCGGTCCTCAGCAGGGACCGGCAGTCGGGGTCGTCGAGGTCCTCGACCACGTGGTCCAGGGCGGGGGTCGGCACGGAGGCCTCCTGCTCGGGGCGCGTGGGGCGCGCGGTCGATCCCGCCGATGGTTCGAGGGACCTGGTCCGACTCTGCGTGCCGCGGGCCGCCGGGCAGAGGGACCTACGTCCTGACCCGGACGGCCAGTCGTCCCCGGCCACCCGTGCGCATCGGCCCAGGCCCGGGCCCCGGCCGGCCACCAGCGGGCTCACCCGCGCTGGCCGGCGAGCTCCGCGGCGACCTCCTCCGCCCACCGCCGCACCAGGGCCCAGTCGCGGAAGTCGCCGACGGGGGCGCGCATCGCCGTGGCCATCGCCCGCTCCCCGAAGCTCAGCAGCGACAGGTCCAGCCGGCCGGGGAAGACCCGGTGGCCGCGGGCGCCGACCAGCGCCGAGGTCGGTGCGACGTCGTGCGGCTCGTCCGGCGGGAAGGGCGCCGGCCCGATCGGGCCGCTGGAGAACAGCCACACCGCGCGCTCGCGCAGCGCGCCGGTGTGCGCGGCCGCGTACTCCCGCGCCGGCTCCAGCCAGCGTCCGGCGTAGACCGCGCTCCCCAGCACGACCGCGTCGAACGGCCCCGGGTCGGGCCGGGACTCCACGGGCGCGAGGACGGCGGACAGCCCGGCGGCCTCGCCGGCCGGCGTCCCGGGCAGGTCGCGGGCCAGGGCGGCGGCGATCTCCTGGGTCGCCCCGTGCCGGGTGGCGACCGTGACCAGCACCCGCGGACCGGCGGTCACCGGGTCCCGCCGGTCATCGGCCCGCGCCGGTCACGGGGACGACGGCCACCGGGCAGCGCGCCCGGTGCAGCACGGCGTGCGTGGTGGAGCCCAGCCGCGCCAGGCGCCGGCGGCGGTGGCCGACGACGAGCAGCTGCGCGGTGAGGCCAGCGGCGACCAGCGCGGCCGCGGTCCTGTCGCGGACGACGACCTCCCGCACGTCGACGCCGGGTGCCCGCTCCCGCCACCCGGCGAGCGCCTCGGCCAGCAGTCGTTGCTCGTCCGCGGCCACCCCCGCCCAGTCGACCAGGGGGCCCAGCGTCTGCAGCGAGGGCTCCTGGGCGACGTCCCTCCAGGCGTGCACGGCGACCAGGTCGGTGTCCCGGGCGGCGGCCTCGGCGAAGGCCAGGGCGAGGACGGCCTCGTCCCCGGGCCGGCCCTCCACGCCGGCGACGACCGAGCGTCGTCCGGTCACGAACGCGTCGGTCTCGTCCGGCAGCACGACGACCGGGCAGGGGGCCTCCAGCGCCAGGGCGGTGGCGGTGGAGCCCAGCAGCAGGCCGGCCACGCCGCCGGTGCCGCGGGCGCCGACGACGACCAGTTGCGCGCCGGCCCCGGCCGCCCGGAGCGCCTCGACCGGGTCGCGATCGTCCACCGCCCAGCGCACCCGGCCGGCGCCGAGCGTGGCTGCCGCCGCGTCGGCCGCCGCACGCAGCGCGGACTCGGCGGCGGTCCGCAGGAGGCGGGGCAGGTCGGTGTCGCCGACGGTGGGGACGGGCAGGGCCGTCGTGGGCCAGGACGCGGCGGTCACCAGCAGCAGCGGTGCGTCGCGCAGCCGGGCCGCCTCGACCCCGAACGGCACGGCGCGGGCCGCGGCCTCCGAGCCGTCGACGCCCACGACGACCGGTGCCGCGCCGGGCGCGGTCACGCGACGCTCCCCGGGCGGACGGCCGCTGACGTCGTGTCGACAGGTGCGGGCACGGGACCTCCTCGCCGCGGGTCCCCGACGCTAGGGGCGCGCCGGCGCCGGGCCAAGGGCCGGCCGGGTGGTGGGCGGCGCGACCAACGTCCTGGCCGGCCGGGACGCTCGGCCTCCTGACACCGCCCGCCGACCGCGGCCAGGGTGGACGCCGCCCGGGGGAAGGGAGCCGCCATGGACACCGCCGCGGACCGCCGGGTGGTCGTCGGCGTGGACGGCTCGCCGGGCGCGCGCGGCGCGCTGGCCTGGGCGGTGGCCGCCGCCGGGCGCACCGGGGCGCGCCTGGAGGTGCTGAGCGCCTTCGCCATGGACCTCTCCTGGGCCGATCCGCAGCTGGCCGCGCCCGGCCGGGTCGACGCCGTCCGCACCGACACCGCCGAGCGGGCGCGGGCGCTGGTCGCCGAGGTCCGGCAGGAGGTGGCCGGCGGCGCCGACGTCCCGGTCGAGGTGGGCGTGGTCGCCGGGGCCGCCGCCGCGCACCTGGTCGCGCGGTCGGCGGGGGCCGAGCTGCTGGTGGTCGGCAGCCGGGGCCGGGGCGTGGCGGCCAGCACCCTGCTCGGCTCGGTGGCGCTGCACTGCACCGCGCACGCCCGCTGCGCGGTGGTCGTCGTCCACCCGGTGCCCGCGCCGCCGCAGCCGCGCGTCGTCGCCGGGCTGGACGACACGCCGGCCGCGCACCGGGCGCTGGCCCGCGCCGCCGAGGAGGCGGCGCGGCTGGGCGCGCGTCTGGAGGTCGTCGCGGTCCGCCGGGGGCCGGAGACCTGGGGCGACCCGCCCCCGGCGCCCCCCGCACCGGCCGGGACGCGGGTGCGGGAGGTGGTGGAGCACGTCCTCGGTGGGTGGGCGGAGCTCACCGGAGCGGAGGTCGTCGTCGACGTCGAGGAGGGCGCCCCCGCGGACGTGCTGGTCCGCCGGGCCGAAGGGGCCGCGCTGCTGGTGGTGGGCAGCCGCAGCCGCAGCCGGCTGCCCGGGCTGGTGCTCGGCTCGGTGGCGCTGCGCTGCGTGGTGCACGGGCGCGGGCCGGTCATGGTGGTGCACCCGCAGGAGCCCGCCGCGGGGCGGGCCTGACCGGCACCCCGAGCAGCAGGTCGAGCGCGCCCCCGATCGCCACGCCGAGGGCGGCGCCGCCGACGACGTCCAGCGGCGCGTGCGCGCCGAGGTACACGCGGGCCAGGCACACCAGCACGGCGAGGACGACGAGCAGCGCCCGCCACCGCCGCCGCAGGTACGGGGCGAGCAGGACGACCGTGCCCGCGGCGACCACGGCGTGCCCGGAGGGGTAGGCGACCCCCGCGGACGGCACGTCGCGCAGCACCGCGCCCGGGATGACCGACCCCGGGCGCTCCCGCTGCACCAGCCCCTTCACCAGCTCGCCGTGCACCAGCAGCTTGAGCGGGACCAGCAGGACCAGTCCCAGCGCCAGGCGCCACCGCCGCAGCGCCAGCGCCGGGACGGCGACCAGCAGCGGCAGCCCGAGGACGCCGAGCAGCTGCACCGCCCACAGCGGCCGCTCCCAGGCGTCGGGGAGGCCGTTGACCCAGGTGAACACCGCCCGCTCCGCCGGCCCGACCCCGCCGGAGGCGACCGCCCACGAGCACAGCGCCGCGACACCGGCGCCGCACAGCGCGAGCGCGGCGTCGACCGGCCGGCGGCGGTACCCGGTGACGGGCCGGGGGCCGCCCGGCCGCGGGCCGCCGGTGGTCACGCGCCGAAGCGGTGCTCGAGGCGCGCGGTCAGCAGCCCGCCGACCAGGGCCGGCAGCCAGAACGTGAGCACGCGGAACGCGAGGGCCGCCGCGCACGCGCTGGCCAGGGGCGCGCCGAGGGCGGTGAGGGCCAGCAGCAGGGCGACCTCCGCGGCACCCGGCGCGCCGGCCACCGGCAGCACCGACCACAGCAGGTGCAGGGCGGCGTAGACGCTGGCGGTGGCCAGCAGCGGCACCGAGCCCCCGGCGGCGTGCATCGTGGCGGCCAGCGCCCCGGCCTCCAGGAGGACCCCGGCCGTGGACCAGCCGAACTGCGCACCCCGCCGCCACTGGACGCCGACCGGCACCCGGGCCAGCGTCGCCAGCAGGGCGGCCAGCCGCCGCGGGCGGGGACTGGGGTCGTTCCGCCGGGCCAGCCACTGGCCGGTGAGCACGAGGGCCCACGCGGCGAGGCCGAGCGCGACGGCCGGCACGAGGGCCTCGGGGGCGTCCCAGTCGCCGAGCCGGCCCTCCGCCGCGGCCATGACCAGCATCCCGCCGGCGACGACGACCGCGGCGACGACCGCCCCGAGGACGTACCGGTCGGTCGAGCGCCGGGCGTCGGCGGGCAGCACGCCCGCGCGCTCGAGGAACCGGGCCGCGGACCGGCGCGAGCCCTCGCCGCCGTGCAGCAGCGACGCGGACTCCGCGACGAGCGAGGCGGCGTAGGTCCGCCCGAGCGCCAGCCGCCGCTCGACGGTCAGCAGGGCCGCCGCCGCGTTCGCCGCGCGGGCGAGCACCGCCAGCGCGAGCGCGGCGCCCAGCCAGCGCCAGCCGCCGTCCTCCAGCACGTCGAGGAACTCCGTGGCGCCGGCCAGCAGCGGGACGCCGACGAGCACCAGCGCGGCGCCCGCGGCCACGGCGAGGCGGGCCGCGGTGCCGGGCGGGCCGAACTCCGGCCGGTCGGGGTCGGGCAGGCCCAGCCGCTCCCGGAGCGCGCGGCGCAGCGCCTCCAGCCGAGGACGGTCCTCCCGCAGCGCGGCGCGGGTGGCCGACGTGAGGCTCAGCGGCGTCAGCTCCGGCAGGGCCGCGGCCACGACGTCCGGACCCAGCACGTCGACCGCGCAGCCGACGACCGGCGCGGGGTCGGTGCGCAGCGCGAGGGAGGCCAGCAGCTCGGCGACGTCCGCGGCCATCGCGTCGTCCGAGGCGCCGGTCAGCGCGTTGCCGAAGTCGACCACCCACGGCCGGCCGCCGGGGTCGACCAGCACGCTGGCGGTGCCCAGGTCGTGGTGGGCGACCCGGGCCGCCCGCAGCAGCGCCACCTGCCGCCACACGTCGGTCAGCAGCTCCGGGGTCAGCTCCTCGGCGGCCAGCCGGTCGAGCCCCCGGCCGGTCAGGTGCTCCTGGACGACGAGGGCACCGCGGTCCTTGCCGCGGGCCAGCAGCACCCGCGGCACGTGCACCCCGCGCTCCCGGGCGATCATCGCCGCGACCGCCTCGTGCTCTGCCTGCTGGCCCAGCGGCGCGACGGCGTCGGCGTCCTTGACGTCGCGGACGGCCAGCAGCCGCCACAGGCGGTAGAGCCAGTCGCGCTCGCGGCGGTCGGGCTCCAGCCACTTCACGTACAGCCGGCGGCCGCGCTCGTCGACGGCCTCGAACGGGACCGAGCTGCGCGCCTGCACGTCGGCCGGCCGCACGTCCCGCACCGGCAGGCCGTAGTGCCGCAGCCACCGCTCGACGCGGTCGGGCGGCACCTCCAGCCGCGGGACGCCGAGCACCCAGTGCACCAGCGAGCCGATCGCCCAGCCGACGCCGAGCCCGCCCAGGATGTCCAGGGGCAGGTGGGCGCCGACGTAGACGCGGGCCAGGGCGACGCACCAGGCCAGTGCCCAGGCCGCGCGCCGGGCCCGGCGCGGCACGTAGGGGACGACGGCGGTGGCGAGGGCCGCGGCGACCGCCGAGTGGCCGGAGACGAAACCCAGCCCGCCGACCGGGCCCTCCGGGAAGTGGGCGTCGAGGGGGAACCCGCTCGGGCGCTCCCGCTGCACCACGCTCTTCACCAGGTCGGCGGCGAGGTAGGCCAGGACACCGGAGATCAGCATGTCCCGGGCCATCCGCACCCTGCGGGTCAGCGCGGCGATCGCGGCGAGCACCGGCACCGCCACGACGTTGCCGAGCTGCATGACCGCCCACACGACCGGGAAGATCTCGGGGGGCAGGTCGTTGACGACCTGGAACAGGTTGCGCTCGAACACCGGCAGCCGGCCGCGCTGGGCGATGAGCAGGCCCAGGCCCAGCACGGCGAACCCGAGCACGACGCGCACCAGGTCGCCGGAGTGCCGCTGGACCGGGCGGCGGGCGGTGCGCGGCGGCCGCACCGCCGCCGCGCCCGGCGGCGCGACGCGGGAGGTCATGGCCCGGCCCGGACCCCGGCGCCCCCCTGCCGCGGGACGGGCGCCGCCGACCGGCGTCGTGCCATGCCGATCCCTCCTCGACCGCGCCGTCCCCGACCGCCGGCTGCCAGCATGCCCGGCCGCGGGGGGCCGTGGGGAGGGTGCCGGCGGGCCGCGCGGGCAGCAGGGACCTCCGGCACCGTCGGGACGACGACGGAGGGTGGTGTCGGCGCGACCGGCCCCGGCCCAGGCTGGGCGGCGTCCGCCGACGGCCGGCGCACCACGCGCGGCCGGGGCGGGCGGAGCGGAGGTCCTCCCGGTGACCGAGCAGCAGACGCCCTACCCGGTGCGGGTCGACGCGCGGGTGGACCCGCCGCTGTCGCGCTGGCTGTGGCTGGTCAAGTGGTTCCTGCTGATCCCGCACGCCGTCGTCCTGGCGTTCCTGTGGGTGGCCTTCGTCGTCCTGACCACGGTCGCCTGGTTCGCCATCCTGATCACCGGCCGCTACCCCCGGGCGCTGTTCGACTTCGACGTCGGGGTGCTGCGGTGGTCGTGGCGCGTGCACTACTACGGCTACGCGGGGCTGGGCACCGACCGGTACCCGCCGTTCACCCTCGCCGACGTCCCCGACTACCCGGCGCGGCTGGACGTGCCCTACCCCGAGCGGCTCTCCCGCGGGCTGGTGCTGGTGAAGTCCTGGCTGCTGGCGCTGCCGCACTGGCTGGTGCTGGCGCTGTTCGTCGGGGGTGGCCTCTGGCTCACCGGGCAGGACGGGTGGGAGGACTCCGGCTGGGCCGGTGGCGGCCTGGTCGGGCTGCTGGTGCTGGTCGCCGCGGTCGTGCTGCTGTTCACCGGCCGCTACCCGCAGCCGCTGTACGACTTCGTGCTCGGCATGGACCGCTGGGTGCTGCGGGTCGCCGCCTACGCGGCCCTGATGACCGACCGCTACCCGCCGTTCCGGCTCGACATGGGTGGCGCCGACCCCGCCACCGCGGCGGCCGGGCCGCTCCCGCCGCTCCCGCAGGGGCCGGCCCGCGCGGTGCCGGGCGGCTGGAGCGCCGGCCGCGTCGTCGCCCTCGTGGTGGGCGTGCTGCTGATGCTGGTGTCCACCGGCCTCCTGGCCGGGGGCACCGGCCTGGCGGTGGCCGACACCACGCAGCGCGAGGACGGCTACCTGTCGACGCCGACCGCCGAGCTCACCACGTCCCGGTACGCGCTGGTGACCGGCTCGATCACCCTCGACGTCGCGGGGGACGAGTGGCTGGTCGACGACGTGCTCGGCGACGCGCGCCTGCAGGTCACCCCGGCCGACCCGGCGGTGGCGGTCTTCGTCGGCGTGGCCCGCACCGGTGACGCCACGCGGTACCTGTCGGGTGTGGGGCACCGGCGGATCGACGACCTCGGCTCCGACGGCGGCCGCGTGCGGGGCGTGGACGTCGCCGGCGGCGCACCGCAGAGCGCGCCCGGTGCCCTCGACATCTGGGAGGTCCAGGTGCAGGGCACGGGGACGCAGACCCTCGACTGGACGCCGTCCGACGGCAACTGGACCGTGGTGGTCATGCGGGCCGACGGCACCGCCGGGGTGGACGTCGAGGCGCGGGCCGGCGTCACCGCTCCCGCCCTGCCGTGGCTGTGGGGCGGCCTGCTGATCGTGGGCGCCGTCCTCCTGGTGGGCGGTGCGGTGCTCGTCGCGCTCGCGGTGCACCGCGCGTCGTCGTCCCCGGGGCCCGGCGGTGTGCCCGCGCAGCCGGTCCCGCCGCCTGGGCCGTCCGTGGCCCCGCCCGGGCCGCCGCCCGCGCCGCCGGCGCCGCGCACCGCCCCGGTCACGGACCAGCCGGTGCGCGACCCCGGGCCCGCGGGCTGACCCGCCGCCGTCGGCTGCGATCCTGCGGCGCCGCGCGCGAAGGTCTGTCGCCGCGGCGCCGGAGACGGCACGGTGGGCGCCGTGGTCCCCAGGTGCGAGGGGCGGCCGGACGCAGCAGATCGAGGTCTTCCCATGGTGGTCCACGAGCGGAGCCGCGCCACGGCGCGGGATCCGGGGGAGGCGTTCGCCGCGCTCACCCGGTTGCGTGTCGCCACCCAGCCGCTCGTCGAGACCCTCGGCCGGATCGCCGAGCTGGCGACGGCGGTGCTGCCCGGCCCGGCGGAGGCGGCGGTGGCCCTGCAGGGTGCCGGGCACGACGTCGTCCGCGGGGCGACCGCACCGCTGGCGGCCGCGCTGGACGGGTGGCTGCACGCCGCGGGCCGCAACCGGCGCGCGGGCGGCGCGCCGGTGCTCATCCCGGACACCGCCCGCGAGCCGGCGCTGCGGGAGTTCGCCGCCCACGGGGTCACCAGCGTCCTGTCGGTCGGGCTGACCGTGGAGGGGCGCACCGTCGGCTCGCTGACCGTCGTGCGCACCGGCGGCGGCCCGTTCGACGTCGCGGCGGTGGAGCTGGCCCGGGCGTTCGCCGCGGTCGCCGCCGGGGCGGTGGCCCGCGCCGGTGAGCACGCGACGGCGGCGGAGACGGCGCGGACGCTGCGCCTGGCGATGGAGTCCCGGGCGGTCATCGAGCAGGCCAAGGGCGTGCTGATGGGGCGGCACCACTGCTCGGCGGAGGAGGCGTTCCGGCTGCTGTCCACCGAGTCGCAGCGCACCAACCGCAAGCTGCGCGACCTCGCCGCGGACCTGGTGGGCGCCGTGCAGCGGCGGCCGGCCCGGCCGCGGGGAGCCGCCGTCCCGGGGCGCGGGCCGGGCTAGTGCCGGACGGCGCGTTTGTGCTGGTGGTGCCCGGCGCACCAGGCTGAGGGGATCCCGACCGCGCCCGGAGGCAGCATGGACACCAGCCTGGACATCACGGCGACCCCGGAGTGGGCCGCTCTGGCCGAGCACCACCGCGCCCTCGCTGGCCGGCACCTGCGAGAGCTGTTCGCCGAGGACCCCGACCGCGGACGGCGGCTGACCGCCCGCGCCGGCGACCTGTACCTCGACTGGTCCAAGCACCGGGTGACCGACGAGACGCTGCGGCTGCTGGTCGCCCTCGCCGAGCGGGCCGGCCTGCGGGAGCGGATCGACGCCATGTTCCGGGGTGAGCACGTCAACCCCACCGAGGACCGCGCCGTCCTGCACGTGGCGCTGCGGGCGCCGGCCGGCGCCGCGCTCACCGTCGACGGGCAGGACGTGACCGGCGACGTGCACGCGGTGCTGGGGCGGATGCGCTCCTTCGCGCAGCGGGTGCGCTCGGGGGAGTGGGTGGGGCACACCGGGCGGCCGATCCGGGCGGTGGTCAACATCGGCATCGGCGGCTCCGACCTCGGCCCGGCGATGGCCTACACGGCCCTGCGCGCCTACAGCGACCGCGACCTGACTGCGCGGTTCGTCTCCAACATCGACCCGACCGACTTCGCCGAGGCCACCCGCGACCTCGACCCGGCCGAGACGCTGTTCGTCGTCTCGTCGAAGACGTTCACCACGCTGGAGACGCTGACCAACGCCACCGTCGCCCGCGACTGGCTGCTGCGCGGGCTGGGCGGCGACGAGTCCGCGGTCGCGAAGCACTTCGCGGCGGTGTCGACCAACACCGAGGCGGTGCGCGAGTTCGGCATCGACCCGCAGAACATGTTCGAGTTCTGGGACTGGGTGGGTGGCCGGTACTCCTTCACCTCGGCCATCGGCCTGTCGCTCATGGTCGCCATCGGCCCCGACGCCTACGACGAGATGCTCGCCGGGTTCGCCACCATCGACGAGCACTTCCGCACCGCGCCGTTCGAGGCGAACCTGCCGGTGCTCCAGGGCCTGCTGAACGTCTGGTACACCGACTTCTTCGGCGCCCAGACCCACGCCGTGCTGCCCTACAGCCAGTACCTGTCGCGGCTGCCGGCCTACCTGCAGCAGCTGACGATGGAGAGCAACGGCAAGTCGGTGCGGTGGGACGGGCAGCCGGTGACGACGGCGACCGGCGAGGTCTACTGGGGCGAGCCGGGCACCAACGGCCAGCACGCCTTCCACCAGCTGCTGCACCAGGGGACGTCGCTGGTGCCGGCGGACTTCATCGGCTTCGGCGAGCCCAACCACGACATCGGCGAGATGCACGACCTGCTGATGGCCAACATGTTCGCCCAGTCGGCGGCGCTGGCCTTCGGGAAGACCGCCGAGGAGGTCGCCGCCGACGGGACGCCGGCCGAGCTGGTGCCGCACAAGGTCATGCCCGGCAACCGGCCGTCGACGACGATCCTCGCGCCGAGGCTGACGCCGTCCACGCTCGGGCAGCTGGTGGCCCTCTACGAGCACACGGTCATGACCCAGGGCGTCGTGTGGCAGATCGACTCGTTCGACCAGTGGGGCGTCGAGCTGGGCAAGGTGATGGCCCGCGAGCTGGCCCCGGCCCTGACCGCCGCGCAGGCGCCGCAGCTGGACCAGGACGCCTCGACCTCCGCCCTCGTCGCGCACTACCGGCAGCTGCGCGGCCGCCGCGTGTGAACCGGCCCGGCGTCAGCCGAGGTCGGCGGCCACCATCGGGACGAGGGTGAGGTGCGGCTTGTTCTGCTCGAGCACCCGCAGCGACCACTTGTCGGTGAACAGCGCCAGCAGCTGCCCGTCGGGGCGCGCCAGCACCTCGGCGTTGCGGTGGGCGGCGAGCTCGGCGGCCGACTCCGCGTCGGTGATCCGCGCCAGGTTGTAGGGCAGCGGCTCGAGCGAGATCCGGGCGCCGAACTCGTGCTCCATCCGGTGGCTGGCCACCTCGAACTGCATGGGCCCGACGACGGCGAAGACGGGGGCGCCGTCCCCGCGCCGTTCGGAGACCAGCACCTGGACGACGCCCTCGCCGGCCAGCGTCTCGATGCCCTTGCGGAACTGCTTGTACCGGCTGGTGTCGGCCACCCGGGCGACCGCGAAGTGCTCGGGCGCGAACGTCGTCACCGGCGGGTAGGTGACCGGCCGGCCGGCGTGGAGGGTGTCGCCGACGCCGAGCGCCGCGGCGTTGACCAGGCCGACGACGTCCCCGGGATAGGCGGTCTCGATGGTCTCCCGGTCGCGGCCGAAGACCTGCTGGGCGTACTTGGTGGCGAACGGCCGGCCGGTGCGCGCGTTGGTGACGACCATGCCGCGCTCGAAGACCCCGGAGCAGACCCGGATGTAGGCCAGCCGATCGCGGTGGCCGGTGTCCATGCCGGCCTGCACCTTGAAGACGAAGGCGCTGAACGGGGCGTCGAGCGGGTACGGCTCGCCGTCGGCGTCGGGGCGCGCGGTGGGCGCCGGGGCGAGGTCGACGAGGACGTCGAGCAGCTGGCCGACGCCGAAGTTGGAGACGGCGGAGGCGAACAGCACCGGCGTCGTGGCCCCGGCCAGGAACAGCTCCTGGTCGTGCTCGGCGCCGGTCTCGGCGAGCAGGTCGGACTCCTCGACCGCCTGCTGCCAGGCGTCCCCCTCGCGGGCGGCCGCCGCGGCGGCGGGGAAGACCTGCTCGGGGGCGACGGTGGCGCCGCCCGCGGTGCGGGTGAAGTGCCGGTAGGTGCCGTCGCGCCGGTCGAGGACGCCGCGGAAGTCGCCGGCGATGCCCACCGGCCAGGTCAGCGGCGTGGGGGTGAGGCCGGTGCGCTCGGTGATCTCGTCCATCAGCGCGAGGGCGTCCATGCCCGGCCGGTCCCACTTGTTGACCACGGTGATCACCGGGATGCCGCGGTGCTTGCAGACGGCGAACAGCTTCATCGTCTGCGCCTCGAGGCCCTTGGCGGCGTCGACGAGCATCACCGCGGCGTCGACCGCGGTCAGCACCCGGTAGGTGTCCTCGGAGAAGTCCGCGTGGCCGGGGGTGTCCAGCAGGTTCACCACGCAGTCGCGGTAGGCGAACTGCAGCGCCGCGGAGGTGATCGAGATGCCGCGGTCGCGCTCCATGTCCATCCAGTCGGACACGGTGCCGCGCCGGCCGGCCTTGCCGTGCACCGCGCCGGCCGAGCCGATCACGCGGGCGTGCAGGGCCAGGGCCTCGGTGAGCGTCGACTTCCCGGCGTCCGGGTGGCTGATCACCGCGAACGTCCGCCGCCGCGCGACCTCCCCGACGATCCGGTCGTCCGCCGGGCGTGCGCCGGCGGTGGCCATGGGGGACGAGCTCACGGGGGGACTCCTGGGTACGCGGGGCGGGCGGGGCCGCCGTTCCCGGACCGCTGGGCTGCGGAGACCGCGCGCGGTTCCGGGGCGCCCCTCCCTCCGACGTTACGGCACGCAGGGGTGCCGGGGGCGCGCCGTGCCGGTCACCTCCGTCACGCGGTGGTGCCGGCGCCCGGGGTGTCGGTCAGCGGAGTTGCTCGACCAGTCCGATGACGACGCCCGCGGGGCCGCGGACGTAGCAGTACCGGTAGGCGTCCCCGTACTGCGCCACCTCCCCCACCAGTTCGGCGCCGTGTGGGCGCAGGCGGGCGAGGACGTCGTCGACGGCGTCGACGGCGAACGTGAGGCGGGGGATGCCCGGGGTGTTGATCGGCGCCCACGGAGCACCGCTGGTGGCCGTCGGCGCGGAGAACGTCGACAGCTCGACCCGGCCGCGGCCGTCCGGGGTCCGCAGGAAGGCCAGGTCCGCCCGGACGCCGTCCAGCCCGACGAGCTGGTCCACCCACGTCCCCTCGACCGCGGTCTCGCCCTCCAGTTCCAGGCCCAGGTCGACGAAGAACGCGATGGCCGCGGCGAGGTCCTCGACCACGACGCCGGCGTGGTCCATCCGGTAGACCGTCATGCCCCCGCAACGTAGGGGAACGAGGACCTCAGCCGAACTCACCCGCGCCCGAGCTCGGCGAAGGTGTCGGCCACCCAGTCGGCGACGAACGTGCTCACGTACGGCAGGTGGTCCAGCCCGATGTGCTCGGTCGCGCCCTCCTCGGGGGTGAACACCCGCAGCTCGCGCTTGGGCGAGTTCACCGCCTGGTCGTACGAGCGGTGCGCGTACTCCAGCGGGATCTGCCGGTCGTTGGCGCCGTGAGCGATGAGGAAGGGCACGGTGATGTTCTCGACCACGCCGTCGAGGTGGACGTCGTCGGCGAACTCGATGAACCGCTGCAGGTCCTCGTGCCCCCACACCCACAGCACGTGCTCCCAGTAGTGGGGGACCGGCCGCTCGCCCTCGCGCTCCAGCCGCCGGCGCTGCACCGCGCCCCAGTCGTGGTTGGCGCCCCAGGCCACGCACAGGGCGAACCGCTTCTCGAACGCGGCCGCGCGCGGGGCGTAGTAGCCGCCCAGCGACCAGCCGACGATGCCGATCCGCGCGGCGTCGACGTCGGGCCGCTGCTCCAGCCAGTCGACGGCCGCGCCGGCCCAGGCCTCGGTGTCGATGCGGGCGGTCAGCCCCTGCAGCCGCAGCGCCTCACCGGTGCCGGGCTGGTCGAGCATCAGGCAGGAGATGCCGCGGGCGGCGAGCTCGGCCCAGTGGTCCGAGGAGTACATGTGCTCCTTGGTCGAGTCCAGCCCGTTGACCAGCACGATCACCGGGGCGGGCCCGTCGTCGGTGGCCGGCGCCGCACTGAAGTAGGCCGGCAGCGTCGTCCCCTCGTAGGGGATCTCGACGCGGGAGACGCGGGGGCTGTGCAGCTCGAAGGCCTTCTGCGCCAGCTCCAGCAGCCGCCGGTAGGTCGGGATCCGGTTCGGGTCGGAGTGCGCGAGCATCCGCTCGGCCTGGGCCAGGTAGTTGCTCGCGCGGGAGTAGAGCTGGCCGGCGGTACGGGTGTGGCCGGCCTTCTCGGCGTCCTCGGCTTGGCCGACGAGCTGGTCGGTCAGCGCCGTCCAGGCCCGGAGGAAGTCCGGGGTGCCGGCGTCCTCCCCGGCGTTCGCGGCGTCCTTGATCGGCCGGCAGGCGCGGTCGACCTCGTCGATCAGCCCGCCGGAGTTCAGCGTCGCGACGACGCTGAGGTTCCAGGTGTAGGGGCCGGTGGGGAAGTACTCGAACACGGTGGGGTTCCTCTCGGGTGGTTCAGGAGGCGGCGCGGACGGCGTCGCTGATGCTCTTCACGCCGCCGTGGGCGGTCATCCCGCCGTCGACGGGGATCTCGGCCCCGGTGATGAAGGAGGCCTCCTCGCTGAGGAGGAAGGCCACCAGCGGGGCGACCTCGTCGACGGTGCCGGTGCGGCCGAGCGGTGTCTCGGCGACGTTGGCGGCGCGGAACTCCGCGGCCGCCGACGCGGTCATCGGCGTCTCGATGTAGCCGGGGTGCACGGTGTTGACCCGGATGCCGTGCGGGCCGAGCTCCAGGCACGCGGCCTTGGCCAGGCCGCGCAGCGCCCACTTCGACGCGGTGTAGGCGACCGGGAAGTGGCCGGTCAGCGCGGCGACCGAGCCGACGACGACGACCGACCCGCCGGCGGTCATCAGCGGGGTGAGCGCCTGGATGCCCAGCAGGGTGCCGGTGACGTTGACGTCGGCGACGCGGGTGAGGTCGGCCGGGTCGAGGTCGGCCAGCCGGGCCCGCCAGGTGACCCCGGCGTTGGCGACCAGCCCGTCGACGACGCCGTACCGGGCCCGCAGGTCGTCGGCGAGCGCGGCCCAGCCGTCGGCGTCCGTGACGTCGAGCTGCCGGTACTCCACGCCCGGCAGTTCCTCGGCCGGCTCCGGGGTGCGGTCGCAGCCGACCACCGTGGCGCCCTCGGCCGCGAGCAGTCGCGCCTCGGCCGCGCCCTGTCCCTGGCCGGCGCCCGTGACGACGACGACCTCGCCCCGCAGCCTCATGCGGGTCGCTTGCGCAGCCGTGGCCGCGGCCGGGCCGGGCGGACCGGGGGCAGCTCGCGGCCCTCGACGACGCGGTTGCGGAGGGTGCCGATGCCCTCGACGGTCATCTCCACGACGTCGCCGGGGCGCAGCGGGGGCGGGGTCTGCTCGCCGCGGCGGCCCCACAGCTCGGCCAGGCAGCCGCCGTTGCCGCAGGTCCCCGAGCCCAGCACGTCGCCGGCGCGGACCTCGGTGCCGCGGGAGGCGTAGGAGATGAGCTCCTCGAACGGCCAGCCCATGTTGCTCAACAGGTCCTGGCCGACCTCCTCGCCGTTGACCGAGACCCGCATGTCCAGGGCGAGGAAGCCCTCGTCGTCCCGGTAGGCCTCCAGCTCGTCGGCGGTGACCAGCCAGGGGCCGAGGGTGGTCGCGGAGTCCTTGCCCTTGGCCGGGCCGAGCTTGACCGCCATCTCCCGGAACTGCAGGTCGCGGGCGGACCAGTCGTTGAGCACGGTGTAGCCGAAGACGTGCTCGCGGGCCTGCTCCGGCGTCAGCGACGAGCCGTCCTGGCCGACGACGACGGCCACCTCGAGCTCGAAGTCGAAGCGCTGGGAGCCGGGCGGGACCGGCACGTCGTCGTGGGCCCCGACGAGCGCGTACGGGTTGGTGAAGTAGAACGTCGGCGCCTGGTACCACTCCGGCGCGACCGCCTCACCGCTGGGCGCGACCATCCCCTCGACGTGTTCCTCGAACGCGACGAAGTCGCGCACCGTCGGCGCCGCCAGCGGCGGCAGCAGCCGGACGTCTCCGATCGGCACGGCCGGCCGGTCCAGGGCGAGCGCGCCGAGGTCGAGCGCGGCGGGGAGCCCCGCGCGGACGAGGTCGAGCACCGTCGTCCGCGCGGGGAGCTCGTGCAGGCCGGCGTCACTCACGACGCCGGCGCGGACCGCGCCGTCCGCCTCCCAGGTGGCGAACCGCATCAGACCGGCGGGGCCACGAACAGGCCCTTGTCCGGGTCGTTGAACGACTTCGCGGCGACGAACTCGTTCATGGCGTTGGCGGTGCCCCACTGGTCGGAGACTTCCGGCCGGGTGAAGTCGTAGACGTGCGGGTGCCAGGTGTCCTCGTCGAGGACCTCCAGCTCGGTCGTGTACTCGACGGTGTTGCCGTGCGGGTCGAGGAAGTAGGAGAAGGTGTTGTTGCCGGCCAGGTGCCGGCCGGGGCCCCAGATCTTCTCCACGCCCGCGCGCAGCAGCCGGCCGGTGCCGCGCATGTACTCGTCGATGCCGCGCAGCTCGAAGCTGGCGTGGTGCAGCGAGGGGTGCGGGCCGCGGGCGATCGCCATCGAGTGGTGCCAGGCGTTGGTGCGCAGGAACCACATCATGCTGCCCATCCGCGGGTGCATGAGGGTGTCCGACAGGGAGAAGCCCAGGTGCCTGTCGTAGAAGGCGACGGTGCCCTCGGGGTCGGCGGAGTTGACCACCACGTGCGACAGCCGCACCGGGATCGACTCACCCGCCTCGACCGGGCGGTGCTGCCGCACGGCGACGTCCGAGCTGACCTCGACGGTGCGGCCCTCGTTGTCGAAGAACCGGAAGCCGTAGCCGCCGCCGGGGGTCTGCA
The DNA here is from genome assembly GCF_054050215.1 of Geodermatophilus sp. SYSU D01186. NCBI lineage: Bacteria > Bacillati > Actinomycetota > Actinomycetes > Geodermatophilales > Geodermatophilaceae > Geodermatophilus > Geodermatophilus sp. SYSU D01186. The sequence continues at coordinate 26,659 of NZ_JBJGYW010000025.1, read as the reverse complement.
GGGTGCCGGGCTCGGTCACCAGCTGCACGCCGTCGGCGGCCAGCCGCCCGGCGAGGGTGTCGACGTCGGCGGCGTCCTTCGCGCCGAAGGAGATGAGGTCGATCCGCTTGTCGGCGGACTCCCGCAGCCGGACGACGTACTGCTCGGGGCTGCCCTCGGCGGCGAGGAAGGTGAGGCCGGAGTCGGTGTGCTCCTCCTTCAGGCCCCAGGTGTCGGTGAAGAACCGGCGTTGGACGGCGAGGTCGGGCACGGCCAGGTCGACGTGCCGCAGGTGGGTGATCAGGCGCTGGGGCATGGTGGTGTCACTTTCTTCCGATCATGACGGCCCTCCTGCAGGGGCCCGGCGCGAGCTCGCGAGCGCTGGGGGCAGGAGGGTCCTCTTGTCAGGCGGGCTGGCTGGTCAGCTGGGCGATGCGGCGCATCACGCCGGGGACGTCGCCCTGGACGTGGTCGAGCTGCCACTGGGCGACCTGGTTGGAGGCCTCGACGACGGTGCTGGCGCGCTCGAACCGGCGGGCGGTGAAGGCGTCCCACAGCGCGTCGTCGACGGCGTCGCGGGTGAGCAGCAGGTCGGTGAGTGCGTAGGCGTCCTCGAGTGCCTGCGCGCCACCCTGGGCGACGGTGGGCGGGCAGGTGTGCGCGGCGTCGCCGACGAGCACGACCCGGCCGCGGTTCCACGGGGCGGGCAGGACGTGGGTCTCGAACCAGGTGTAGTTCACCCGGCTCGGGTCGGTCAGCGTCTCGCGGATCTCGTCCCACGGGCCGTGGTAGGCCTGCGAGAGCTCCTTCATCGTGGCCAGCTGCTGCTCGGGCGTCAGGGGAGAGCGGTCCTGGGCGGGCTCGACGATGTAGGCGTAGAGGCTGTCCTCGCCGGTGGGGCAGTAGCCGGCGATGAACGAGGGCCCGCCGTAGAACAGGTCGGTACGGGTCACGCTGGCCGGCCGGGGGCCGAAGACCCGCCAGATGCCCATGCCGACCGACGTCGTCTCGAGGTCGATGCCCAGCGCCCGGCGGGTCCAGGAGCGGACGCCGTCGGCACCGACCACCAGCTCGTAGCGGTCGGTCGAGCCGTCGGCGAAGGAGACGTCGACACCGTCCGCGTCCTGGCGCAGCTCGGTGTGCGTCGTCCCGAACCGGACCTTGACGCCGACCGCGACCGCGCGGTCGACGAGGATCCGGGCCAGCTCCGGGCGGGACATGCCCATGGCAGCGGGCAGGTCCGGGCCGCCGGTCCGGGCGTCGGGGATCTCGGCGACCACCGTGCCGGCCGGGTCGGGCGCCCGGATGCCGGTGACGTCGAAGGCGTAGCCGGCGGCCCGCACCTGCTCCCAGACGCCGAGGGTGCGCAGCTCGCGCAGCGCGTTGCCCTGCAGCGTGATGCCCGAGCCGAGCGCGGTGGTCTCGGGCTTGATCTCCACGAGGTCCACGGCGACGCCGGCCTCGGCGAGGCGGATGGCGGTGGCGGTGCCGGCCAGGCCGGCGCCGACCACGAGGACCGAGTTCACGGCGGGCACGGGCGTGCTCCTCACTTGACGGCGATCGGGTTGACCGGGGCGCCGACGGCGCCGGTCACGGGCAGGGGAGCGGCGGTGAGGAAGAAGTCCCACCGGCCGTCGGCGGCGCAGTCGGCCGCGAGCGCGTCGAGGTCCCACATCTCGCCGATGAACAGGCCCATGTTCGGGATGGCGACCTGGTGCAGCGGCTGGAAGGCGACGTCGAACTCGTTGGGCCGGACCTCGAAGCCCCACGTGTCGGTGGCGACGCCGGCGATCTCGGTGCCGTGCAGCCAGTCGGCGGTGGTGAAGCTCAGGCCGGGGGAGGCGCCGCCGGCGTAGTCGCCCCAGCCGCGGCCCTCGGCGATGTCGCGGCGGGCGCGGGCGAGCCGGCCGGTGCGCACGAGCAGGAGGTCGCCGCGGTGGACCCGGGCGCTCTCGCCCTGGGCGGCGATGGTGGCCTCGAGGTGCGCAGGCGTGATGGCGAAGCCGTCGGGCAGCTCGCCGTCGGTGCCGAGGGCCCGGCCGACGTCGAGCAGGACCCCGCGGCCGGCGATCAGCGAGGCGACGGTCTCGATGCCGGTGACGGCGTCGCCCTCGCTGGTGACGACGTCGCCGGCGCGGCGGCCGTTGTAGGCCATCCCGTGGTCGAAGATGTGGCCGAGGCCGTCCCACTGGGTGGAGGCCTGCAGCGGCATGAAGATGACGTCGTCGGCCCCGCCGATCCCGTGCGGGAAGCCCTGGGTGCCGCGCTCGGCGTCCACGCCGGTGTCGGTCATCGTGTGCACCGGGTTGACCCGCCGCCGCCAGCCCTTCTGCGGGCCGTCCGTGTCGAAGCGCTGGGCCAGCGAGAAGCTGGCGCCGCGGCGCACCAGCCGGGCGCCCTCGACCCGCTTGGCCTCGTCGAGGAAGTTCAGCGTGCCGAGCACGTCGTCGGCGCCCCAGCGGCCCCAGTTGGAGCAGCGCTCGGCGGCGGCGGCGATGGCGCCCTCGGGGTCGGCGGGGTCCAGCGGCGGGACGTCGGTGGTGGTGCGGGTCACGCCGTCCACGGTCGCGGGCGACCGGGTATCAGGGAAGACCGAAAGGGTGATGTCGGTCATCGATGGCATCTATAGGCTGCGCGACCGTGAACCTGGCCAACCTCGACCTCAACCTGCTGGTGTCGCTGGACGCGCTGCTCGGCCAGCGCAGCGTCACGCGGGCGGCACAGCAGCTGGGGCTCAGCCAGCCCGCGCTGTCGGCGTCCCTGGCCCGGTTGCGTCGGCACTTCGGCGACGAGCTGCTGTCGCGGGTGGGCAACAGCTACCGGCTGACGCCGCTGGCCGCGCAGCTCAGGCCGCGGGTGCGGCTGGCGCTGGACGGCGTGGAGCGGGTGTTCACCGCGCAGCCGGACTTCGACCCGGCCGGGTCCACCCGCGAGTTCTCCGTGCTGATCAGCGACTACAGCTGCGCCGTCCTCGGCGACACGCTGGCCCAGCTGTTGGAGGAGGAGGCGCCGGGGGCCCGGCTGCGGCTGGCGCACAACACCCCGGACGCGGTCGACCAGGCCCACCAGACGTTGCTCAACACCGACCTGATGGTGCTGCCGCGCGGCTTCCTCTCCGACCTGCCCTACGCCGACCTGCACCGCGACCGGTGGGTGCTCGTCGTCTCCTCCGACAACGCCGAGGTGGGGGAGTCGCTCACCGTCGAGCAGCTGCAGACGATGCCGTGGGTGGCCACGTACCACGGGCCGACGGCGTCCACCCCGGCCGCGCGGCAGATGCGGATGCTGGGCATCGAGCCGAGGGTCCAGGTGGTGACCGAGAGCTTCCTGACCGTGCCGGGGCTCGTGGCCGGCAGCGGCCGGATCGCGTTGCTGCAGGAGCGACTCGTCCGGTTGCTGCCGTTGGACGCCGGCATCCGGGCGCTGGCGCCGCCGTTCGAGGTGGGGCCGCTGCTGGAGGCGATGTGGTGGCACCCGCTGTACGACGGCGACCCGGAGCACATGTTCTTCCGGGACCTGGTGCTGCGGGCGGCGCACCAGGCGACCGACCCGGTCGGGTGAGACATCAGCCTCGCTGATAGGGCGCATCAGGACTTCGCCGTTCCCTGATGGACGTCGGCGTCCGCACACTCCTCCGCCAGTGACGCCGGTCACGGGACCGGCGCCCGATCGAGGAGTGCCCGTGTCGGAACGTGTCCTCAACTCGCCCGCGCCCGGAGCGGAGTCGCTGGCCGGCGAGGTCGCCGTCGACCCCGCCACGGGGCGACCGGCCGGCCTGCCGCAGGCGCTGGTCCTGCTGCTGTCCAGCTGCCTCGGCGTGCTGGGGTCGGTGCTGCTGGCGCCCGTGCTGCCCCGCATCCAGGACGCCTTCGCCGGCACGCCGGGCGTGGAGGCCCTGACCCCGATCGTGCTCACCGCGCCGGCGCTGGTCATCGGCCTGACCGCGATGGTGGCCGGCCGGATCGTGGACCGGGTCGGCCGCAAGCGCCTGCTGGTCGGTGCCCTGGTCGCCTACGCGCTCGCCGGCACCGCGCCGCTCTGGCTGGACTCGCTGCAGCTGATCGTGGCCAGCCGCGTGCTGGTGGGGCTCACCGAAGCAGCGATCATGACCTGCTGCACCACGCTGCTCGGGGACTACTTCCACGGCTCGCAGCGGGAGCGCTACTTCGGCCTGCAGGTCGTGTCCACCACCGTCGCGGCCACCGTCTTCTTCGGTCTCGGCGGCGCCCTGGGCGCCCAGGACTGGCGCACGCCGTTCTGGCTGTACGCGGTCAGCCTGCCGCTGGCGGTGCTCGCCGCGAAGTACGTGTGGCAGCCGACGCCGGTCGCGCGGACCGAGAAGCTGCCGCCGATGCCGTGGCGGCAGATGGCCGGCCCGGTCGGCGTCACGCTCTTCGGTGGCCTGGTCTTCTACGTCCTCATCGTCGAGCTGTCGTTCGTCCTGGACGGCATCGGCGTGGAGTCCACCGGGACCATCGGCGCGGTCAGCGCCATCGCCTCGCTGGGCACGGCGGTCGGCGGGTTCCTGTTCGCCCGGGCCGCCCGCCTCGGCCCCGCCGTCACCGTGCCGGCGGCCTTCGCCCTCTCCGGGGTCGGGCTCCTCGGGCTCGGGCTCGCGAGCTCGGTGCCGATGGTGGTGGTGTTCGCCGTGGTCACCGGGTTCGGCAACGGACTGCTGCTGCCCGCGATGCTCAGCTGGGCGCTCGGGTCGCTGAGCTTCGAGCAGCGCGGCCGCGGCACCGGCGTGTGGACCTCGGCGATGTTCATCGGCCAGTTCGTCTGCCCGCTCGTGGTGCTCGGCCTCAGCGGTGCGATCAGCGGGCTGGGGTCGGCGCTCGTGGTCATCGGCGCCCTCGCCGTGGTCGCGGCGGTCGGTGTGCGGCTGGCCCGGCCGTCCGCGGCGGCCGACCCGGCGCTCACCCACTGACTCCTCCCACCCTCGGTCTCCCCGGCCGGCCGCGCCCCTCCTCCGAGGGGTGCGGCCGGCCGGAGGCGGCGGTCGGTCGCCTCGTCGACAGGTCGACCCCGCGACTGGTCGAGGTGTCGACACGGGGCCCGCCGTCGGACCTTCACGGGCCGGACACCCGCGGCTCGTGTCGGCGTCACGGGGCCGCCGCCCGGCGTCGACAGCGTGCGGGCATGCGCGTCATCGGCCATCGCGGCACGCCCACCTGCCCGTCTCATCCCGAGAACACCCTCGCCGCCGTCCGCGCCGCCCTGGAGGCCGGCGCCGACGGGGTCGAGGTCGACGTCAGGAGCACCGCGGACGGCGTCCTCGTCGTCTCCCACGACCGCGACCTCGGGCGCGTTCTCGGCACCGGCGCCGGCACCGGGCCCGTGGTGGCCCAGACCTCCTCGGCCGAGATCCTGGACGTCGAGCTCCCCGGCGGCACCGTCGTCCCGACCCTGGGTGCGGTGCTGGACCTCGCCGCGGTGTTCGGGGCGCACGTCCTCACCGAGGTGAAGCCGGAGGCCGGTGGGCCGGAGGCCTGGCGGACGGCGAACCTGCTGGCCGCCCACCTGATCGACCGCCGCCGCCGGCTGCCCCGCGCCGACCGCGTCACGACCACGTCGTTCGACCTGACCACCGCCGCGTCGCTGTCCGGGTGCGGCACCGTGTCCAGCGCCCTCATCGTCGCGCCGGAGGTCGACCCCGACCGGGCCGCCCGTCAGGCCCGGGAGCGCGGGCTGACCGACGTCCACCTGTCGCCTCTGCACGTGCGGGCGGACCCCGGGGTGGTCGCCCGCGTCCGCGCGCTCGGCCTGCTGGTCGGCGTCGGCGTCGTCGACGAGCCGCAGCTCGTGGCCGCCCTGGCCACCGAGGGGGTCGACATGGTCTGCACCGACGACCCGGCAGGCCTCGTTGCCGCACTCACGCCGGCCGCTGCCTGAGTGGGGGCGGGCGCGCCGTCCTGCCCGCCGGGGCTCTAGACCCCGGCGGCCACCAGCTCGTAGTCGCCGAGGTCCAGCTCCGAGGTGCGCTTGCGGTAGTCCTCGACGCTGCCGGACCAGTTGTTCGTGATGCGACCGTCAGGCGTCTTGTACCAGCTGTTGCAGGGGCCGGCGAAGGAGGTGCCGCGCAGCTCGTCCTGCAGCTGTGCGTTGTAGTGCTCGAGCACCTCCGGCCGGAGGTCCAGCGCGGCGCGCTCCTCCCTGCTCACCTCCAGGGCGCGGAGGACGTAGTCGAACTGGCACTCGAGCATCGCGATGATCGAGTTGTGGCCGAGGTTGGTGTTCGGCCCGTAGAGGATGAACAGGTTGGGGAACCCCGACACCGTCATGCCGAGGTAGGCCTCCGGCCCCTCCCGCCAGGCGTCCCGGAGCGAGACCCCGTCACCGCGGCGAGGCGGCCAGCTCTTCGGTGATCGGCCGACGATGTCGACGTGGCCGACGAAGGACAGCGTCTCGAAGCCCGTGGCGTAGACGATCACGTCCATCTCGTGCAGCCGGCCGTCCCCGGTGCGCACGCCGGCCGGCTCGATGCGCTCGATCCGCTCGGTGACCAGGTCCACGTTGTCCCGCATGAGCGCCGGGTAGAAGGTGTCGGCGATCAGCAGCCGCTTGCAACCGATCGGGTACTTCGGCCACAGCTTCTCGCGCAGCTCGGGGTCGGGGACCTGGCTCTCCAGGTGCTCCCGGGCGATCCGGGTGAACTCCTGGGCGACCGGGTTGTCCTCGAGCTTCATCGCCCCGATCCAGCCCTCGTGCTCCCAGTAGTAGCCGTCCCGGCTCTCCTGCAGCTTCGCCGGGTCCTCCAGGAACATCCTCCGCTCCTCGTCGGTGTACGGGCGGTCCAGGCGCGGCACGCAGTAGTTCGGCGTCCGCTGGAAGACCGTGAGGTGCCCGGCTACCTCGGCGACCTCGGGGATGAACTGGACGGCGCTGGCGCCGTTGCCGATGCTGGCGACCCGCTTCCCCCGCAGGTCGACGTCGTGACGCCAGCGGGCCGAGTGCCACGACGTGCCCTCGAAGTGCTCGCGGCCCTCGATGCCCTTGAAGCTCGGCCGGTTCAGCTGGCCCCACGCCGCCACGAACGCCCGTGCCCGGATCTGCTCACCGGAGAGGGTGGTGATGACCCACTGCGCGGTCTCCTCGCTCCACGCGGCCTCGGTGATCTCGGCGCCCAGGCGGATGTGGGAGTTCAGGCCGCGCCGAGCGACGAGGCGTTCGATGTTGGCCTGGATCTCCGGCTGGAACGCGAAGACGCGGCTCCAGTCCGGCTGCTCGTCGAAGGAGAACCAGTACAGGTGCGACTGGACGTCGCAGCTGGCGCCGGGGTAGCTGTTGTCCCGCCAGGTGCCCCCGACGCGGTCCTCCTTCTCGAGGATCACGAAGGACTCCTCGCCGGCCATCTTCAGCTTCATGCCCATCCCGAGCCCGGCGAGGCCGGCTCCGAGGATGGCGACCTCGTACACCTCGGTGTCCATGCGTCCCCCTCTGTGTGGTGCGCGCTCAGCGCTGGATCGGGTGCTGGTCCAGGAAGTCGGCGACGATGCGCAGCAGGTCGTCGGGCCGTTCGATGTGCAGGCCGTGGCTGGACCCGGGGCCGGTCACGAGCTCGTAGCGGGCCCCGGGGATCCGGTCGGCGACCGCCTTGGACTGCCACTGCGGGGTGAGCAGGTCCTGCTCACCGACGACCACGAGCGTCGGGACGGTGATGCCGCCCAGCCGGTCCAGCGTGTCGTGCGCCAGGTCGGCGTCCCACTGCTCGGTGGTCACCGCCATCTGCGCCTCGTCCTGCGGGAAGGCCGGCAGCATCGGCTCGAGGAGCTGGAGGAAGTCCGGGCGGTCCAGCAGTTGCGGGGAGAACGCGAGCCCCGCGGCGCCCAGCGCCGCCTCCATGTCGCGGGTCGCGTAGGGATGCCGGAGCGCGGTGAACACCGACCGCTGGTGGCCGTCGCAGCGTCCCCACGTCGCGTAGAGCACGGCCGTCGCCACCTGCCGGGGGTGGGCCAGCGCCATCTCCTGGGCCACGGCCGACCCGAGGGACCAGCCCATGACGTGGGCGGAGGGCACCTCCAGCGCCTCCAGCAGGGCGGCGGCGTCGTCGGCCAGGGACGCCGCGGTGATCGGACCCTCGCCCCGCTCGCTCCCGCCGAGGCCCCGGTTGTCGAACGCGATGACCCGGTACCGCTCGGCCAGGCGGGGGACGACCTCACCCCACAGGCCGATCGAACCCGAGGTGCCCATCACCAGCAGGAGCGGATCGCCCTGCCCCGCCGTCTCGTAGTTCAGCCGGACGCCGGTCCGGACGGCCTGCTGTGGCATGGGGACCCCTGAGGACCGGGGCGCGGCCTCGTGGCCGTCGCGTGACCTCGGTCACAGGCTCCGAGTCTGACACGCGCCTCGGAACGGCGACCAGCCCGCCCGGACGAGGTCCGGACGGGCTGGTCGGTCGATCGCCTGCGGGTCAGGCGGCGCGCTGTACCTGCCGGCCCACCCGCTCCGGGGCGTTCCAGCGCATCTCCATGTGCCGGCGCCCGGACGCGTCCACCACCGACACCCACCGGCACTCGGGACAGTTCTCGCTTCGCACGGCAGCCACCTCTCGTTCACCTGTTGTTCACCTTCTCGTCAGGGAACGGTCAGATCACACCCGCGCGGGCGGATCGTGATCGATTCGTGACCTAGAGCCAGCCCAGCACCGAGGCGCCGACGCCGACGTGCAGCACCGCTCCCGGCACCACGCCGACCGCCGTGCCCAGGGCGTGCGGCACCCAGCGCACGCTGGACAGCCCCGCCGCGTAGCTGACCACCCAGAACGGCACCGGGCTCACCCGCGCGGTGAGCACCGCGAGGAACCCGCGGTCGCGCAGCAGCCGGTCCGCCCGCGCCAACCACCGGCCGGTCAGCCGGGAGACGGCGTCGCGGCCCAGCCGCCGGCTCAGTGCGAAGCCCGCCAGCCCGCCGAGCAGGCCGGCCCCCACGGCCACCGCGAGCCCCGCGGGGAACCCGGCCGCGGCACCCAGCAGCAGCGACAGCGCCGTGCGCGGCACCGGCGTGCACAGCGCCAGCGCCACACCGCCGACCAGGAGGCCCCAGCCGCCCGGCCCCGTGTCGTGCAGCCAGGAGCGCAGCGCCGGGACGCCGGGCCGCTCCACGGTCAGCGCGAGGACGAGGCCGGCTCCGAGCAGCACGCCGAGGACGGCGGCCCGCAGCCGCCAGGCCGGTGCGGGCCCGTCACCCGGCACCGCCCGGCTCAGGCGTCGACGACGATCGGGATGATCATCGGGCTGCGGCGGTAGGTCTTGTTCGCCCACGAACCCACCGCGCGGGCGATCAGCTGCTCCAGCTGCACCGCCCCGCCGACGCCCTCCTCGGCCGCCCTCGCCAGCGCCTTCTCGATCACCGGGATCGCCGTCTCGAACGTCGCCTCGTCGTGCACGAAGCCGCGGGCGAGGAAGTCCGGCTCCTCGGCCAGGGCGCCGGTGTCGGCGTCCACGATCGCCACCACGGTGATGACGCCCTCCTGGGCCAGCGTGCGACGGTCGCGCAGGTGCGCCTCGGTGGCCTCGCCGACGGTGGCGCCGTCGACGTAGACGTTGCCCGCGGGCACCTTGCCGGTGATGCGCACCTTGCCGTTCACCAGGTCGACGACGACGCCGTCCTCGGCGATGACCACGCCGCGCGGGTGCACGCCGGTGCGGATCGCGATGTCGGCGTTGGCCCGGAGGTGCCGCCACTCGCCGTGCACCGGCATGACGTTGCGCGGGCGGACGACGTTGTAGCAGTAGGCGAGCTCCCCGGCGCTGGCGTGGCCCGAGACGTGCACCTTCGCGTTGCCCTTGTGGACGACGTTGGCGCCCCAGCGGGTCAGCTCGTTGATCACCCGGTAGACGGCGTTCTCGTTGCCCGGGATCAGCGAGCTGGCCAGCAGCACGGTGTCGCCGTCGGTGATCCGGATGACGTGGTCCCGGTTGGCCATGCGCGACAGCGCGGCCATCGGCTCGCCCTGGGAGCCGGTGCAGATCAGGCAGACCCGGTCGGCGGGGAGCTTCTCCAGCTCCTTCATGTCGACCAGCAGGCCGGGCGGCACGGTGAGGTAGCCGAGGTCGCGGGCGATGCCCATGTTGCGGACCATCGAGCGGCCGACGAAGGCGACCTTGCGCCCGTGCGCGGCGGCGACGTCGAGGATCTGCTGGATGCGGTGCACGTGGCTGGCGAAGCTGGACACGATGACCCGCTTCGGTGCCGTGCGGAACACCGTCTCGATCGCCGGCACCAGCTCGCCCTCGGAGGTGGTGAACCCCGGCACCTCGGCGTTGGTGGAGTCGGTGAGGAAGAGGTCGACCCCCTCCTCGCCGAGCCGGGCGAACGCGCGCAGGTCGGTGATGCGCCGGTCCAGCGGGAACTGGTCCATCTTGAAGTCGCCGGTGTGCAGCACCATCCCGGCCGGGGTGCGGATGGCGACGGCGAGCGCGTCGGGGATGGAGTGGTTGACCGCCACGAACTCGCAGTCGAACGGCCCGAACGTCAGCTCGTCGCCCTCGCGCACCTGGCGGGTCGCCGGCCGGATGCGGTGCTCCTTGAGCTTGGCGTCGACGAACGCCAGCGTCAGCTTCGACCCGACCAGCGGGATGTCGGGGCGCTCGCGCAGCAGGTAGGGCACGCCACCGATGTGGTCCTCGTGCCCGTGGGTGAGCACGATCGCCTCGACGTCGTCCAGCCGGTCCCGGATCGAGGTGAAGTCCGGGAGGATCACGTCGACCCCCGGCTGGTGCTCCTCGGGGAAGAGCACCCCGCAGTCGACGATCAGCAGCTTCCCGGCGAACTCGAAGACCGTCATGTTGCGGCCGATCTCCCCGAGGCCGCCGAGGGCGACCACCCGCAGGCCGCCGTCCGGGAGCGGCGGGGGTGTGCGGAGCTCGGGGTGTGCGTGACTCATGCCGTCAACGCTACGGCGGCGGTCCGGTGCGCCTGCGCCGACCGGCCGGAACCCGGGTTGGATGGGCCCGGTGAGCACGGGATGGCTGGTCAGGGACGCGACCGTCGACGACGCCGCGGCCTGCGCGGAGCTCTACGCCCCCTACGTCCGCGACACCGCGATCTCCTTCGAGACCGAGCCCCCGACGACCCCGGAGATGGCGACCCGGATCACCGCGGCCCTCGCCACGCACGCCTGGGTGGTGTTGGAGGACGGCGGCCGGGTCGCCGGCTACGCCTACGGCGCGCCGTTCAACGCGCGGCCCGCCTACCGCTGGTCGGTGTCGGTCAGCGTCTACACCGAGGAGGGACGCCGCCGCCCCGGGGCCGGCCGAGCGCTCTACGCCGCCCTGTTCGACCGGCTGGCCGCCCGCGGCTACCGGATGGCCCTCGCCGGCATCGCGCTGCCCAACGACGCGAGCACCGGCCTGCACCGGGCGCTGGGGTTCGAGCCGGTGGGCACCTACCGACGGGTCGGCTGGAAGCACGGCCGCTGGCACGACGTCGCCTGGTGTCAGCGCCCCCTCGGCGACGTGGACGCCGACGGCGAGCCGGAACCGCCACGCTGAGTCGGCGCGACGACATCGCCGCGCGGTGACTCCCCGACACCGGAGCCGAGAGCCTGGTCCGCCCAGGTCGCCACCTCGGCGACCACCTCGGCGGCCGGCCGGATCGCGGTCACGTCACCGACCCCCTCCCCGGCGTACAGGGCCATCGCGTCGACCGATCCGGACACCGCCGCGATCGGGGGCATGCCCGCTCCGCGCGGGAGGGGCACCTCCGCACCGCGCGCCCGGAGGGTGCCGACGAACTCACCGTCGAACCGGGCCGCCCGCTCCACGGCGCTGCGCAGCACCCGGGCCCGCGGGCTGGTCGCGCACAGCGGGCACTCCACGGCGAAGGAACCGGTCACCACGGTCGACCCGGCGGAGGCGCCCACCAGGGCCCGCCGGTAGTCCGGATGGGCCCCGGACTCCTCGGTCGCGACGAACAGCGTGCCGATCCGGGCGCCTGCTGCGCCGGCCCGGAGCACCGCGGCGAGCGCGGGCCCCGACGCGATGCCGCCGGCGGCCAGCACGGGCACCCGGACGGCGCCGAGCACGTCGTCCAGCAGCACGCGCAGCGGTTGCGCGCCCCGCACGTGGCCACCGGCCTCGGTGCCCTGCACCGTCACCAGGTCGCACCCGGCGTCCTCCGCGGCGCGCGCCTCGCCGACCGAGCCGACCTGCCAGCCCACCAGTGCGCCGGCGGCGTGGGCCAGCTCCACCAGCCGCGTCCGGGGGGTCAGCCAGAAGAAGTCGAGCAGCCGCACCCGCTCGGCTGCGGCGGTGACGACCTCCTCGTCGACGTCCTCGGTGAGGACGTTCACCGCGATGACGCCGGCGGTGCGCGCCCGCACCCCGTCGACGGCCCGGACCACCTGGTCCGCCGTCATGCCGATCGCGCCCACCGTCCCCACGCCGCCGGCCTCGGCGACCGCGGCGACGAGGGCGGGTGTGGACACCGCCCCCATCGGCGCCTGTTGCACCGGCACGGAGCAGCCGGTGAGCTCGGTGAAGCGGGTCGTTGCCATGGCGCCTCCTCGGCCGGCCGGGCCCCGACCGTCCCGCCGCGCCGGCGGCGGCTCCAGGGCCCTTCGTCGGTGCTGGACACCGGCCCTCTGCGGGCGAGATACTAGGACGTCCAACTAATTCGGCCCGGGGTCTCCGCGGGCCGGAGACCAGGGAGTGGCATGCCCGCCTCGGCGTCCGACCTGCACGTCCCCGTCCACCCGGTGCGGTTCGTGACCGCGGCCAGCCTGTTCGACGGCCACGACGCGGCGATCAACGTGATGCGGCGGCTGCTGCAGGCCCAGGGCGCCGAGGTCGTGCACCTCGGGCACGACCGCAGCGTGGACGCCGTGGTGCGGGCGGCCCTGGAGGAGGACGTGCAGGGCGTGGCGATCTCCTCCTACCAGGGCGGGCACGTCGAGTACTTCACGTACCTGAGGGAGCGGCTGGCCGCCGCGGGCGCCGGGCACGTGCAGGTGTTCGGCGGCGGTGGGGGCGTGATCGTGCCCGAGGAGATCGCCCTGCTGCGCGAGCGGGGGGTCACCATCTTCTCCCCGGAGGACGGCCAGCGGCTCGGCCTGCCCGGGATGATCAACGAGCTGATCCGCGCCTGCGACGTCGACCTGACCGAGCGGGGGCCGGACGTCGAGGCGCTGCTCACCGGCGACCCCGCGGCGCTGGCACGGGCGATCACGGTGCTCGAGGCCGGCCGCGACGAGGGGCTGGCCACCCGGCTGCGGGAGGCGGCCGCGACGCGCACGGTGCCGGTCCTGGGCATCACCGGCACCGGCGGCTCGGGCAAGTCCTCGCTCACCGACGAGCTGCTGCGGCGGCTGCGCACCGACCAGGAGGACAAGCTGCGGGTCGCCGTCCTGGCGATCGACCCGACCCGGCGCCGCGGGGGAGGGGCGCTGCTCGGCGACCGGATCCGGATGAACGCCCTGGAGACCGGCGAGGGCTCACACACCTTCTTCCGCTCGCTGGCCACCCGCTCGGCCGGCGCGGAGACCCCCGAGCACCTCGACGACGTGCTGTGCGCGGTCAAGGCCGCGGGCTTCGACCTGGTGGTCGTCGAGACGCCGGGCATCGGGCAGGGCGACGCCGGCATCGTGCCGTTCTCCGACGTCGCGCTGTACGTGATGACGCCGGAGTTCGGCGCCGCGTCGCAGCTGGAGAAGATCGACATGCTCGACTTCGCCGACGTCGTGGCGATCAACAAGTACGAGCGCCGCGGGGCCGAGGACGCCCGCCGCGACGTCGCCCGCCAGATGCTGCGCAACCGCGAGGCCTTCGGGTCTCCGTGGGAGGAGATGCCGGTCTACGGCACGAGCGCCGCCCGGTTCAACGACGACGGCGTCACCGCGCTCTACCAGCACCTGCTCGGGCTGCTGGCGGAGAGGGGGCTGCCGGTCGGAGCGGGCGTGCTGCCGCGGGTCGACGTGCGCGCCTCCTCCGGGCTGAGCTCGGTGGTGCCGGCGCAGCGCTCGCGGTACCTGGCCGAGATCGCCGAGGCGGTCCGCGCCCACCACGCGACCACCGAGCAGCAGGCCGAGGTGGTCGGCCGCCGGCAGGCGCTGCGCACCACCGCCGACCTGCTGGGGGACGACCCGGCCACCGGGCGGGTGCGGGAGCTGCTGGAGGCCGCCGACAGCGAGCTGCTGCCCGAGGTCCGCTCCCTGCTGGAGGAGTGGCCGGACCGGGTCGAGGACTACTCCGGCGACGAGTACGTCTACACCGTCCGTGGCAGGGAGATCCGCACGCCGCTGACCCGCGAGACGCTCTCGGGCAACCCCGTGCGCCGGGTCGCGCTGCCGCGGACCAAGGACGAGGCGGAGCTGCTGCGCTTCCTGCGCCGCGAGAACCTCCCCGGCTTCTACCCGTTCACCGCCGGGGTGTTCCCGTTCAAGCGGGCCGGCGAGGCCCCGGCGCGCATGTTCGCCGGCGAGGGCGACGCCTTCCGCACCAACCGCCGCTTCAAGCTCCTCTCGGCCGGCAGCGAGGCCACCCGGCTGTCGACGGCGTTCGACTCGGTCACCCTCTACGGGCGCGACCCCGACCCGCGGCCGGACGTCTACGGCAAGGTCGGCACCTCCGGGGTCTCCATCGCGACGCTGGACGACATGCAGGTCCTCTACTCCGGATTCGACCTGTGCAGCCCGACGACCTCGGTGTCGATGACGATCAACGGCCCGGCGCCGGCGATCCTGGCGATGTTCCTCAACACCGCGATCGACCAGCGGCTGGAGGCCTTCCGCGCGGAGGAGGGCCGCGAGCCCGACGCCGCCGAGGCCGAGGAGATCCGGGCGTGGGTGCTGGCCAACGTCCGCGGCACGGTGCAGGCCGACATCCTCAAGGAGGACCAGGGCCAGAACACCTGCATCTTCTCCACCGAGTTCGCGCTGCGGTGCATGGCCGACATCCAGGAGTGGTTCATCGACCACTCGGTGCGCAACTTCTACTCGGTCTCGATCTCCGGCTACCACATCGCCGAGGCCGGGGCGAACCCCATCAGCCAGCTGGCCTTCACCCTCGCCAACGGCTTCACCTACGTGGAGTCCTACCTGGCGCGGGGCATGGCCATCGACGACTTCGCGCCCAACCTGAGCTTCTTCTTCTCCAACGGCATGGACGCCGAGTACTCGGTCATCGGCCGCGTCGCCCGCCGCATCTGGGCGGTGGCGATGAAGGAGCGGTACGGAGCGAACACCCGGTCGCAGCAGCTCAAGTACCACGTGCAGACGTCGGGCCGGTCGCTGCACGCGCAGGAGATGGACTTCAACGACATCCGGACGACGCTGCAGGCCCTCTGCGCCATCTACGACAACGCCAACAGCCTGCACACCAACGCCTACGACGAGGCGGTGACCACACCGTCGGAGCACTCCGTCCGCCGGGCCCTGGCCATCCAGATGATCATCGACCGCGAGTGGGGACTGGCCGGCAACGAGAACCCGCTGCAGGGCTCCTTCGTCATCGACGAGCTCACCGACCTCGTCGAGGAGGCGGTGCTCACCGAGTTCGACCGGATCGCCGAGCGCGGGGGAGTGCTGGGCGCCATGGAGACCGGCTACCAGCGCGGCCGGATCCAGGACGAGTCGATGCTGTACGAGCACCGCAAGCACGACGGGTCCCTGCCGATCGTCGGGGTCAACACCTTCCTCGACCCGCACCGCGACGACACCCCGCCGAAGCCGCTGGAGCTCGCCCGCGCCACCGAGGCGGAGAAGGAGTCGCAGCTGGCGCGGCTGGCGGACTTCCACGCCCGGCACGCCGACGAGGCGCCCGCGGCGCTCGCCCGGCTGCAGCAGGCGGCGACGGAGGGCGGCAACGTCTTCGCCGAGCTGATGGACGCCGTCCGCGTCTGCTCGCTCGGCCAGATCTCCGACGCGTTCTTCGAGGTGGGCGGCCAGTACCGGCGCAACGTCTGACGGTGCTCACCGACGACCTGGGGACGGACGTCGACCTGCCGCGGCCGCCGCGGCGGGTGGTCTCGCTGGTGCCCTCCCTCACCGAGGCGCTGGCGGTCACCGTGCCCGACCGGCTGGTCGGCGCCACCGACTGGTGCACCCACCCGGCCGGCCTCGACGTCGCGCGGGTGCGTGGCACGAAGAACCCCGACCGGGCGGCGGTCGAGGCGCTGCGCCCCGACCTGGTGGTCGCCAACCAGGAGGAGAACCGGAGGCTGGACGTCGACCGGCTGCGGGCGGCCGGCGTCCCGGTGTGGGTGACGGTGATCGAGTCGGTCGACCAGGCACTGGCCTCGATGCGCCGGCTGTTCGCCGAGGTGCTCGACGTGGGAGAGCCGGGCTGGCTGGCCGACGCGGCCGCGGTCTGGGCCGAGCCGGCGGCGGAGATCGGGCTGCGGGTCGCCGTCCCCGTCTGGCGGGACCCGTGGATGGTCGTCGGCGCCCGTACGTTCACCGGCGACGTCCTGGCCAGGATGGGTCTGGTCAACGTGTTCGCCGGAGCTGACGCCCGCTATCCGCGGGTCGAGGTGGAGGAGATCACCGCGGCCGCGCCGGACGTCGTCGTCCTGCCCGACGAGCCCTACGTCTTCACCCCGGACGACGGCCCCGAGGCGTTCCCCGGCACCCGCTGCGCGCTGGTCTCCGGCCGCGACCTCACCTGGTACGGCCCCTCGCTCGCCCCGGCCCGCGCCCGGCTGCTGGCGGCCGTCGGGGCGTGAGCCGTCAGCTCTGCCGCCGGTCGTCGGCCGGTCCCTCGGACGCCCTCAGTCCCCACCACGCGCCCACGCCCATCGCGGCGTTGACGACCGCGACCAGCAGCGCCGCGGCACCGATGACCCGCTGGTCGTCCCCGTGGGCGAGCACGAGCACGCCGAAGGCCACCATGACGACCGCCGCGCCCACGTGTGACCAGAAGACGCCGCGCGGACTGTCGAGCGCTCGCCACCACCGCACGGGGACAGTCCCGCGCGGGGGGTCACGCCAGCCACGCCAGCAGGCGGCCCCGTGACCAGCAGCGGCCGACGGCCTCGGCGTGCAGGGCCGGCCCGTCGAACACCGCGAGGCCCAGGGTGCTGTGGCCGGAGGCGCGGCGGTCGCCGAGTGTCGGGATCGCCGGCGCGACCCCCACTCCCTCCGCCGACACCCACGCCACCGTCCGGCCGGCCGCCACCTCGTCCAGGCGGTGCAGGAAGCGCAGGCGGCGCTCGAGCGGGAACTGCGACAGCGCCCACGTGGTGGTGACGACGGGCAGGGCGTCCGCGGGCACACGGGTGAGGGCGTCGGGCAGCAGCTCGACGGCGTCGCCGCGCACCAGCTCCGGAGGGTCCGCCGCCGCCACCGCGATCGCCGCGTCCAGCCGCGCGGCCCGTTCGGTGTCGTCGGGTGGCAGGCAGGCGCGCAGCCACCGGACGTCGTCGGCGTCGCTCACGTCGACCGGGTGGGGGCCGACGCCGACCCGGGCCACGACCTCGGGGACCGCCGCCGTCGGGACCGGCCGCCTCCCCACGACCGTCGTCGCCAGCTGCACGGGGGACGACGGGTCGCCCAGCGACCGCCCGTCGCCGTACGCGATGCCGACGCGGTCGACGAGCACGTTCAGCCCGGCCGGCGAGCCCACGTCGACCAGCCCGACCGCGTTCGCGCCCACCCGGCGCGCCGCCTCGGCGACGGCCGGGTACAGCACGGCGCAGTGCGCGGTCTCCAGGGTCCGGATCCGCCGGCGCGCGGCGGTGGCCACGACCGCGTCGGTCATCCGCAGCAGCGTGTCGACCGCAGCGGCGGCGGCAGCGTCGGTGTCGGAGGCGGTCCAGGCCGCGGCGAGCGCCGGGGCGCGTCCGGCGAGGGCGAGGTCGTGCAGCGCGGCGAGGACCACCGCGGGGTGCCGCTGGCGCGCCGGCGCCGCGCCGATGGCGTGCACCGCCTCGTCCGACTCGCTCAGGGCGACGGCGATCCGCGCGTACAGCGGTGAGGTGCCGGTGGCGTCGTCCTCGCCGAAGCGCCGGTACACCTGGGCGAGGCCGGCTCCGGCCGCTCGGCGCGTCACAGGGGGTGCACGCGGGGACGACCCTCGACCGAGCCGGGCGGCGTCTGGTCGTAGGCGGCCGGCCCGGTGCCCATCCCGATCGAGCACGCCGAGCCGGGAGGCGTCAGCTGCACGACCCGCACGGCCAGTTCGAGCTCCATCTCCGTCGTGCGCTCCTCCTCGGCAGGGCTGGTGGCCTCAGCCTGAACGGACCGTTCGACCGGGGCGGCGCCGGCCGGCCACGCGTCGACTCAGGCCGGGGCGTCGGCGTCCTGAATCGAGGCCGCGACCGCCTCGGGACCCCGCTCCGCCGCCGGATCCATCCACATGACCTGCCAGCCGTGGCCGTCGAGGTCGAAGAAGCTGCGTGAGTACATGAAGCCGTGGTCCTCGGCGCCGTCCGCCTCGGTGCCGCCCGCCGCGAGCGCAGCGGCGCTGACCGCATCGACCTCGTCGCGGGAGGAGACGCTGAAGGAGTACAGCGCCAGCGTGTGTGTGGTGGGGTCGGCGATCGGCAGCTTGGCGAACTCCGCGAACCTCTCCCGGCTGAGCAGCATGACGAAGGCGTGCTCGCCGACCAGCATGCACGCGGCGGTCTCGTCGGTGAACGAGGGGTCGAAGCCGAACCCGAGCTCGCTGAAGAACGCCGTGCTGCGCTCGAGGTCCGCGACGGGGATGCTCACGAAGAGCATGCGGCCGGGGTGTGCGGGGCTGGTCATGCCGGGTCTCCACTCGGTGGCTCGACGGCGTACGTCCTGGTGGACCGGCCCACCCCGCGGAACTCATCGGTGGCTCGCGCCCGGGGGCCGCCCCCGGAGTCCGCAGCGGCTCAGGCGATCTCGGACGGGGATCCGACGGAGGACCGATGAGTACCGGGGCCGGCGGGGGTCGACACCGGCATGAGCCTGCGCCTCGGACCCGTCCGTGCCGTGCTGCAGCGGCAGGTCGACAGCGGCCGGCTGCCCGGCTTCGTCGCCGCCGTGCGGCACGGCGGGCGGACCGAGGTGCTCACGGGCGGCACCACCGCGGTCGGGGGGACGGCGCCGATGCGCGAGGACACCCTGTTCCGGCTCGCCTCGGTGACCAAACCGTTCGCCGGGGCGCTCGCGCTCACGCTGGTGGAGGACGGCGTCCTCGGCCTCGACGACCCGGTGGACCCCTGGCTGCCGGAGCTGGCGTCACCGCGCGTCCTGCGCGACCGGTCGGGCCCCCTGTCGGACACCGTGCCCGCGCAGCGGCCGATCACCCTCCGGCACCTGCTGACCAACACCCCGGGCTTCGGCGGTCTCTGGGACGGCAGCCCGCTGGACCGCGCCGTCGAGGAGCGGCAGATCGGGCCCGGCCCGTGGTCGCCGGCGGTCGAGCCGGACGAGTACCTGCGGCGGCTCGGCGAGCTCCCGCTGGCCGCGCAGCCCGGCGACGTCTGGCTCTACCACCTGGCCAGCGACGTGCTCGGCGTCCTGCTGGCCCGGGCCACCGGCCGGTCGGTCTCCGACCTGCTGGCCGAGCGGGTCACCGGGCCACTCGGGCTCGTGGACACCGCCTTCTGGACGCCGCACCCGGACCGGCTGGCCACCTGCTACGTATCGACCGACGCCGGTCTCGAGGAGGTCGACGCGCCCGGCGGCCTCGGCCGGCCGCCGCGGTTCGAGGGCCTGGCCGCGGGCCTCGTGTCGACGGCGCCCGAGGTGCTGGCCTTCCACGCCGCGCTGGCCGACGGCGGTGCCCCGCTCCTGCCGGCCGGCGCGGTCGCCGCGATGACCGCCGACGCCCTGAGCAGCGCGCAGCGGGCCGCCGCGGCCGGCTCCCTCGGGCCCGGGATCTCCTGGGGCCTGCAGGTCGGCGTCTGCGTCGAGCACGTCCGCTCCTGGGCGCCGCCCGGCCGGTGGGGCTGGGACGGCGGCACCGGGACCAGCGCGTGGGCCGACCCCACCCGCGACCTGGTCGCCGTCCTGCTCACCCAGCGGCTGTGGGGCGGCCCGGAGGACGAGCCGGTCGAGTTCTGGCGGACCCTCGTCGACTGCCTGTGACTCAGGCCGCCGGGCGGGCGCGGACCAGGTTCATCGCCACCATGCTCAGCACGACCACGCCGTCCTGGTCGATCAGCTCGATGCGCGTGCGCACCAGGCCGCGGTCGGGCTTGGAGCGCGACCGCCGGGCCTCCTCGACGGTGGTCCGCAGGGTCAGCTCGTCGCCGGGCCGCACCGGCGCGATCCAGCGCAGCTCGTCGACGCCGGGGGAGCCGAGGCTGGAGGCGGGGGAGAGGTACTCGTCGGCGAACAGCCGCATCATCAGCGCGCAGGTGTGCCAGCCGCTGGCGATCAGCCCGCCGAACGGCCCGGCCGCGGCGGCCTCGGCGTCGACGTGGAACGGCTGCGGGTCGAAGCGCCGGCCGAAGTCGACGACGTCGGCCTCCTCCACCTGCAGTCGGCCGACCTCCGCGGTCGTCCCCGGCACGTAGTCCTCGAACCAGCGCTCGCTCCCCACCGGCCCGAACGTAGTGGCCGGTGGCCGCCGTCACAGGTTGCTAGCGTGACCGGCGTGCCGTCCCCCTCCGGCCCCCTCGCGGGCATCCGCGTCGTCGAGCTGGCCGGGCTGGGCCCCGCTCCCCACGCCTGCATGCTGCTGGCCGAGCTGGGCGCCGACGTCGTCCGTGTCGACCGCCCCGGCGGTGGCACCCAGCTGGTGTCGCCGGCCAAGGAGGCGCTGCACCGCAGCCGCCCGTCGGTCGCCGTCGACCTCAAGAGCCCCGACGGCCGCGACCTCGTCCTCCGGCTGGTCGAGTCCGCCGACGTGCTCGTGGAGGCGCTGCGGCCCGGCGTCACCGAGCGGCTGGGCCTGGGCCCCGACGACTGCCTGGCCCGCAACCCCCGGCTGGTCTACGCGCGGATGACCGGCTGGGGCCAGGACGGTCCGCTGGCCGCCCGCGCCGGGCACGACATCAACTACCTCGGCCTCACCGGCGCCCTGCACGCCATCGGGACGGCGGACAAGCCGATCGTCCCGCTCAACATCGGCGCCGACTTCGGCGGCGGGGCCATGTTCCTCATCGTGGGTGTGCTGGCCGCGCTGCTGGAGCGCGGCAGCAGCGGGCAGGGCCAGGTCGTGGACGCCGCCATGGTCGACGGCGCGAGCTCCCTGGTCACGATGGTCTACGGGATGCTCGGGGCCGGCATGTGGCAGGACCGGCGCGCGGTCAACCTGCTCGACGGCGGCGCCCCGTTCTACGACACCTACGCCTGTGCCGACGGCCGGCACGTGGCGGTCGGGGCGATCGAGCCGCAGTTCTACGCCCAGTTCCTCGCCGGCCTCGGGCTGACCGGCGACCTGCCCGGCGGGCAGTACGACGTCGACCGGTGGCCCGAGCAGCGGGAGATCATCGCCGAGGTCCTCGCCACCCGCAGCCGCGACGAGTGGACGGCGGTCTTCGCCGACACCGACGCCTGCGTCACCCCGGTGCTGGGGCTGACCGAGGCGCCGTTCCACCCGCACATGGCCGCCCGCGGCACGTTCACCGACGCCGGCGGGCACCCCCAGCCCGGCCCGGCGCCCCGGTTCTCCCGCACCCCCGGCGCGGTGCGCGGCGCCCCCCGCGGCCCCGGGCAGGACACCCGGACGGCGCTGCGGGCCTGGGGCGTCCCCGACGACGAGGTGCAGCGGCTGCTGGACGCCGGCGCCGTCGTCCAGGCCGACTGACCCGACCCGGCCCGGGCCGGCGAACCCCAGACGACTCCGGAGGAGGTCCCGTGACGGACGAGGTGCTGGTCGAGCGGCGCGAGGACGTCCAGGTCATCACGATCAACCGGCCGGAGGCGCGGAACGCGCTCACCCGGTCGGTGGCCGAGGCGGTGGCCGCGGCGGTCGACGAGCTCGACGCCGACGACGGGCTGCGGGTCGGCGTCCTCACCGGCGCGGGCGGCACCTTCTCCGCCGGCATGGACCTCAAGGCCTTCCTGCGCGGGGAGACCCCGGCCATCGAGGGCCGCGGGCTGTGCGGGATCACCCAGACCCCGCCGCGCAAGCCCTTCCTCGCCGCCGTCGAGGGCTGGGCGCTGGCCGGCGGTTTCGAGCTGGTGCTGGCCTGTGACCTCGTCGTCGCCGCGGAGGACGCCCGCTTCGGCGTCCCGGAGGTCAAGCGCGCACTCGTCGCCGCCGGCGGCGGCGCGCTGCTGCTGCCGCGACGGGTGCCGCCCAACGTGGCGATGGAGATGCTGCTGACCGGCGACCCGCTGGGCGCCCGGCGCGCGGCCGAGGTGGGGCTTGTCAACCGGCTGACCCCGCCGGGCGGCGCGCTGGACGGCGCCCTGGAGCTGGCCGCCACCATCGCCGCCAACGGGCCGCTGGCGCTGGCGGTCACCAAGCAGGTCGCCCGCGGCAGCGCCGACTGGACGACGGAGGAGGGCTGGGCCCGGCAGGCGGAGCTGGTCGCGCCGGTGTTCACCAGCGCCGATGCGCGCGAGGGCGCCACCGCGTTCGCCGAGAAGCGGACGCCGGTCTGGCAGGGCCGCTGAGCGGGGGCGGGCGGAGACGTCGTCCCCGTGCCGGAAGGGCAGTCGGGGCCGGTGCCGCCGCGGTGGTAGACCGGCAGGGTGCAGGCGGAGGGTCTGCCGGATCGAGGGGGACATGAGCGCGGAGACCACGCCGGACCCGGGGGTCGCCACCGCGCAGCCGGCGACCCCGCCACCCCTGGGGGCGCTGGCGATCCTGCGCATCGGCGGCTTCCTCGTGCTCTACCTCAACGCCGCCGCGGTGTTCCTCGGCGTCATGGGGCAGGCCATCGCCCGCAGCTGGCTGGCCTTCGAGCTCACCGGCTCCAACGCGGCCCTCGGCGGGGTGCTGCTCTCCTTCGGCATCGCGCTGCTGATCGCGACCCCCTGGGGCGGGGTGGCCGCCGACCGGCTGCCCAAGCGGCTGGTGCTGCAGCTGTCGGTGCTGATCCTCGCCGCCTCGAGCGCGTGGATCGGCCTGGCCGTCGTCTTCGACGTCATCCAGTACTGGATGCTGCTGGGCGCCGGCGTCCTGCAGGCGGTCGGGTTCGCGCTGTTCAACCCCGCCCGGATGGCGTTCCTGTCCGAGCTCGTGCCGCGCGGGTCGGTGCCGCAGGCGGTGTCGCTGCTGCTGGTCAACGCCGAGGTCAACAGGGTGGTCGGCCCCGCGCTGGCCGGTGTCGTCGTCGGCGCGGTCGCCTGGGGCACGGAGGCGGTGTTCCTCGCCAGCGCCGGGCTGGCCACCGTCGGCGTCCTGCTCACGGGGGCGCTCCCGCCCGGTCGCCGGCGCGGGGAGCCGTCGGACCGCTCGCCGCTGGGGGAGCTGGCCGACGGCGTCCGCTACGTCCGCCGGCACCCCGAGCTGTCCGCGCTGACCTGGTGCGGCATCGGCGTCACGATGTGCGGGATGCCGTACCTGGCGTTCATGCCGACCATCTCCAGCGACCTGTTCGGGCTCGGCTCGGTCGGCTACGGCGTGCTCTCGGCGATGTCGGCCGTCGGCGGCGTCACGGCCGGCCTGCTGCTCGGCCGGCGCTCGTCCCGGGCGCGGGAGGGCCGGGTGTTCGCCGGCTCGGGGGCGCTGTTCGGCCTGGCCATCTGCGCCCTGGCGGTGACCCCGAACGCCGCCGTCGCGGTCGCCGTCCTGCTGCTGATCGGCGGGGCGATGCTCGCCTTCCAGACGACCAACCAGTCGCAGCTGATCGCGCTGTCGGACATGGAGTACCACGGCCGCGTGCAGTCGCTGATCATGCTCAGCTTCGGTGCCTTCGGCATCGCCGCGCTGCCGCTGGGCCTGCTCGCCGACGTCATCGGCCTGCGCTGGACGCTCACCGGGATGGGCGTCGGCGTCCTGCTGTTCGTGCTGCTCTACGTGCTCGTCAGCCGCCGCCGGGTGCGCCGCGCCCAGCAGCTGCGCGACCTGGGCTGACGGTCAGCGCCAGTCCACCCCGGGCAGCGTCGCGCTCCAGGACTCCACGATCCGCCCGTCGGCCACCCGGTGCACCACCAGCCAGGTGACCACCGAGGTGTCGCCGGTGTCCAGGTTCACCCCGGTCGTCGTGGCGCGGGTCCACACCCGGTCGCCCTCGGTGACCTGGTCGTCGACGGTCGTGGCGGGGTCGTGCAGCAGCTGCCAGGAGTTGGCGACCTCGCGCTTGAACTCCGCGCGGGTCAGCGACCGGGTGCCGGCCGAGGAGTGCCGGACGTAGGGCTCGCCGATCAGCTCGTCGATGACGCCGAGCTCCCGCCGGTTCCACAACCCGTCCCAGTACCGCCGCACGATCCCGGTCACCGCCTGCTGCTCCACGAGCGGAACCTTAGAGGCGGCCCCCGGCACCGCCCTTCCACGGCACCGGGACCCGCCCGCCGATCACTCGACGACCACCCGGCCGGGGGGCAGCAGCGGCTCCCGCTTGAGCTCGGCGCGGGCGATCGACCGCAGGTGCACCTCGTCCGGGCCGTCGAACAGCCGCATCGCCCGGTGCCAGGCGTACATGGCCGCCAGCGGCGTCACGTCGGTCATGCCGGCACCGCCGTGCACCTGGATGGCGCGGTCGATGACGCGGGTCGCCGCCCGGGGCACGGCGACCTTCGCCATCGCCACGAGGTCCTTCGCGGCCTTGTTGCCCAGCGTGTCGATGACCTGGCAGGCACGGTGGCACAGCAGCCGGGCCTGCTCGATCTCCAGCCGCGACTCCGCGACCGCCTGCTGGACGACGCCCTGGTCGGCCAGCGGGCCGCCGAACGCCACGCGCTCGTTGGCGCGCGCGGTGAGCAGCGCCAGCGCGCGCTCGGCCGCGCCGAGAGCCCGCATGCAGTGGTGGATGCGGCCGGGGCCCAGCCGCGCCTGCGCGGCGGCGAACCCGCCGCCCTCCTCGCCGACCACGTTGGCCGCGGGCACGCGGACGTCCTCGAAGCGGACCTGGGCGTGGCCGTGCTGGTCGTGGTGGCCCATCACCGGGTAGTCGCGGACGACGGTCACGCCGGGGGTCTCCCGCGGCACGATCACCATCGTCTGCTGCCGGTGCGCCGGCGCCGTCGGGTCGGTCTTGCCCATGGTGATGAACAGGGCGCAGCGGGGGTCCATCGCGCCGCTGGTCCACCACTTGCGGCCGTTGATCACGTACTCGTCGCCGGACCGCTCGATGCGGGTGCCGATGTTGGTGGCGTCGCTGCTGGCGACGTCCGGCTCGGTCATGGCGAAGGCCGAGCGGATCTCGCCCTGAAGCAGCGGCTCCAGCCACTGCTTCCTCTGCTCCTCGGTGCCCAGCAGGTGCAGCAGCTCCATGTTGCCGGTGTCGGGGGCGGCGCAGTTGATCGCCTCCGGTGCGAGGTCGAGGCTCCACCCGGACAGCTCGGCGATGGGGGCGTACTCGAGCTGGGTCAGCCCGGACTCCGCCGGCAGGAACAGGTTCCACAGCTCCCGCTCGCGCGCCTTCTGCTTGAGGGTCTCGACCACCGCGGGCACCTCGTGGCCGTGGGGGCCGGCCTCCCGGCGGGCGGCCAGGTACTCCGCCTCGGCCGGCAGCACCTCCTCGCGCATGAAGGCGACCATGCGGTCGTAGAGCTCGCGGGCGCGCGCGGAGGGCGGGGGCAGCTCGTTGTGCGACATGGCATCTCCTGTCGGACCGGCGGGGGGCTCCGCCTCGACCGTAGGGACTCCCGCCGCCGCCCGCGCGGGGGGTCGGGCGCTGACCCGGGCCACTCCCCGCCCCGGTCCGCTCCTCGCTCGCCGGCGCTCGCTGCGATGCTCCCGCGGCCGTCGTCAGGCGCTCGCGGTGCCGCCCTCGGCCACCCGCGCGACGTCGCGGTGCGGGCGGGACTGCCACACCGCCCACTCCGCGCTGACGTCCCCCGCGGTGCGCAGCAGCTTGGGCAGGTGCTCGCCGAGCAGGTGCGCCGTCGAGGTCTCCGCCGCGTGCACGGTGACGTTCATGGCGGCGCGCACCGCGCCGGAGGCGTCGCGCACCGGGACGGCGACCGAGCGGATCCCCGGGGCGAGCTCCTCGTCGGCCAGCGCCCAGCCCCGCGCCCGGACGTCGACCAGCTCCTCCCGCAGCTGGTCCGGGGCGCGGCCGATGTAGGCGGGCAGCCCGGCGCGGCTGGGCTCGGCCAGCGTCGCCTCGAGCTCGGCCGGCGTCAGGGCGGCCAGCAGGACCTTGCCCTGCGAGGTCTGCACCGCCGGGAACCGCGTCCCGATCTCCACCCGCAGCGTGATCAGCTTGGGCACCGACACCCGGGCCACGTACACGACGTCCGAGCCGTCGAGCTGCGTCATGGACGACGACTCGCCGGTCCTGGCGACCAGCGCCTCCATGTGCGGCCGGGCGATGTCCCACAGGCCCAGGGCGCCGACGTAGGCCATGCCGAGGGTGAGCACCTTCGGGGTGAGCTGGAAGGCGTTGCCGACCGCGCGGACGAAGCCGAGCTCCTCCAGCGTGAGCAGCAGCCGGCGTGCGGTGGGGCGGGCCAGCCCCGCCGCCGTGGCCACCTCCGACAGCGTCATGCTCCGGTGGTCGGCGTCGAAACAGGCCAGCACGTCCAGGCCCCGTGCCAGTGCCTCGACGAAGTCCGGTCCGGTACCGCGACCCGCCATCGTGTGTTCCCCCTGTCTCCGGCGAGATCGTCGATCTCGCACGTGTACGGCGGCGGGGCCGGGGGGGGGTGCCGGTCATGCGCCGGCCCCCCGCGCCGGCCGGCAGCGCCCCCCGGCCCACGGCTCCCCGCCGG